>CBINIT010000020.1:0-20697 GCA_966250865.1 uncultured Candidatus Berkelbacteria bacterium
CCCGCAGGACCAAAAGGCGACACTGGGGAAACGGGCGCTACAGGGTCCGCAGGAAAAACGGGTGGTACTGGCTCGACTGGACAGAAAGGCGAGCAAGGATCAAGTGGTAGCACAGGTGCGACAGGTGCGACTGGTGCCCAAGGCGCCACTGGAGCTACTGGTCCAACCGGACCCGCTGGCACCTTTTCACCAGCCTACGGCCAACTTTCGCTCGCTTCGGAAAATATAGTTTTTGATGACCCCGATACGTGGATCCCAGTTCCTTTCAGTACCACCGGCCCATCGTCAAGCGTAAGTGTGTCAACAACATCGCCTGCGACGATGACCGCGCAGAAGACTGGTGTCTATCAAATTAACCTTAGCCTGTATCTTTTAGTAGAGGACGCTCCAGAAGATAGCTTTACCCCCGCAACGTACACCATAGGCATGAAAGTGAACGATGGTACAATAACTCCTGTCACTGCTACTAACGCCCGACAAGCAGGTGGCTACACCCTGGCCTACAATAGCATCATGAATATATCATCAGATGATCAGATTCAGTTTTATCTCAAAGCGTCTGACATTGATATGGGTGTTTTTGCTAACATCGTTACCGCCAACAATGGCAATGCCTACCTTATGCAAATTTCAAACTAGACGGAATATCAATTTTGTCTAGGAGTATGATCGAGATAGTGCTGTGAAGCCCCTTGTTAAAGCAAAATCAATCCATGAGAACCGGATTCGTTTTTTCTTGTCTGCTGAATTTAGCAAGCATTATATTAATGAACCACTTGCACTTACCTATCCCAGAGAAATAGTACTGGCGAATCTACCTAGTAGTATTGTCGAAATCCCACTCATCACCAACGCAATCGCTACGATCTGGTTTTCTGGTGAGACATATATCATAGACGAGATGGATGAAGATCTCTATCACTCGTTAGGTAAAATAAAAGAGTTCTATCGGAGATTCTTTTACAATACCCGCTGGGACGGAGAACTCATCCCAGGAAAGCTGGTGAAAAATCGAATACGCAAACACGACATCAGGTCGGCATCGATGTTTACTGGTGGCGTCGACTCAACCTGCACGGTGCTACGCCATTTTGACGAGCATCCAGCCTTAATTTCATTAAACGAGCCTCACGAACAAGCAGCCGCCTGGGCTGCGAACCATAACCTGACGATCCATAAAATCAAAACCAACTACTCTGATTTTCTCAATCTCAGCTACCTGAATAAAGCCTCAATCGATATCACCAAGTGGTTTTGGGATACGACCATGGGACTCTCCTGGGTAGGGATGTCGGCTCCACTGCTCTATGCCAAAGGCATACCGAAGCTCTATATTCCCTCAGGCTTTACTTGGCGTTCATTCATGTTCCCGGACGGCCAAACCATAGAACAGCCTGCTTCCCCCGTTATCGATGAGAACCTTTCTCCTATTGGGCTGCACGTCACTCACGATGATTTTTTCATGACTCGAACCGACAAGATTAAATTAATCTCAAATTTCTGTTCGCAGCACAACCTTCCCAAGCCTCAGCTTGTGGTTTGCACACACCATGGTCGAGCAAACACTTCCTATACTCATTGCAATACGTGCTTTAAGTGCTATATAACGATGTTGGATATTTTAGCCATTGGCGATCGACTACGGGACTATGGCTTCACACTTTCGGAAAAAGAATTCATCACCCAATTTCAGTCTTATTTCAATACGACGACCTTGAGGCCAGATGGGGTCTATGCTGCATTTCTTGACACGCAACGCTACTTGAAGAGTAATATCGATACCCTTCCTCAAACGCATCGGGCATTTTTCGATTGGTACTGTTCGATCGATCTATGGGCGAGAGCTGACAAATCGACTGCTCGCCCACTTCGAGCCAACCCGTTTAACTGGAGCGACTATGCCGATCTTTACCCTGGCGTGAAAAAGTATATCGATGAGACATAGCACTGTAGGCTAGAAAAGAAAGGACACTCTCATGAACGACTGTATTTTTTGTAAAATTGTTGCCGGTGAAGCTAAGTCTTGGAAAGTTTATGAAAACGAAAAAGTTTACGCGTTTCTAGATATCCATCCGGCAAATGCATATCACACCCTCGTTATTCCCAAAAATCATTATACAAATATCTTCGATACTCCTCTCGATGAGCTTAATGAACTGATGAGTGTCATTAAAAAACTTACTGCGCACTACCAAGCTAACTTAGGCATAGAGAACGTCCAAATAATTAATAGTTCAGGACCAGAAGCTCAGCAAGATGTATTCCACACGCATTTTCATATCGTTCCAAGAAAACCTGGCGATGGTCAGGATGTGCAGTGGGCTACCCACCCGGAGATGCAGGAAAAGTACGACGAGATGTTGGTTAAAATAGGGTCATTGGATGACAAACCGTGAGCCATAACAATCTCGGCGGTGGTCACTATGCAATCATATTCGCCAATAGCTTTGGCCATTTTGTACGATCTACCTAGCGATAATCATTCACAAAAGGAGTCTCTATGAGAAAAATAACCGTCATCACAATGATCAC
Organism: uncultured Candidatus Berkelbacteria bacterium; assembly: GCA_966250865.1. Classification (GTDB taxonomy): domain Bacteria; phylum Patescibacteriota; class UBA1384; order CAYGGE01; family CAYGGE01; genus CAYGGE01. The sequence continues at coordinate 2,533 of CBINIT010000020.1, forward strand.
TCTCGACGGAGTCATGCAGGCACCGGGCGGGCCAAAGGAAGATACGTCAGGCGACTTCAAGTATGGCGGCTGGACAGCGCCCTATGGCGATGAAGTTTCTAGCAAGCTCATGCAACAATTAATGAAGCCTACTGACTACCTGTTAGGGAGAAAAACATTTGAGATCTGGGAAGACTATTGGCCTAAACACGCCAACGTGTGGCCGGGCATCAACCAGGGTACAAAGTATGTCTTATCGACTACCCGAAAGGACTCAGACTGGAAAGAGTCGCACTTTCTTCAGAACGTTGATGAGATAAAAAAGCTCAAGAGTTCAGAAGGTCCTGATCTTCAGGTCTGGGGCAGCAGCAAGCTTATTCAGCTGCTCTTAGAGCATGACCTAGTAGATGAGCTCTGGCTCATTACCTACCCACTGACTCTTGGTCAGGGCAAGAAGCTGTTTGGCGAGGGAACTATTGCCGCCGCCTTTACACTTCAAGAAAGTAAAGCGACACCAAGCGGCTTGATTATTGCACACTATACACGGGCAGGCGAGGTCGTAACAGGTACGGTGAGTGATTAAACCGTCAGATCATTTTCTGTTTTCATATCGATAGCGTCTTGAAGCAATCGTTGCAAAACCGCGGCTAACGTTGCAATCACACTCGAGGTAAAGGTAAGAATACCACCAAGTGCAACGAGCGGCGTAATATCTTCTGTCGGATCGGCGATTCGGGCAACCATAATCGCTGCGGTTACACCCAGAACAATCATGAAACTAAACACGTTCGCACAATTTTTAATACTCTGGAGTGCGTCAACCGACAGTTGAGAAAATGCCTGGCTAGCATCGATATATCTTAAAAGTTTCAATAGCTGACTTAATGCAATAAAAAACGGCACGAACAACGCATAGGCTCCGGCCAAAAAGAGGTAGGCCCCTACCCTGCTCCCCGGATCTTCAACGATCGCCTCTCGTGCAAGCTCAGGTAGCATGATGACGCAGACAGCCACCGCCCCTAAGGCCATAAGGTAAACAACGAGTCTTGAAAAAGTGGTAATACCTTGGTTCATGACTACTTCTCCTCGCTCTTATACTCTAAAATATCGCCTGGCTGGCATGCTAATGCTTTGCAGATCGCTTCGAGCGTAGAGAGTCGAATTGCTTTCGCTTTACCATTTTTCAAGATTGAAAGGTTGGCCATCGTAATGCCAACTTTTTCGGCGAGTTCGGTCACACTCATCTTCCGGTTCGCGAGCATGACATCAATATTGATAATTATAGACATGCGTTACTCCTCAAACCGTTAGTTCGTTTTCGGATTTAATAGTAATTGCACTGGTCAGTAGCTTTTGCAAAACGGCCGCAAATGTTGCCACAACGGCTGAGGCGGCGGTAATGATAAGCCCAATCAAGATAACGCCAGGAGCGTCATCGCGTTCCGCTACAATAAAGACATATGGCATACCTGCGGCATACAAAATGCTAATGGTCATCGCGCAGTATTTAATGACGTCTAAAGCTTTCACTGAATGCTGCGAAAAGGCGTTATTTCTGCCAATAACAGCCAAGAGCTTCCATACGTGATAAACAGCAATGAAGAATGGAATAACTGTCACATACATGCCTAGAATAATTGGACGATACCCACTAACAGTTTCACTTCGTAGTCCCATCGGCAAGACCCACACGCAAAGGGCAATAATAACGAGACTGATCGCTAGGACGGCACCTCGTAGAATAATGGTTGAACTTTGTTTCATACTATTTCCTCTGATACTTATTTAACGATGAGTAATCCAGCAACGACACTGACTGTGAGCACGAAAAGCCACAATACACTGTACATCGCCGATTTTATACTTTCTGTCTTCTTATTCTCCAAGAAAAGCAGGACCGTTGGACCAAAGACAAGGCTGCCGACTACAGCTGCGGATAATGACAAAAGAAGTAACATAAGAAATGGCATCAGATTCTCGTAGCTCTTATTGTCGAACAGTCGTTCACCGTAATAGAGAAATTGCGAAATGCCGAAAATATACACACCCGCTGCGCCGACATTGCGCAAACTAGTAAGGATGAGTAGTTTGTCCATAGAGCACCTCATTTCTTGGTCGATACTGTGATAATAGCATATTATTTATCGTTTCACAATATATTTATATTGATTATCGTAGTTTTTGTCAAGAGTGACGCTTGAGCCAGCTGGAAGGATCTCGTCTTTTTACGCTGCGATAGGTATAGTAAGAAGTAAATTAAGCAGCAATTATGGGAAGGATAGTCTATGGATGCAACTATCAGCGAGTACAACGCGAAGCAATCTGGAATGGAAAAAGTAATCTGTAAACAGTTAGCGGCAGAGATCGAGCAAGGCCTACCCCAAGCAGAGAGTAAAGTGTGGCATGGCTCCCCTGTTTGGTTTCTCGACGGCAACCCGGTAGCAGGTTATAGTGTCCTTAAAGATGCCGTCCAGCTCCTGTTCTGGAGCGGTCAGTCATTTGACGAACCTGGACTGCAGCCAGAAGGTACGTTTAAAGCAGCACAGGCTCGATATACGAACCTGGACCAAATTAACACGACCGACCTACAACGTTGGCTCAAAAAGGCTACGGATATCCAGTGGGACTATAAGAATATTGTGAAGCGTAAAGGCGAGCTGATTCGGTTTAAGTAGCTCTTTCGCGCTATACGGCCAAGTACTAGAGACGATCTGTCGAGATAGCGGCTTTGCCTTGTGTCTTGACATTTTATATTTTATATGGTATAGTTTGCTGTTTCGTACATGAGTTACGCTTTTGATGACCCATGAGCACTTATTTTGAGTGTTGATGGGTCGTCAAAACACCGCTACACTTTCACCCTGACGACACCAAGGAGAACATCCCGTGAATTTCCGGACCCTGCTTCTGAGTCTTGCCCTACTGGGCGTCGCTCTCCTGTCTGGCTGCGCAAAGCGGTCGATTGTCGGCAAGTCGCTGGCTTCGCCCCTCGCCGGCATCCGTTTCACCTCTAGCGACAAGGACGGAGGTCTCAATACGGACATCGGCTTCGTCCTCAATGGCGAAGCGCTCAGCAAAAAGGCCGCCGCGGACCTCGTCGAGGAACAGCGGAAGAAGCCAAATACCACCGTTCTCACGATGGACTCACAGACGGAAGACGGGATCCCAGTGACCATGAGCGTCATCGGTAGCCAGGACAACACCAAGGGCTACCTCGTGATCATCGGGCCCGACGACGCCGTCAAGGTGACGCCGGAGGCGTGGAACAAGGAAGGCGGTAAAGAGAAAGACCGCTAACCGACGAGACAAGTGGGGGCCGCGCCGAGCGCGGCTCCCACACAGTCACTCAACTACGAATGCAGCATTTTGCTGCTTTTTTGTTATAGTGAGACAGTGAGGAAGGTAAGCATGAACCAAACACTCTACACTTTTGGCTACCCGGAAACGCTTCTTAAAGAATATGACCATTGGGCGGTATTTGTTCGTGCTAATCATGTCACGCTCGGATCGCTAGTCAGTATCGCAAAGTCTGAGGCAACCAATCTTGGCAATCTCTCAAAAGAAGAGTGGGCAGAATTTGCAACCGTAAGCAACGAGATGGAGAACCTGCTTCGTAAGACATTTGGAGCAGAGAAGTTTAACTACCTAGCCCTCATGATGGTTGATCCTCATGTGCATTTTCACTTTATCCCCCGCTACTCAAAACCGGTTACGTTTAACGACAGAGTCTATACCGATCCTGACTGGCCAGTCAAAACAGAGCTCAAGACGATTGAAACAACCGAAGAAGAAATCAAGACGATTCAAAATTATCTTCTCACCTACCTCTCATGAGAACTCTATGAAACAGCTCATCCACACGCTTCGAAAGTTAAAAAAATCGCTAGCTCCTGCTCAGCCGCTAGTCGAAGTACGCGTTTCCTCCTCAAGTCTTCGTGGCAACTTAGCAGCCTACCGCAAGCTGTTTCCTACTATTCAATTTGCACCAGTGCTGAAGAGCAATGCCTACGGCCACGGCATAGTTAAAGTCGCCACCATTCTCGATGCTGAAGAGAAGGCCTTCTTCGCCGTGGACTCACTTTTTGAGGCGACTACGCTCCGACATAACGGGATCCATTCGAAGCTCCTCGTCATTGGCTACGTACGATCAGACGACATTGTCGCCACAAGCATCGAGACCAGTTTTATTTTAACCAGTCTCGAGCAGCTACGGCAGATAGAAACCAAGCTCAAAAAGCCAACTCTATTTCATCTTAAAATTGATACCGGCATGCATCGTCAGGGCATCATGCCAAGCGAGCTCAGTGAAGCGCTCCAAATTATCAAACAGAATCGCTTAATCGAACTCGAGGGTATCTGTTCTCATTTCGCCGATGCCGATACCGAGGAATCAGCGCTCACCAATCGACAAATTGACCTTTGGAATACGCTCGTTGCACGATGCAAGGAAGAGCTCCCAGCTATACGATATTTTCATATCGCCGCCACAGCCGGAACACGATATTTGGAAAAAATAGATTGCAATGTTGCCCGGCTGGGGATCGGACTCTATGGTATCAGTACCTCGCCAACAGCGCTTGAACTCAAGCCGGTACTCTCCATGCAAACGGTTATTAGTTCGGTACGAACGATAGAGCCAGGAGAAACAGTTGGGTATAATGGCACATTTGTCGCTAAATCACCCATGCGTATCGCGACAATTCCTGTAGGCTACTTTGAAGGTCTTGATCGGCGGCTGAGCGGCAAGGGTATGGTCTTGGTCAATGGCATACCGTGCCCTATCATTGGTCGAGTCAGCATGAATATCAGCTCGATCGATGTATCATCAGTTCCAGACGTCGCCCTTAACACTCCTGTTACTGTGATGAGTAATAATCCAGAGCATTTGAATTGCGTAAACAAAATGGCAGAACTCGCTGGCACCATCCCACACGAGATTCTGATCCATATCCCCGCTCACCTTCGTCGTCATGTAACCAATACCCCATAAACCAAACCTGGCATAGGCTAAGTTAGCGTGGGGTCCGAGGATTGACAAACCGGTAAAAATATGTAACGTATAAGGTAATACTTAGGCCTTGCCTAGGTATTTTTCGTGAGCGGATACATGGAGAAGAAAATGTACCATAAGATCGTTGCAGCGGGATCAGTAGCTTTCGGCGGGGTTATCTGGACCGGCGGCACGCCGATCTGGGTCGCCCTCAGCATCGGCTGGGTTGGGTCTGTCCTCGCTTCGCTTACACTCGGCGGTCTGATGACCGCTCTATGCTTCCTCCCGGAGTTCCTCGCCCGGGATTGATCGGATGGCAGCGCCATCAAACTAGAACCCCGGCGTGAGTCATGCCGGGGTTCAAACTTTCTTAAAAAAGAACTCTGTCTCCTACGTTGAACCAACGAGCAACAACCAGTATACTAGGCAAGTGAAAACATTTTACCAAGTCCTCATCAACACGCTCATTGCTGCGGTAACCAATAATTTTATTTGGTTTGCCGTTACCTACTGGGCCTATCTGGAAACTCACTCAGTACTTGCCACCTCGTTGGTCGGGGGTGGCTACCTGGTCATGACGGCGGTATCGGGACTCTGGTTTGGTTCGGTTGTTGATCACAATAAGAAAAAGAGCGCCATGCTCCTTTCAAGCGGCATTACACTGCTTATCTTCTGTCTCAGCTTAGCCCTCTATCTCGCAACGCCCGAACAGTCGTTTACTACTGTCGCCAATCCGGTCCTCTGGATCTTCATTGCCCTTCTGCTCCTCGGCGTCATTGTAGGGAATATCCGAACTATTGCTCTGCCCACACTCGTTACCTTGCTCATTGCCGAAGATGAACGAGACAAGGCAAACGGTCTGGTTGGCATGATGATGGGTATCGCCTTTTCGATCACTGCGTTTGGGAGTGGCTTAGTCCTTGGTTACTGGAACATGGCCGGCGTGCTCATTATCAGTATTGTCGGTACCGTTGCCGCCCTGCTGCACCTCGCAACGCTTGAGATACCCGAAAAAGAGATTATTCATACTGTCGAAAAGCCGAAGAAGCTCGATCTTCCTGGTACCATTAGGGTCATTCGCGATGTTCCCGGACTCTTTGGGCTTATCTTCTTTAATACGTTCAATAATCTTCTCGGTGGCGTCTTCATGTCACTCATGGATGCCTATGGTCTAACACTGGTCTCCGTCCAAGTCTGGGGTGTGCTTTGGGGTGTACTCAGTATGGGCTTCATTTTAGGTGGAGTCTATGTCTCAAAAAAAGGCCTTGGTAACGATCCGCTCCGTCGACTCTTCCTGACCAACGTTGTCCTCTGGACAATCTCGATCTTCTTTACTATTCAGCCCTCAATCTGGCTCCTGGCAGTTGGCATGCTGCTCTACATCTCGATTATTCCGATCATCGAAGCTGCTGAACAGACAATTCTTCAGAAGGTTGTACCCTATGAACGACAAGGTCGTGTTTTTGGCTTTGCTCAAAGTGTTGAGCAATCAGCGTCGCCCCTTACCGCCTTCCTCATTGGGCCGATTGCCCAGTTTATCTTTATCCCCTTCATGACTACCGGCCGTGGCGTCGAACTTATTGGCGGCTGGTTTGGTACGGGCCCCGGTCGGGGCATCGCCTTAGTTTTCATAGCCACCGGCATCATTGGCCTTATCATCACAGTAGTTGCCATGAAATCCCGTTCCTATCATCTCCTTCGTCATAAATATCAAGAAACATAGAAAGGAAACTATGACTATTAATTGGTTGGCCGTACTCCTAGCCGGACTATCCGCTTTTGTTCTTGGCGGGCTTTGGTACACGACGTGGTTTACCAAACCATGGCAAAAACTTATCGGCATGAAAGGTGAGACCACGAGCGCCAATACACCCAATCTTGGAAAACTCCTCGTCGGTTCGCTCGTACTCGAGCTCATCATGGCAACCAACCTCGCCGCCTTTATTGGCCCCGATGCGAGCTGGGCCTTTGGTTTGGGAGCAGGCGTGGCAGCTGGCTTCGGCTGGGTCGCCCTGGCTTTTGGCGTGAACTATATGTTCGAGGGTAAACCGTTCAAACTTTGGCTCATCAATGCCGGTTACAATACGGTAACCTTTGCTGTCATGGGCCTTATTATTGGTGCAATGTAGAAAGGAACGCTATGTCAAATATTGATTTTCAACCCTACCTCTTCTTTACCGGTAACTGTAAAGAAGCCATGACCTTTTACCAGACCGTCTTTGGCGGCGAGCTCGTCATACAGACCTACGCTGAAGCACCGGGCGAAAAGCCTGAAGAGATGCAAGGGATGGACGATAAAGTGATGCACGCCACCTTAACCGGTGGGGCTATTCGCTTCATGGCGAGTGACAGTACCCGAAAAGAGAAGTTTGGGCAAAGCTTTATTACACTTTCACTCGGCGGAAGTGATGAAGAACAGCTTACGAAGATCTTTCACATGCTCACCGATGGCGGTGAGGTAACCTCCGAGCTCAAGAAAGAGTTTTGGGGTGACATCTTTGGTACGGTAACCGATAAGTTTGGAGTAGAATGGATGATCAACATTACCTCGTAAACCATCCGGGAATTACTCAAAAAGCAGCCTCGGCTGCTTTTTTTTGTTAATGCCGATTTCCACCATACAAATTTGCCATCTAGTAGTATACAATTATTGACAAAATAAGTGTTTTTAGGTAAAATTGCACGTTAACTTTAGATATAATACTCAGTAAGAGTTATTGCGATACTGCTCTGACTAGAAGCGTCTATCTTCTAGCCGTTTTCGCACATTAGGACACCGCACCATGCGCAAGCTGTGGCCGTTCGTACCGATTTTCCTTTTCGGGCTCATGGCGATGATCTGGGGCTACCTCAGCCTCGCCACCCTACCGCTCGTCACGTCCTACCTGCCGCGGCATGGATCCCTGTTCCTCGGAACCAGCGCGCTGTACGTCTGCGCCATGACCATGCTGCTGACGCGCCTTGTCAACACCTGGCTCATCGGCAGGTCGCTTCAGAGCAGCCCAGCGGTACACGCCGTGGTCGGCCTGCTCATGCCCGTGACCACGCTCATCGTCGATGCTGTCATCAGTATGGCTTCGACCTACGCCATGGGACCCCTGTGGGCCCTGAACGACACGGTCAAGTGGCTGAACGTCAACGGCACCGGGGTGGGCGCAGTGATCACACTGACGGCGCTCTATCCTCTGTGGCGCGCCCTCCTCAAGCCCGTGTCCTGGGAAAACATGGGGGTCAGACCCGTCTTCGCGCCCATGCGGCATGCGCCTGCCAAGATCGGCGCGACTCTGGGATTCTGCGTGCTGGTCCTCATCGGTATCGGCTCGTGGCACAAGGCCCAGCCACAGGTCACCGAGCGGCCGATCGGACCGTCTGACCTCACGATGGAGGTCGACCCCAAGACCGGGGAACCGCTCATCGGCATCCCGCGCTACAGCAGCCCCAGCGGCAAGTACCAGGTCATGGTTATCGAGTGGGGAAAGATGACCATGAAGCGCCCGGACTCGAAAGAGCCCGGCAACGAGACAAAGGTGATGGTGGTCCGGACCAATCCCAAGGAGATCAAGAACAATACCATCACCGCGGTTCGGATAACCGACTGGGTAACCATTCCCACACAGGTCACCGAAATCGAATGGGGAGAGCTGGATCCCAAGACCAACCCGGGGAAAGCGGAAGTCGGCGTCGCCTTCACTGGCAGCGATGGCTTCATCTACCTGCTCGCCGCCCGTGAAGGGCGGAATCACCAGCTTCACAAGCTGGATCCCAAGACCAAAAAGCCCGTAAGTACGAAGAACGGGTAAGTCGGCACTGTGCCGGCGACGAAGTGGGCCGCCTCCTCCGGGAGGCGGCCCACAGCCGTTTTTTTGGGTATTTATTTTTTTTTTGTTCTATTATATTGAGCTAACGAGTAGCTGTAGAGTATACTAAAGTTATGAATAATTTAATCCAGCAATTTCTTGCACATAATGCCATCTCCGTCCTAACCGTTCTCCTTAAAGACGGCACACCACATGCCGCGACCGTCCACTTTTCTCATACCGAGGAGCCGCTGCGATTCTTCATCCAGACACGGGCTAATTCCATGAAGTGCGAAGCACTCAGTGATACCAAGCCTAGTCCTGCTGCGTTCGTGGTCGGTTTCAACGAAAAAGAGATGATTACCGTCCAGGCTCATGGCACTGTCCGAATTGTGACTGAGCCCAGCGAGCTAGAAGCGCTTTGCAAGGTGCACTATGCCAAGCATCCCTTTGCGGAAAAGTTTCGAGATGAGGGAACGGCTTTTCTCGAGTTCACCCCAACTTGGTGGCGGTATACCGACATGAGCAATCGACCACCTAAAATTATTACAAACGAATAAGTGAGAGACGGCTTAGGCCGTCTTTTTATAATATCGAAATATTACGAGCAGTCTAACTCTAGCCAAGCGCTTGACAGCAGGTTGCTTCAGGTGTACTATTTGCTGTTGCATTTCCGCAACCATCCCCCATAAGGAAGTATGAAATGGACTGGGAATATGGTCTCGACGGAATGCTTCAAGTGGGCACCGTCGGGAAAGTTGTGCTGTATCGACAACAGCACAAGATCTGGCTTCGGCCGATTATGACCACCCTGTGGTCGGTCGGTTGCCGGCCGGGTCACATTACGCTCAAGGGCCTGCCGGATGACGAAGGGATGGACCGAGAGTCCTTCCTCCGGTCACTTGCCGGACTCTCGTTGCTTGAAGGTCCGCTTGCGTCGCGGACTCTAGGTCCACAGTGGCCCGAGGAGATAATCGAACAGTCAAGGATGTCAATTTTTGGACATACCATCGGCTGTTCGTATGCCGCCTACCTCGGCGATTGCCTCTACCTCGCCGGTAACGCCTACTTTGCACCGGTAAAGCGCAAACCACGAAGCTGGCAAGAGTGGGGTGAGTGGCTATCGGACCTCATCGAATCCGTAAACGACCGCACTACCGGATTTGACGCTGGAGGGCCAACTGGCCCGCCGGTACATGTTGCCATTGTGCAACGGTGCATCTGCGATCTCCAACTGCGGTTGGTGACTGACGATATGATCGGCCGTCAGGACATCAATTGGTACATCACATGGAAGGAGGAAGAATAGACAGGGCGCTCACGATGAGCGCCCTGTGTTCGTTTTAATACCCTATTACTTCTTTAATAAAGATAATGGTAATCCGGTTCTCAATATTTTCTCGGTTAATCACCAGTAGCTTGCTGACAAAACTCCCGGGAGCACCATATGCCTTCTTTGCTCGCTCAGCCTCAAGCGGGAGGACATAATCGTAAATCCGCTTCAGGCCGGCCTCAACATCTTTCACGATCTTCTGCGCTCCCACCACCCAGACCACATGACCGGCACCGTAGGCATAAGCAGGAAGTTGACTCCCAGTATTTGAGGCAATCAGTACTTTCCCATCCTCCGTTACTGCATGGACACTCCCTACCGTCCAGTCAGGAGCCGCACCCAGTTTTTGCATCTCACTCCCCTGCGTTTCTCGATTCATAGCGTTTAGTTTCACTCGAACGGAATCATACTTGCCCGATTCGTTAATCTCTTGGGCGATGCCTAGCGTGTCAAGCGTTACTGAAGTCATGGTCATAACCTCAGTGCCTTCGGGTAGGAGCTCGAGAACCTTCTTCTTTGCTTCCTCGCCAGATTCTACTACCAATCCATTAATCCCATTGGCCTGCAGGGCAGCAATCGTCGCCTCTATCTGCTCAGACGATGCAAGTTGATCATACATATTCACCTTTCTTTTTACTATCCGCTCCGCCGTCATTCCCGACTGGTTCGCTGCAGCGAAACCTGATCGGGAATCTCTCCGCCAAGTAGATGGTGTACGGGATCCTCGATCTGGAGCGATCCGCCAGCCGGCGGACCTTCCAGCCAAGGATGACAGGAGGGGGTTGACTATTTTCTTTATACTAGCTATATTTTAGATAGTTACAAGAAGTTACTAAAAAGAAAGTTACTTACCTATGACAAAAATCCTAGAAACAACCCACTGCGGCGTTCATAAGGCGGTCGACCTTATCGGCAGCAAATGGATGCTCCTTATTCTCTATAATCTCTGTACGACACCGAAGGGCTTCAATGAGCTCCTTCGCCTCATCGACGGCATCAGCCCCAAGGTTCTTTCTCTCCGACTCAAGGAGCTGACCGAAAGCGGACTCATCACAAAGACGGTCTTTCCTACGAACCCGCCGACAGTTGAATACCGAATGACTCAAAAGGGCACCGAACTAAAATCGATTATTCACTCGTTGGGCGACTGGGCAGATACGATATAGCTGGCTCTTTGCTATACTAACCACATGAGACAGCACTACACGCAGCCTGAGCTTCAAACAGTTCTTAATGAATACGCAAATTTAGGCGCAATCCATTCTTACGAGCTCTTTAACTCGGGCTTTGACAACTCAAATTACTCAGTCCTAACAGATAAAGGTCATTTCGTCGTTAAGATTTACGAAGCACCTTCCATAGCCATAGAGAGTGTATTTTTCGAGCTTGAGGCAATGCGCTTCTTGAGGCAGCACGACGCTCGAATTACACCTATTCATATAAATAATCAGGGTTCGCTGCTCAGTTTTCTGCACAATAAACCTGCTGCTGTTCTAGACTTTATTGTCGGGAAAGAGGCCTACCAACAAAGCATGACCGACCAGCTCGTGACGACGATTGGCCAAGAGGTGGGGAGAATTGATAATCTCTTACGATATTTTCTCCCAAGCGATCCCAGCTACAAACCTCGTCAAAACTATGAATGGGATCTCAAACACTTTGATCGTTTAGCTGAGTACTTACCTTTTGTTACAAGTAAGGAAACTCGTGAACGGTTAACGGCGATGCTCCAGCGCTTCAACGACATTAAATCGACTCTCTCCGCACTCCCAAGTGGCTTTATCCATAATGACATCAACCAAGGGAATGTGTTAATTCACGATGGTAAGCTTGCAGCGATTCTCGACTTTAGCGACATGGTTCAAAGCCCATACATTCAAAATATCGCAATTGCTATCGCCTATTTTTGCTTTATGTATGATTTTCAACCTCAACGAGCCGACATCATGCTTAACGCATACCGAAAAGAGCATGATCTGTCTTCCGAAGAACTCGAATTATTATACGAATTAATTCCACTGCGCTTTGCGATGCGCATCTTAATCCATAGCTATGAGTACACCCTCTATCACGATGCACGCGTTCCACAGATCATTGAAGATCAGACACGATTTCTGGATCGTTATGAGTCTCGAGATACTTTTGAGGCGTAATCAGCTACTCACTGCACAGAGGCTGAACGGACACTACCGAGCACTAAAAAGAACGCTGTTGGATCGTTCTTTTTAGTTATGTTCGTATCGATTAAATTAGTGAAGCAGACCGCCCCATTCAACCAGGGTAAATCCGTTACGGGAAACTGCCCCAAGACGTTGTGGCCTAATGTCGACCGGCTGCTGAAGCCCTTCGAAGTCAAGGAAGACACGAATCATGGTGTCGGGCTTAGGACTCACGGCAAGGGGAGCCAGTTGATCGAGCTGACGGGTACCAAACCAAGTCAACCGAACATATGGTGTCTTTGGCAAACGAGGCGCCCAAAACTCCATGAAGTCAGCCGACTCTTTGCTATTTAAACCAAGCGTCGTCAAATGCTCACGAATAGTTCGGTCCGCATCTGCCTGAGCTACGATAAACCCTTCGGTTATCGCCGGATACTGGCCGTGGCCCTTGCCTTCCCAATAAAGTGAAGCATAGGTTTTTCCATTAACCACGAGCGTACCGCTTGGGTCCGCCTGAGCCGTCCAACCCTTACCATAATTTGGCTCAGAGATAGTCACATCGGCACCAACCTTTACCGAAACTTTAGACGGCTTTTCCGGGTAGAGGTAGATGACTGGTTTTCCACATTCAACCTGAGGTGCATATTCCATGCTGGTTAAAAACGCGTAACGGCCAAGTGCGTCCTTGAATACGATCACACCATGCTTCGCTCGATACTCCTCAAGAGTAAGGATCTTTGTTGCAGCAATCTTCTTGTCATAGTCACTATTGTAGTTCTTAGGATCTTTGGCGATTGCAGCCTGCATGTCCTTGTAAAATGTCGCATAGGAGTCGTAGGCCGCCTTGAGAACCGGGTGGCTCGTGTCCTTAAAGTCGTAGACGACGTCACCTGAAGAACCCTTGCCGGACTCAGCTAATGCGTCGCTTGAAACGGTGCCGATAATCGCTGATCCAAATGGCGCGCCACAGCCTTTTGGTATACCGTCAAAGCGATATTGATCTTCATTTTTCGTGCCATCGTTCCAAGTTATTGTTACGCTGTAGTCATCTTTACTGAAGGGTACCGGCAGGTCATACATTTCAGCTGTGCCATTCAACCGCTTTAAGACAGCTACTTCGATACGATAGTCGTCACCCTGAGGAAATTGGTGAAGGTAGACAGTACCAATCGGAAGCTTCGCAAGCTCTTTGGGCGTGGCAGCCTCGTTATTAAACGCACTACCGATAACGGCGTCATATGGAGCATCGATGGAGACGCTATAGCTTAACGCCTCAAGCACAGCATCACCAATGTTAATCGTTTTCCGATAGGCAAGGCTATTATATTTCTTATAGCTTTCACCTGTCACTTTATTTGAGAAGGTAATGAGTGAAGGGTAGTTCTTTTCGCCTTTGTATTTTGATGTTGAGTGAGCTGACATCAATTGATATGATGAGTCGCTTTCTTTAAGAAATTGATAGGTCTCACCAGCATTGGCACCACCCGGCTCAGCAAACTCCAACCGGAGCGTAGCCACAATAATATCTTTCCCGTTGTCCTCACCAACTTTTTGGTAAGTTACACCTTTATACTCGCTAATAGCTGCTTTCTCCATCTGCTGTTTTGTCAGTTCAGGAATGACTATAAGGCCAAGGTCATCGAGGGCTTTAAAATCACTCAACCAGGTGACCCCTTCATCGGTAAACGGCAGGTCATCGTATTTTGGGACCGGTGATGCCTTCGTATTGGGAAGACCACCCTGCCCCAAATCACCTTGGCCGGTAAGATTACTCACCACAAAACTATCGTCAGCGTAATAGGATACTCGCTTAGGCTTTTTCCACTGCAGACAGTAGAAGCTTCCAATCAACCCCGCAGCCACTAACGCCAAAACCAGCCAGCCAAGGAGCGGTTTAACTGGCCGTCTCCAGATTGATTGCTTGTCCATGTCCCTCCCGAGTACAAAAAAGAATCTTAGCCAAAGTGTATCACTAGGCAGGAAAGAAAAGAAGCGTACCGGCTCGTGTATCTTTACGAAGACCTGTGAAGGGTTCATACAACCGATCAAGAATTTCTCGCTTTGTCTGTCCACGCATCAATGATGGCTTTAGCTTTACCGACTGAACCGGTAGAGCAAAGAGGGTCAGCCCCTTCTTTGTAAACTCACCCGACAAGATAAGGCCTTGCTGTGTTTCTTTAGAAAATGTCTGGTCAAACAGCAGGTTGCCCATGGAGTAGATAATGGGCTTACCTTTGTAGAGCTCACTGTCCTGGATCACGTGTGGATGAGCACCAATCACCACATCAGCTCCAGCATCGATCCAGTCATGAGCTAGCTGTTCCTGTTGCTTTGCGTGATGATACTGATACTCATTACCCCAGTGCGGAAAGATAAGTACTCGATTCTTCGGATCGACTTTGAGGGCCTTGATCTGATCGATAATATTAGGAGCACCAGCTAGTGTTTGAAAACCAATGACATGGAGCATAAGATTGTGACCATTACTAACTGCTGTCTCGGTTGCGTGAGTATCGGCAGGACCACCGATCGCTTGGATATGTGCCTCATCGAGTAACCGATGCGTCGTATCGAGCCCTTTTCTGCCAGCGTTCGCCGAGTGATTATTACCCAGGCTTGCAGCGTTAATCTTAAGGTATTCTAGCGCTTCAATAGTTTCTGGCGGAAAGTTAAAGGTTAAGTTGTTCGGCTGGATGTTATCCGGTACGGGTACGTCACTTACCGGACCTTCAAGGTTGATAATACCCGCATCCGTTCCCCAGAATAATCGGCTGCCAAGCTGATCGAGTGACTTCCAAAGACCATCCTTCAAGAACGTATGGGCGATCATCCGGCCAAACATCATATCACCACCAATCGTAAAGCTAACAGCTGGTTCAGGCTCAACCGGCTGTCCCTGCTCATACCAGCCAAAAAGGTGAGTAGTCGTTTCAACATCCGGGTTTGCCGCTATCTCCCCTGAGTTAGTCTGCCGTTTTGTCACAAAGCGGTCCGTACGGTGACTTCTCGCCCACTGCGCCAGAAGGGCAAGCGTTTCAGGAGAGTCAACCTCTGCGGTCTCAAAAATACGGTCAACATCCAGCCGTTCAAGCCACCGCTTCGTCAAACGGTCGTGGAGATTGGCGAGCAACGCCGGCTGGTAATGGGAAAAATCGACCGAAGCGATTAGTAGACAGTCGGCACAGGCCTTCAAAAGCTGATCGTGGAGCTCAGTTACATCAGCCTTACTTGCCCCCTGCTTAAGCAAGCAGTGGCACCAACTTGGCGTCAGGAAATGTTTTTTTAATATCAGGAAGAACGACTTTAATGCCATGCTCATTGGCAAAACTTGCCGCCTCATCGGTAGCAACGGTAGCGAGAAGCGCTTTGATGATGGTTGAATCGCTAGCGATAGTACCAGCTTCAATCTCCCAGTCGCCTATTCGAGTTTGGATCGTCCCGTTCCCCGACCCGTAATGATTAGGGGAAATAAGCACGATGGTCCTTGGCGCCGGAATTTCTTTCTTTAGCTCGTCGAAAAGTTCTGTTCGGTAGGATGCCACAATCTCGTGGTGTGGCACAACAATACCTGATATCGTTGGCTGTTTTGGCTGATTTACCTGAGGTAAGACTTCAGTAAGGACCGCCGGTTGTACTGACAGATCAAACCGCCACCAGACGATGCCAGCCGCAATGAGCAGGAGAACAATAATACTAGCCAATGGTCGAGACATGTGTTAATCATAGCACCAACAACAACGTTTCTGTAATCGATTTTATAGCTTTCACCGAAACAAGCACAACCTCCATGAGAAAACTTGTCACAATTCCCCTAACAGCGTAGGCAAGCGCGCTTTACTATAATTACATGAAGCAAGAAACCGACCAAAGGCCTGAGTTCATCCCAGGACTTGATTTAAATCGCCTGTTCGATCAGCAAGTCATCAAGCCTTTGATGGCTGAGCATTTTCCAAAATTGAGGTACTCGACTGCGCTCATGGGCGAAGGCTCCGATGTAATGGGCTACGACACACCGCAATCGATGGATCATAACTGGGGACCCCATCTCCGGCTCTTTCTTAGTGACTATGACTACAAGAGAAGGGCCCACGAAATTGATGCGATGCTTCGTAAGCATCTTCCGTATGAATTTATGGGATTTCCGACTAACTATACCGATGAGAAAGAGACCTACCTTCGTCAAGCCATGAAACCGATCAGATCGGGACCGATCAACCACATGATCAAGCTCCACTCGATTAAACAATTCTACGGACAGTTCCTCGAGTTTGATCCCTACAAGAAGATCACGGCTGAAGATTGGTTAAGCTTCCCGCAACAATGCCTTATTGAAGTGAGTGGCGGCGAAGTCTATTACGATGGACTTGAGGAGCTTCGTGAGATTCGGGAGAAATTTACGTACTACCCTGAAGACGTCTGGCTCTATCTCTATATGGTCCAGTGGGAGATGATTGGAACACGTGAGGCATTCATGGGTCGAAGCGGGCAAGCGGGTGACGAACTCGGCTCACGTATCATGACAGCCATGATCGTAGAGCAAATTATGCGACTCTGTTTCATTATGGAAAAACAATATATTCCATATGAGAAGTGGTTTGGAACGGCGTTCTCTCGATTACGCTGTGCTTCTGAGCTGACCCATCTCATGATTAAAGCAATCGATGGCAAAAACTGGGAGGAGCGTGATGAGGGCCTCGGTAAAATCTACGAGATTATCGTGCACATGCACAACAACCTAAAAGTAACCAAGCCGATGCGAGTGAAGATGGATAACTTCCATGGTCGGCCATTCAAAACACTTAATGCCTATGCCTTCTATGAAGCTATTAAACCCAAGCTTAAGCAGCCAATGCGTAGCTTCCAGTTTCAACTAGGTGCAGTTGATCAGTATTTAGGCAATCCGCGTATCCACGAACTCTGTGGGCTTGTTGATGCGGTAAAAAGTTTTATCAAGTAAGAAAGAAGTGAACGATGATCCATACGGACGCCTTTAACTCCCTCATCGAAGCGCAGCAACGTAATAATTTTATCTACCCTGCCTATGGCCAAAACAGTATTGCCGAGATTCCCAATACGATACTCAGCTTTTTTAACATAGATAGCCATCGGCCGACTCTGAAGCAGATCGATCTTAAGGCGACAAATGCCCAACGCCTCCTTTTCTTACTTGTTGACGGATTTGGCTATAACCACTTTACTAACTCCATTGCTCAGTCAGATTTTCTGACCAAACTTGCCACTGGCGGTGACCTCTTTCCCTTAACTTCGGTCTTTCCCTCAACGACCTCAGCCGCCCTCACCACCTACCATAGCGGTCTCACTCCTCAGGAGCATGGGCTTCCTGAGTGGCATGTGTACTTTGAGGAATTTGATAGTATCATTGCGACCTTACCCTTTCGCATGATGAACTCGATTCAAACCGATTCGCTCACTGAACTTGGCGGTAACGGCAAAATGCTCTATGAAGGATCAACTATCTATGAACAACTCGCTGAGGCTGGCACACCTTCGTATATGTTTATCCTGGAAGACTATGCCGGCACGGTGTATTCGAGTTCAGTACATCGAGGCAGTATGCTTCTTCCGTTCCGCGACGGACCAGACCTTATGCGTCAACTCATCGACAAACTTCAGCAGAACAAAGAACCGGCGTACTTCTTTGTCTACTGGGGTAAAATCGATTCTATTGCCCACCAATATGGACCGAATACACCGGAGCACCGTGCGGCAATCCAAGAATTCACCAATCTCGTCGAGCAAGAGCTGCTGGCCAAACTTAGCCCCGAAGATGCCAACGATGTGCTCGTTCTCCTCTCCTCAGACCATGGCCATGTGAACATTAAAGGCGATGAGCTTATCTATCTGAACCGCTACCCGATCATCGGTGAGAGTCATGTACGAAGTAAG
>CBINIT010000021.1:0-18435 GCA_966250865.1 uncultured Candidatus Berkelbacteria bacterium
GTGTGTGGCCCCCGCCACAGAGTGTACAATCGATGACAGTATCTCCAGTTTTCAACGAAAGAGTCGATAGAACTTCATGATGTAATACAGGTATATGCATGTGACTCTCCCGGTTGTTCCGGAGAAGACGGGCTACTGGAGCTCTCCTCACCCCCAGTAACCCCGCTTCTCCGAACAACGTTGATGTTTAGAACATCAGTTGTTCAGCTATTTCCGTACTTTCTGCCTCAGTCTTTTCTTGATACTCGCGCCACTTCTTCTCGTCCCAAATCTCAAGACGGTTCATGAGACCGGCAACGACCACATTGGTCGTAATGGTCGCTGATTGGCGAAGATAGCCAGGCAAGACGACTCGACCTTGCTTGTCGAGCTCCGCTTCCATGGCACCGGCCAACATGTGACGAGCAAAGGCTCGAGCATTGGCAGCAGTTAACGGTAAGGTTGTTAAACGTTCAGCCAGTTTCTCCCATTCAGTCTTGGTGTATATAAACAGACAACCGTCTAAGCCACGAGTGATAACTGCGCCCGAAGCGAGATCACCGCGAAACTTCGCTGGAACTGCCAAGCGGCCTTTTTCGTCGAGCTTATTTGTATACTCACCAATAAACATGCGTTGCTCTTCCTCGGTTCAAGACTGATGTTATCCACAGACTTTTCCACTTTTCCCCACTTTCTTCCACCGGTGTACTTATTGTATCCCCGCACTTCCCCACCGTCAAGGGGATAAGCTCCCATAAACGCAAAAGCACCTCGCCTAGGGTAAGGCGAGGTGCCGCGCTTTAGATCGAGCGATCTGAGTACGGACCCCGGAGGGACCAGTTTGCAACCGCCTAGGAGACGCATCTCCTGTCGCAGGCAGTGCAGGTCGGTCAGTCCGGGTAACAGTCTGGAACGCGGAGGCGCTGCACAGACTGCGTCCGTCGTCGTCCCTCAGCCCCTCAGGGCGGGGACGGACGACGTAAAAACGGGGTCGAGCAAGAGTTTCAATACAACAGATGTTGGCTGCAGCCTGTCCGATCCGTCGCGACAAGCCAACCACGTTAGCCATCAATTTGAAACTAATCCTCGACCAGCAGGGTCTTTTTTCAGCGTGCCTTCACTCACGCTAATATTCAACCCTCCGCCGGCCAGATGACAGGTCACGACTCCGCATCTGGACGAGTGGCAAAAGGTACCGTGAGAAGAAAGGTGATGTGTTTGTTCGGAACGAACACCCTGACAACCGATAGCGGTAGCTACCAGAAGTTCTTCTCACGGACCCATCCGAGCCTCCGGCAACTCTGGCCGAAGCACTCTATTGGATGTGGAGTAATGTTACACCAAAAACCGCTTTCTTGCAAGCGTTCCGAGCAAACTCAAGCGGTTTTGCGCTAGCTTAGTTTGGTTGAGAAATAATTCGCGAGGTCGACAATGGCGATCCGCTCCTGTGTCATAGTGTCGCGATCGCGGACAGTGACGGTTTCATCTTTTACTGAGTCAAAGTCGACAGTGACACACCAGGGTGTCCCGATCTCATCTTGGCGACGATAGCGTCGGCCAATTGAGGCTGATTCGTCGTAGGTAACAGAGAAGTGCTGCCGAAGCTCTTCCGCAATTGACTGGGCCAGCTCAGGCATGCCTTCTTTTTTCATAAGTGGCAAGATAGCTACTTTGTACGGCGCCAGTTTTGGATGGAGATGCAGTACCGTTTCTGCCTCCCCTGGCTTGCCATCTCCTTCCCCGCCCTGTCGGCCGTTTGGATATTCCATATAGGCATCACATAAAAAGGCCAGTGTTGCCCGGTCAACTCCAACGGAAGGTTCGATGACATACGGCAAGAACTTATCGCCCGTTACGTCGTCAAAATACGTCAGGTCTTTGCCTGAAGCAGTCTGATGGGCAGTTAAGTCATAGTCTCCCCTATTGGCGATGCCTTCAAGCTCTGAAAAACCAATGCCAGGGAAATTGTATTCAATATCTGTTGCAGCCTGCGCATAGTGCGAAAGTTCAGTCTCCTCATGCTCACGCAGTCGGATGCTCTCCTTCTTCATGCCTAAGTCGAGATACCAATTCTCACGAGTAGCCACCCAGCCCTCCCAAGCCCGGATAGCATCGGCGGGCGCCACAAAGTATTCAATCTCCATCTGCTCAAATTCGCGGTCACGGAAAATGAAGTTTCCCGTTTGAATCTCGTTACGAAAGGCCTTACCAATTTGGGCAATGCCGAATGGCAACTTCTTTCGACTGACTTCGAGAATATTCTTGAAATTGGTAAAGATGCCTTGGGCGGTTTCTGGTCGGAGATAGACCGTCGCTTCGTCTGAATCAACGGGACCAAGGTTCGTTTTAAACATCATGTTAAACCGGCGCGGTGGGGTCCAATCGCTTTTGCCGCAGTTCTGACAGTTAATACCAGCAAGCTTTTCC
This sequence comes from uncultured Candidatus Berkelbacteria bacterium, assembly GCA_966250865.1. Lineage (GTDB taxonomy): Bacteria > Patescibacteriota > UBA1384 > CAYGGE01 > CAYGGE01 > CAYGGE01. The sequence continues at coordinate 2,407 of CBINIT010000021.1, forward strand.
ATGACCCCTGCATCTTTTTCGGTAACATTGCTTGGCAGATCAAATGGCGCCTTGTCGGCACGGTAACGCATATGACATTGCTTACACTCGATTAAGGGATCAGTAAAGGTATCGACATGACCTGACGCCTTGAGAACTTCATGTTTGGTGATAATCGCCGCATCGAGCGGCACCATATCGGACCGTCGTTGAACAACAGCCTTCCACCACTCAGCTTTGACATTGTTTTTTAAGAGAACACCGAGTGGGCCATAGTCCCAAATACCACCGGTTCCACCGTAGATCTCAGCCGAAGGAAAGACAAAGCCTCGACGCTTCGCTAGATTGATAATTGGATCAAGTGATTGTAATGACATGAGGTCATTTTAACAGAAGCAAGTACTTCAGGGAAGGGCAACCAATACAAAACCGAGCTGGATAAGCTCGGCTTGTTTAGAACGGTAAGGGTGAAGCAATAGACTCGGCAACGGCCTTGATTACTTTTTCGGTAGTAACTGGCTTCGTACCAAACATCTGGACGATAACGGTCGTCTCACGACCCTTATATGAACCAGTGATTTCGGCAATACCAATCTCTTCGTAGTCAGCTTTCATGATATTCGCTTTGTGACTTGGACTAGCCATCCAGGCAGGAACGGCATCTTCTGGCTTAGCAAAATCAATAGCCAAGTTCTCCCCTGCCTTTAAGTAGACATACCCAGCATCTTCGATAAAGTCCCATGGAGCACGACCATCAGGTGACTGGTGGGCAAAGTAGCCCTTCGCCAACATGTCGGCACCCTTTTTCTCAGCAGCAATCGACAGTCGTGGGTTAAAGGTTAAGGCCTTGAGCCCTTCGCGACCACGCTCGGCGTTGGTAAGTTCGATGAGATGTTCCTCTACCTTGTTTGGCGTCTCAACGGCAAGCGTTGAGCGAACCAAGACCGTCATGTTAATAGCCGCAACAGCAAGCGGTACAATTAACAGACCGAGGATGGCTTTCTCCTGGATCTTAGCGAGTTGGTCGGTAAATTGTAGGCTTTGTGTGTTGTTCATTTTTGGTTATTGGTGAGCGAGATATTGAGATATAAAAAGTCCCCTGCTGGTTAGGCACGGGATCGTATTCGCTCTTTGTTCGGTATTACAGCTAGTATAGCAGCTTTTTAGCCGCTTGTCAACCGGACGAAGAAGGCGGCGCCGAGTGTCTCAGCGCCGCCCCATTCATTCGCAAATTGTTGCGTGTTCGAACCAGTGCGGCCCTAGTACCTAGATGGCAGGGTCGGCGACGCGGTGCAGCGCACCATTCCTGCGACGATACTGCCCCAGGCGAGGATTCCGCTTCAGGAAATTACGGATCCGGCCAGTGCCGACTCGGACGTACCGAGGCTTACGGGGCCCTACGATCAGAGCTGCTCCGTCAGAGACGATGGTCGCTCCGCGGCTTGCGCCGCGAGCCTTGTCGTTCCGCCTGGGCATCAGCGCCGCCCTCCGTTTCCCCTGTTAGCGCCCCCACGCTGTACGCGGTGTCCGTCTGGCTTCTTCTCGCCCGACTTCTTACCGGGCACTTTGTTGTCACTCCGAACTTTCAATGAGGTGTTCCTCTTGTTCGAAAATAGCCTACCCCTCTATCGGGCAAGCTAGTTGTAGGTATGATACAGGTTTCGAGAACAATTTACAAGTGTTTAAGAATTGGTGGCCGGAGAGGTATATCCCTTCCCTCCGGCCAAAGCTTGCGTCCTGCGGCATTCAGTTGCCGCTGGATCGGTGGCGCATCAGCGCCCTCCGCCTACTTTACCCGGTCTTTCGGCGGAACGTGGTTGAGATCGATTCCCGGCGAGCCGATGAAGCTGCCGTGGCGCTGATCCCGATCGTGTTCAGGCTGGAGCGTCGGCACCTGCGGTGCCTGATCTTTTCCCGTAAAGCCAGCTGGGCTCTGCTGAGCCCCCTTCTCCTGTTCACAACACACTGCTGGAATCCTCCAACAAAATGAGCTCCTTGCGGGAGCTCTACCTTTGACGTATCTATGTCAAATGCCGGCTAGCTCCCACACAATCGATACGCAAAGCTAAAGAAGAACTTTTGGTTCCCGTCATAGCTGGCGTCGAATCGCGTAGAAGCTAACTCATGCATAGGTTTAGTATATGCCAAGTTTACAGGCATTGCAAGTGCGTAAGATCGTTCTCGACTTCGCTCGAACAATAATTGGAAGATACAGATCATATGCCACGGAACCTATTCTTCGAGCGAAGTCGAGAAGTACATTATCCTTTGGCAATCTCGTTGGCAAAAACCCGAGAGTACAGCTGTCGTCCAACATGATATTGCAAGTAATTTTCAATAATATACTCGAGTTCACCGAGGGTTTGAGGGCTGAGTGTACATCGATAGACTACCTCAATTGGTTTGGCCAAGAACAAACGCATTGCCTTGAGTGCCGTTGCATTGATCTTCTGTCGATCCGAAGCTTCCTGGCGGCACTCAGGACCAACGATACCACCCAGGCTAGCCGAGAAGAAATTATCTTCGGGTTGGAGTGGCTTCTGGCAGTGAACGCAACTATCGAGCTCCGGTAGATACCCCACTTCAGCAAGAAGCTTCAAGATAAAGGCCGTGACAAACAATCGGGTCGCTACCGATTCAGCAGGATGCTCCAGCAGCGTCAAACCATCGCGCAGGAGCTCGAACACTGCTTCATGCGCTTCATTGTCGGTCGTTAACGCATCGACCATTTCGAGCAAATAGTAAGCAAGGCTCGTTTTCTCGAGATCGTCCCGCAGTCCCAGAAAACCGACTTCTAAATCAGCACCCGTAATAACATAAAAACTCTTCCCCTCATGCAGTTCAAAAACCGTATGCGAAAAAGGCTCGATGTGGCCAGCGAGCTTGGAGAGCGGACGACGGCTACCCTTCGCTAAGGCTCGGACCTTACCGGCCCGATCAGTGTAGATGGTTAATAATCGGTCAGCTTCACCGAGATCCATCCGTTTGATGACGATACCTTGGGCTTTAATACTTTTCATATCACCTACTAAAAAGTGACTCTATTGTACCAAGAGTCACTCGAATCACGAACAACAAAGAGATCTACGAGGTAGCAAGGATACGCTCGGCCTCAGCTAAATGTTCAGGAGTGTTGATGCCTAACGCTTCGGTTCTATCGGTGATTTGGACCGCTACCACCTTCTTCCCTTCCTTCACAGCCTCACCAACAATATCGGTCAGATAATATTCACCACTCACTGGGCTTTTTTCGATTCTCTCAAGGACTGGCCAGAGCCACGCATTATCAACCGCATAGGCGCTGAGGTTCTTTAGGGGTGCTTCAAGCTCCTCGGGACTGGCATCTTTCTTCTCAACGATGCGGAGTACCGTCCCCTGTTCATCAGTAATGACCCGACCGAAAGCGTCAAATTCTGGTTCAAAGGTATGAGTCGTGAGAACAGCAACCGTTGCACCACCATTCATGACTACATCGGTGAGATGCTGCAAGGTTTCAACCTTAAAGAAGGGATGGTCACCGGTCACGATAATGGTACAACCTTCCTTCCCTTCGAGAACAGGTTTGGCCATGAGCACGGCGTGGGCGGTACCAAGCTGCTCTTCTTGCGTGACATAGGTGTAGCGGTCACCAAGCTTCTCTTTAACAAGAGCACCGAGAAAACCAACGATAATCACCGGTTTCTCCACCCCAAAAGCGTGGATCGGCTTTAAGGCATGCTCAAGCATGGTTTCTTGGCCAAGCGGGAAAAGTACCTTTGGCAGGGCTTCGCTCTTCATGCGAGTACCCTTACCGGCGGCGAGAACAATAGCGAAAATATCTTTCATGCGGTTATCTTAACGTAAAGTATTATCTGGAGCAACCCTTTAGGTGTGTCATCTTTGACTGGAAGACTATGTCGCTCAACATCGAGGATCCGTACCATTTGAGATTCCCGATTTCTCGATCGAGTCAAGGACAGACTCTGCTTGCAGCCGGTCAGAAATGACACCTAGTGGTCATGAAAAAACAATCAGGGCCGAACGCGTTGCGTCCGGCCCCAAATCTGCTGTTGCTCGACTGGGTTCGCCCCTAGTCGAGCGGTCTCACCTCCCCGTCGACGACGAGGTAGGTTGCTCCCCAACCGCCACGAAGGCTGTAGGGAGCAGGATCGCCCTCCTGGAAGAGGTTCTCGTCCAGCGGGTGGGAGCCGAACGGCCCCATCCAGTTGGCCGAGATGTGGTCCTCCTGCCCGCTCATACCGTTTGAGGTTTCAGCGGGACTTGCGGGTGGCGTGCGGGGCACGAAGTTGGGCGGGTACATCTCACAGATGCCCAACACACCAATCTCAGATACGTTGCTGCCAGATATCATTGTTGAATCCATCTTTCGATGGCCTCCACATGCGCGCTGTTTGGCGCGCGTTGTCGGTGGAAAAGAGCTGCTACGACTCGCCCCTTTCCGGTATGATCTACTGTCAGCTGACACCAGCACGCGTTTTTTTGGTTCGCGCCTGAACGTGTTCGCGGCTTCCTGAATTACGCAAGCTCCACGGTTGGAGGTTGGCTTTTCAGTTACAGCTGTTCTCACCGCTAGAATAGAAACGATACTTTCTCACCGGCTCACTCCCGTACGTGAGAAAGTTGTGCGCTCCTATGCACATGGATCGTAAGGGATTCGAACCCTTGGCACGCCTGGTATAAGCAGGCTGCTCTCCCAACTGAGCTAACGACCCACGGGGGCGGGTACGGAACTGATCCAAGGAATCTCCCTTAGCTCCCCGAGTTGGGGTGCAAAGCCTTATTGTCTAGGCCTAAGCGAGACTCACCGGGGTCCGTACCCTACGGAGAAGACGGGAATCGAACCCGTGACCCAGCCCTTATCAGGGGCTTGCTCTTACCACTGAGCTACTCCTCCTGGTTTTTCTCTGTATCGAGAGAACCACGTCAAGTCCTATGGTCATTCCCGACCGGCTGCTGGCAGGATCGGGAATCTCGAATGGTACGGGATCCTCGATCCGAAGCGCTTTGCTTTCGGTCAAGGATGACACTGTATAGAATCTCACGTAGTCCCCTCGACGATGTAGTTGTTAATGTCCCTCTTTAAACAAAAATCCCGCTGTCTGGGCGGGCTTTAGTGTTGAGTTTACGGTTACGGTACTATGCTTCACTACTCACTAAAGCCTCACCTTTCCAGACTGAAAGGATAAATGGGCGCTTGGTAATGAGTGAATGATGCATAGTCATAACTAAAACCTTAACGAATACTATACCGTACGATCGGTCGTTTGTCAAGTAAGAACTGTGGAAAAATATGGTTTGGCAGGTTCGTATCTTGTGTAGAATATACGAAAAATCGAGGCAAGCAACTGCCTACCTCGACGTTTCATTGAATTTGGCCAAACTGGCCATGGGCTCCACTGGATTCGAACCAGTAACTGCTGCGGGATCGCCGACAGCCGCTCTGCCGTTGAGCTAGGAGCCTAGTAGCGCAGAGGGGCAGCCGAAGAAGCCACCCCTTTGCACCAGATCCGCGATCAGCTACACGATCACGCTCAGCCCTTTGGTGGCTGCCGTGCTCAAGTGCTCCTCAGTGAGAGGCACATAACCATCCTGCCTCGAGGTCAGACGGCCGTCCGCATCTCCGATACGTACGGAGAATGATGCTCGTCGATTGGCGCCTTCACCGGCACCGAGCAATACCCGTCCATCCCCATCGGTGCGTCGGAAGTAGAGCCAGCGCTGACCGCTGCTCACCCGAACGCCGTTTCCTGTCCGAATGTGCTTTGCGGCAACTTCAGGCGTAGTGCCCTGAAGAGTCCAACCGTTCTGACCAAGATTTTCAAGCAAGCGAGATAGCTGGTCCATCATTCATCTCCTGCCCCATGGGCGACGTCGATCCTAGCATTCGTACATATAGTGTAGGGAGTACGCTTCTGCCCTATCGGCAAAAGACTACTCCCTACCCGCATGTATTGTTCGAGCGGAACGAAGTGGAGTCGAGAGCTACTTTAGTCGGAAACTTCTCGACTTCGTTTCACTCCGCTCGAAGAATATTCATATACCTTGTTAAAAAACAAAAATCCCGCCTACTCAAGGTGGCGGGCTCTCTTCTTTGGTTCGTCGTGAGGTTACTTTACTCTGACACTAACCAAAGCTCTGCCCGCCTGTGTAAGGACGAGGACGAGACCGAGGAGCATAAGGCTAATCAAAGAGGTAGTAATCATTGGACTGATAGTAGCAAAGAGATTAAACCGTTGTCAAGTAGTCTGTAACTATCCTAATTACTGGTCATTCCCGACCGGCTGAAAGCAGGGTCGGGAATCTCGTGTGATTTGGGAATTCGATTCAGTACAAGATCCTCGATCCGAAGCGCTTCGCTTTCGGTCAAGGATGACTAGAACGTCGATGAAAGATCAAGAAAACTGGGATTATTTGCACGAATAAGTTTGAGTTTCCACTCGCGTCGCCAATGCTTTAGTTGTTTCTCACGAGCAATAGCTACAGATGGATCTTCAGTTGATTCAAAATACACCAATTGGTCAATATTATATTTCTTCGTAAATCCATCAATCAGCTTCCCTTTATGCTCATACACTCTGCGAATAAGATCATATGTCACGCCGACATAGAGAACTGTATGCCTTTTATTGGTAAGAATATAAACAAAATACATCCGCGGATCCTCAATCTGGAGCGCTTCGCTTCCAGTTAAGGATGACAGAAGAGAGCTGAAATAAAACTTAATTACTTCTGACAAATTGGGCAATAGTGCGTGGTCCGGCCGCCCTGCTTTATGCGTTTAATCTCATGGCCAAGCGAGTCCTTCTCTCTCTTGTAGACCTCGGCATACTTCAAGAAGCTACCCTGTTTTCCGGCAGCGTCGATATAGCTATTAAAACTCGACCCACCAGTTTTCAGCGAAAGGTCGATGACATGAACAATCCCTCGGTACACTGCTTCCTGTTCTTTCTCGCTTAATGTCTTGGCTAAACGGTCGGGTCGGACCTTGCCGTGCCACAAGGCTTCTGCGGCATAGATATTACCCAGTCCAGCAATGTGGCGCTGCTCAAGAATCGCCAACTTAATCGGTACATTTGGCCGTTTCTTAAGAAAGTCCATAAAGTACTGCAGGGTAAATTCCGGGCTTGCTGCATCGACTCCAGCAAATTCTTTTCCTAAAAAGTCGGAAATCAGATTCGTCTCAAGTACTTTATGCCAACCAAATTTCCGGAGATCATTATAGTAAAGGCTTGCGCCACTCTTGAGTCCGTAGACAATATGCGTGTGCTTATGCGGCAACGGTTGTTCGTAAGCCTTTTCTGGATGACCACCAACAGCCACATTGCTCTCTTTCGGATCAACATAGACCAACTGACCCGTCATCTTCAGGTGGACAATAAGACTTTTGTTATGAGCGAAATCAATAATCAGCACCTTAGCGATACGCCGAACTGCGATGATCGGTTGGTTTGTGATATCCGTCAGAGTACCGACAAACATCTTTGGAACCCGAACATCAACCGAAACTATCTCATCTCCTACAAGACGAGCTTCGAGTCCACGGCGAATTGTTTCTACTTCAGGGAGTTCTGGCATGAGACGAGTATACCGAGTGGACTCCTCTACGTCAAAGGGTCGGACACACTGCGTCCGACCCTCAACTCCCCTCTCCTTTCTTGAAGCGATAGAAGAATAAACCAATTGGCGGCTTTCGGACCGCCCGTCCTGGCTTGGGCGGCTGAATAGTCTCACCGCCATCACCAAAGAGGATGTCGACTCCAGGGCCAGCGCAGGCGAAGACGGTAGCGCGCGTCCCCTTACGGACCGACCAGGACATCACTCGGATCGACTTCGATGTTGCGATCATCGCCGAACGCTCATGTCGCTCATTGGGGTAGACGCAGTCGTTGTGGTGCATTACGACGACATCAAACTTCGTGACATCGATCCCCAGTCGCTTCACAACAGCGAGATTAACATCAGCGTAGCAGTCGCCCCAGACTCGCTTCCGCTTCCCTCGCACCCTTCTCCATTTCCAGCCTTTGCCAAGGTAGGTCGTTTTGAGAAGCACATCAGGCTCAACCCGCCAGATGTTGTGAGCAAAACGCTTTGGTTGACGGCGGATCAGTACCAGCACACGATGTTTTTCTGCCATCAAACCTGCGTCCATCGGCATGTAATCGAGCGGTTTCCCGCCTACTGAAGCAAAGCCAATGATACGACCAGTTGCCAGATCGTAGTACACCGGTGGTAAACCCCAGACCGCTCCAGTTGCTTGGCGATGCTGCTCTACCGTCTCCCCCTGGAGGGTGACGAGTTCGGGAAAGAGCGAGACGTTGCGCGGGCCAAACGGAACGACATAGCTCGGTAACGCAACATGGGCTGGAAGCTTCGGCCGTGCTTTGGGTACAACCGGCTGAACAATTGGCGGTACCGGCTTGGGCCGTGGCAAGAGGATCCCCAACCAGAACACAACGGGGATCATTGCGGCCAAGACGAAACGCACTTGTCGCCGATTCACTGGCGAGACCATACTGGATCCTCCGTCGTCACAGAAAAGAACTACCCCTTGCGTATATACTACAGGAAATTACCGGGCTATTCGAGAACGATGGTATCGAGAGCTTGGATTGTCGTATGCGGATGACGACTTGGTTTTTCTAAATAGCGTTTACCTTCAGTTATAGCGAGATCAACATCTTCAGGACGATTATGGGCTCGCTCAAAGCTCACTCGTTCAATCAGGTATGTGGTGGCGCCAGGCACTACATCGAGAACTAGATCGAGTTCTTCGGGGTTATTGTCCACCATGATGATCTGCGTACCGTCAGCCCGCTGCGCAATAACCTCAGCCTTCTTACCTTCGGTGGCGGTGATAAAGATGTCATCAAAATAACCAGCTAGCCCAGAGGCCTGTACTTTGTACTGCTGCCACTCGGGCGAGCCAAACGACAGCAAGTAGAGCTCAACACCTGCTGCTTTAGCTCGTTTCAGAAACGGCTCAACATCAGGGTACACAAACTGCTCAAGATTGTCTCGAAGTTTTGATTCAAGGTCTTCAAGCGTAAGATGATGATCTGAGAGACGGTTCACTGCATCGACATGCTTTTGAAGCGAGTAGCCACTGCTCCAGATCTCTTCGTAGGCTTGTTGCCATACCTTAGGATCGATGCCTAACGCCTCGACATCTTTCTGAACCTCGATATAAAACAATCGGTCGGTCGCTAGAAGCGTATGATCAAAGTCGAGAAAGCATTTCACCACCTTAGGCCCCTTGCCATGACTCGGCTAATGTCTCAATCGTTTGAGCTACCCCTGGCGATAATGTGAGATCACGGCGGCTCATCATACGTTTTGCTACTTCAAGGGCTTTTGGCAACGCGTAGGCTACGGCACCCTTCTCGGTATCGAACCACTGGAGTGGAGCGATAACGGTTGGGGCACTGAGACGACCAAAAACGTTACTAAACGGCCCGATAACCGTCCCTGGCGCGAAGGTCATGCCACTCCCCGTCTTCGCATGATCGCCCATAAAGAGACCCGCAAACAGCTCGCCAGTATCGACAGGCTGACCCTGAACCGGAACACTGACCGTACCGTAGGTATTTTTCATATTACTGGTTGAAGTACCACCGCCAAGATTACACCAAGAACCAATATAGGAATGGCCGAGGAAGCCGTAGTGCGACTTGTTTGAGTACGGCATCATAATCGCATGACTGATCTCTCCCCCAAGCTTGCAGGTCTGACCCGCACTGAAGCCGGCCCCAATTTGGGTTAATGGCCAGACGAAACAACCATCTCCGAGAAAGACCGGGCCGCTAATGACCGAATTAGCACTAATCGTCACGCCTTTACCGATAAGGATCGGTCCTTTGGTGGCATCAAGTACTACGCCCGGAGCAATCGTTGAATCTTCATCAATAGAGATCTGCTCTTCGGCGATCAGCGTTGCTCGCTCGTGGACGGTACCCTTCACGGTACCAAGCGGAAAGGAGGCAGCATCGGCAGTGATCGCCTCTTCGTTAATATAAATATAGTCCCAAAGGTAGTTTGCAATCCGGATAGCTGCCTGCTCTTGGGCCACTGTTTGCGCTACTTGTTCAAGATACTGCCAAATATCACCCCTTACCGTCTCAGTCACCTGCAGTCGCACCGCCACTAGGGTCGTTCCATCGGTTGTCCAGAGCGCCTTCGGTTCACCCTCAGGAGAGATGTGCTGCTTGAGCGCATCGATATCGAGGAGCCTGCCATTAATAAACAGATAGTCACCAGGCTCGAGCTCCGTCGTAACATCTTCATAGAGTCCGGCAATTGCCGGGCGCGCTGTCTTAACGACCCCCGTATCGGGAAACTCTTGCGGCAGAAGCGTAGCCATAGTTCCCGTGCCGGTCAGTAAGTCCCAGCTGGCATGAAGCTGTGTCAGTGGTTCGAGCTGATTGACCTTGTCATCTTCAAACAAACAGATTGTCATGCAAACTCCTATTCGACGGTCACGCTCTTGGCGAGATTACGAGGCTTATCGACATCATACCCTCTAGCGACACCGACATAGTAGGCGAAAAGCTGAAGTGGGATGATCGATAATACCGGATTGAGCATTTCAATCGTCTTCGGGATCCACAATACGTTCTTGGTGAGCTCGGTAATCTTCTTATCGCCCTTCGTAGCAACGGCAATAATCGAGCCGCCTCTGGCCGCGATCTCCTCGAGATTCGTATACGTTTTTTCATAGACACTGTCTTGGGGGATGATGCCAACGACGGGAAAATCCTCTTGCACAAGAGCGATAGAGCCATGTTTCATCTCGCCGGCTGGGTAGCCTTCGGCATGCACGTAGGAAATCTCTTTGATCTTGAGTGACCCTTCAAGTGCTGAAGGATATTGGTATTTGCGACCGAGATACATCATGTTGTCGCTCTTGGCAAACTCGTAGGCAATCTTCTTAATCGCCGCATCGTCGTCGAGAATCGATTGGATCGCCTCGGGAAGCTCTTGGACATATTCAAGGATGTTCTTGCCTTCTGCAAGCGACATGCCGCGTCGGCGACCAAGAAAGACCGTCAGCAGTGCCAGGAGCGTCAGCTGGGACGTGTAGGCCTTAGTGGAGGCGACAGCAATTTCTGGACCGATGTGGTTATAGGCACCAGCGTCAACTTCTCTTGCCAAGGTCGAACCAACAGTGTTAATAATACCAAGGGCCAGCGAGCCAGTTCGTTTTGCCTCACGTAAAGCACCGATCGTATCGGCTGTCTCACCGGACTGACTGATGGCCAGATAGGCCGTGTTCTTATCGGGAATCAGTTTGCGGTAGCGAAGCTCTGAGGCATAAGCTACTTCAACAGGGATACCGGCGAACTCTTCGAGCATGTACTTGCCAACCAGCCCGGCATGGTACGCGGTACCACAGGCAACGATCACAATTCGCTCAATCTCATCTAGTCGCTTCCCCAGCGCTTCCATACCACCAAACTTGGCGACGCCGGTGTGAGTGATAATACGACCCTGCATGGTGGTCTTGACGGTCTGGGGCTGTTCGAAAATCTCTTTCTTCATGAAGTGGGGGTGATTCCCCTTCTCTGCCGCGGAGATGTCCCAGCTAATCTGCTCAGGCTTGCGGTTCACCAATTTGTGGGACATGTTCTGAATTGAATAATCAGTTGGCGTAATGGTCACTAAATCGTAATCTTCCAGGTAGACCACATCGCGGGTGTGCGGCAAGATCGCGGTTACATCGGAGGCAAGGACATACTCCCCTTCTCCAACGATACCCAGAAGCAACGGACTCCCAAGACGAGCACCGATAATCTTCTCTGGTTCATCGGCCGAGAGGACGGCCAGACCATAGGCACCGTGAACCCGCTTCAGCGCCTCAGAAACTGCCTTCTCTAACGGATCCTTCTTGAGACCATCTTCGATAAGGTGGGCAAAAATCTCAGTGTCAGTCTCTGATTTAAAGGTGTGGCCAGCTTTGGTGAGTTCTTCCCGAAGTTCCCGGGCATTTTCAATAATACCGTTATGCACCACAAAAACCTTGCCGGCACAGTCGACGTGTGGGTGGGCATTGGTTGCGTTAGGAACACCATGAGTCGCCCAACGAATATGGCCAATTCCAACGGTGCCTGACCCTGACTTATCTTTGGTGACATCTTCAAGCGCTGCAATTCGCCCCGCCTCTTTCTCTAGGGTGATACCACCGGGCTCAACAATCGCAACACCAGCCGAGTCATAGCCACGGTACTCCATGCGACGAAGACCGTCGATCAGTACCGGATATGCTTTATCTTTACCGATATAGCCAATAATTCCACACATAGGGACCTCCGGTTGCGATTGCTACTTAATAACCCCGTGTTTTTTACCGGTCTTCTCGAAGGCAGCGATGGCCTTATCGAGCTGCTCTTTGGTGTGCGCGGCTGAGATTTGAACCCGGATACGAGCCGTATCTTTCGGTACCACCGGATACCAGAAACCAATAACATAGATGCCTTCAGCCAGCATGTCGTCGGCAATTTTCTTCGCCAGAACCGCATCGCCCAGCATAACTGGCGCAATTGGGTGGGTACTTTCCGGAATGGTGAAGCCGAGAGCCGTCATCTTTTCACGGAAGTAGGCAGTATTCTCTTTCAGCGTAGCCAACCGGTCGGTAATAATCTCAGGGTGATTCATGAGATGCAAGGCCGCTGCGACGATGCTTGGCGCAAGCGAGTTCGAGAATAAATAGGTGCGGCTGCGTTGACGCAACAGATCGACGATTTCAGCTGAAGCAGCAGTAAATCCACCCGTTGCTCCACCAAGCGCCTTACCAAGTGTTGAGGTAACGATATCGACGCGCCCGATCACGCCGCAGGCCTCAATCGCCCCTCGGCCAGTCTCGCCAATAACACCGGTCGCGTGTGATTCATCTACCATAACTGCAGCGTTATATTTGTCAGCGAGATCACAGATTTCTTTTAGCTTCGCAAGGTGACCGTCCATGCTAAAGACACCGTCGGTAGCAATGAGACGGAACCGCTTGTCTTGGCTAGCCTTGAGCTTTTCCTCGAGATCAGCCATGTCGGAGTGCTCGTAGCGAAGACGCTCTGCCTTGGTCAGGCGGATACCGTCGATAATACTCGCGTGGTTCAAGCTATCAGAAAGAATCGCATCTTCTGGGGTCAAAAGAATCTCAAAGAGACCGGTATTGGCATCAAAACAGGAGGAGTAAAGGATGGCATCTTCGGTGCCAACAAAAGCTGCTAGTTTGCGTTCAAGCTCGCGGTGCTGCGTCTGCGTTCCACAGATGAAACGAACTGACGAGAGGCCGTAGCCAAATTGATCAAGCCCAGCCTTGGCCGCGTTCGCCATCTCATCACTGCCAGCCAGACCAAGGTAGTTGTTGGCACAGAAGTTCAACACGGTCTTACCGTTCACCTCAATCTCGACCCCTTGCTTCGAGCTAATTTCTCGCTCCGTTTTATAGAGACCTTGGGCTTTAATATCTTCAAGTTGTTGCGTAACAAGATCGGCTAAATTCTGATTCATAGCTCCCTTTCACCGTCGCAAGACGGTCACTTAATAGCGGATAAGAATCTTTGGATGCTCAAGCATCTTCTTTTCAAATTCCGTTGGGTCGTATTCGCTAAAGTTGACAATGGTGCCCTCACCTTCCTGAAGGAGGTAGCGCCAGAGGGCATCTTGGATGCCATTGGATTGATCTTCAAGTAAGGCTCGAGTGGCGTGCCAAGTTTTAAAGATTTCACGACCAATAATACAGTGGAGGGTGACCCCTCGCGCAATCATGCGATCAAAGCCGGCAATAGTGGCATCGCCCGACTTTAAGCCGAAGAGCACGACATCGCCACCCCGACGAACTGCATGGATGGCATTATTAACCGATGAATGAAACCCCGCCATCTCTAAGGCAGCATCAACACCCACACCATCGGTGAGTTCCTTAATGCGCTCCACGAGCTTCGCGTCATAGAGCTGATCTTTTGACGCTTCGGTAGTGAGTGTTTCATCGGCGCCAAACTGTTTGGCTAAGTTGCGATTCTTTTCCAGCGGATCAACAGCAATAATCTTCTTGGCGCCATAGGCTCGGGCAATGAGAACGGTAAAGAGTCCAATCGGACCACAACCGAGGATGGCTACAGTCTTATCGCGAAGATTAACCTTGGTGGCAGCGTGGACGCCGTTCCCAAACGGTTCTTGCATACAGGCAATTTCAGGACGAATCAGACTCGTATCGGTCGGCCACAGGACGCCTGCTGGCAACTTAATGTATTCCGCAAAACAACCGTCGATCGTGATGCCCATAATAATTTCATTGGTACAGACATGCTTCTCACCGCGTTGGCACTGGTAACACTTCCCACAGGTCAGATGACTTTCGGCTGCGACCATCTGGCCAACTTTGTAGCCATATTTCTTCGCTACCTTGCTCCCAACTGCTACAATCTCGCCAAACATTTCGTGACCGATAATTCGAGTTGCCTTGTCTTCACGCTCAAGCGACTCGTGCATGGCATCGCCCCAAGCGTTACGAAACCAAAGACCACGGTCCGAACCACAAACACCCGTGTAGACAGGCTTCAAGACCACCCAGTCAGCATCTTCAGGTCGTGCTTTTTCGTCAAGCTGCGGTACGGGCATCTCGCGCTTCACAAAGCCGGTCTTGTCTGACCACTCAGTATCGTAATGGATGGTTAGGGCGTGCATTGTTTCTTTCATGATAGTTCCTTTACAACTCTGTAACGCTCATCGCTTCGGCAAATGTAATCGGCAATTCTTGCATGGCCAGCTGTGTCACCACCTCGCGGACAGCTGCTTGCTTTTCCGGTGGCACAATGAGCAGGACACAACCACCGGCACCGGCGCCACAGACTCGAGCAGCCAATGCGCCTGCCAACATCGCTTGCTCTGTGAGGAGCTCAATCTCTGGCGTCGTCATGCTCGGCAGAAGCTGCTTCCGGACCCGCCAATCTTCGTTCAGCACTTTGGCTATCGATAGTAAGTCTTCCTGCTGCCAGGCCTGCTGCATAGCAACGCCATTTTCTTTGAGCTGTTCAAAAAAAGCAACAGTCTTCTCATTATTATCGATATGGTGCTTGAATAGCTCCCAGTTATTCGCACCAGAAAAGTGCGGTTTACCGACATAGACCAGCATGAGCTGAGATTCTACTTCCTTTCGGAACGCCTCGCTACCAAGCGGGGTAACAGTAAGAGAGCCATCAAGCTCTACCTGAAAGGCGTTAACCCTGCCATAGGTAGGCGCCCAATAATCTTGGTACCCTGTAGGAACTTTAATCGCTTGGGTTTCGATACTTTTTGTCCAATCAATAATTTGTTGCTTCGTAAGGGAACGGTTAGTGGCTTTAGCTAAGGCGGCAGTCAGCGCGATACCAAGGACCGACGATCCACCCAACCCTGAACCTGTCGGAGCGTCGGAATGAATTTCAATTGTTACTGGATCAGGCTGGAATGACTGGACTAAACGACAGACCAGCTCGAGGACGGGGTAGGTTTGCCACTCGATCGATTGCCAGTCATCGAAACTAACACTCAGATCTTGGTCTCGAGAGATGATCGTTAGCTTCTCGGAAGGCGTAATCGTAACCGTAGCCTCTACCGATACCGCAGCATTGACCGTTGGAGCGGGATGGTGGAAGAGATAAAGGGGTGGTAAATCGATAGTCCCACCAGCGAAATCGATTCGCATAGGTGCTCGGGCAGTAATGGTCACACCATCTCCTCACCTTGATCGGGGCGACGTGGCTCGTCCTCGAGAAAGCCATATCGTGCGCTTTCACCAGGATCAACCTTTGGCAGTCCAATAGCCGACGACACGCCGTTAAACAAGGTCTCGTCTTCAATCGGCGGCGCTTCTTGCTTCGCTGGAGAAGGGGTCATCTGCTCCCCTGCAGCTTCTGGAGGGATGGGTGACGTGCGGTTTTCCATACTACCTACTTCCTACAAAAGAGATAACTTGCCCGCCCATGATAACAAGCAGACAAGGAAAAAGCAATTTTAACGATTAACGTTTAAATCAGTTGGCTCTAGGAGCGCATCAAGATCAGTGCCTTGCTGAAG
>CBINIT010000022.1:0-17224 GCA_966250865.1 uncultured Candidatus Berkelbacteria bacterium
AAGCCTGGACTCGTTGGGGGTTAGTAGTCTTTATTGTTTTGCTTATTGCTATGCTGGCCTTTAGTTATTATATTTTCTCTGTTGTTGGAATCGATAGCTTTATTGGGACGCCGGTTCCTCAAATAACCTAAACTTTATGCTGTATCTTGTTGCTACGCCGATCGGCAACCTGGCCGACATAACTTCTCGTGCGATCGAAACCCTGAAAAGTGTCGATCTTATTGCCTGTGAAGATACGCGACACACGAAAATTCTGCTTGATCGATATGGTATTACCACTTCAACCGTCAGTTATCATCAGCATAGTAGCCTTCAGAAGATTGACTGGTTGGTGGGTCAGCTCGCTGAAGGAAAGCAGATCGCTTTGGTGACCGATGCGGGCACGCCGGGTATTTCTGACCCTGGTGGTGTCTTAGTTCAAAAAGTACATGAGTACAATAGAGAAGCAGCGAAACCAATTTCGATTATTTCGGTTCCAGGTGCTTCGTCGCTGACGGCCGCATTGTCTGTTTCTGGCTTTCCGGCTGATACCTTTCTCTTCCTCGGATTCTTGCCTAAAAAGAAAGGGCGACAGAGTTTGCTGGCTTCACTTGCCTCTCTTGATAAACCATTAGGTATCGAAACCATTGCCTTCTTTGAGTCAGCGATTCGGATTAACCAAACACTTATCGATATCCAAACTACATTTCTTCAGTCATCCTTGACCGGTGCGCAGCAACAGGATCGAGGATCCCGTGCCAAACGAGATTCCCGATCAGAAGCGCTTCCGCTTTCTGTCGGGAATGACAAGATAGTCAGCGTCTGTCTCTGTCGTGAGCTAACGAAGCAGTTTGAAGAGATCTGGCGTGGTAGTCTGGCGGAAGCGATTGAGAAAACAAAAAAGCCCCAAAAGGGCGAGTTTGTAGTAGTACTCCATTTTAATCGATAGTTATTGCTTGTAGGGGGGGGTGAACAGGGCGCTGCGAGGCGCCCTGTTCTGTTGCATTCGTGCGGCTTGCTCGAATGCGAGTGGAGCTGGGTATTCAGCTCGCGAGCTCAGGGTTCAGCGTTCCGTAGCTAATCCTGTCTCCGACGAGCTTGGTGAGGCAGAAGGCTACGCCGAAGGCGACGCCGACGAGCCCCAGGATGGTGCTGTCCCAACGGGCGGTCCAGCCGAGGCCGAATCCGATCGAGAGGAAGGTAAGGATGGCGGCAGCAAGCGCTGCCCACCAGTGACTCATGAGGCGATTCGGGACGAGGACGCCCACGAGACCACCTACGAGGATGGCATACTGGGCGCATTCGGACGACCAGTTGCTCTTGGGGCAGATGTTCTGGTTGAAACAGCAGCCCAGGCACATGCCGATGAACGCGATAATGATGGGCCCCCAGATGCCAATGGCGATGTGAGTGCCCAGCTGACCCTCTTCACGTCCCAACGTAATACTCCGACATAGACGAAGAGCTACAGATTGAGCTCTTATTGACTAGAGTATAGTCCTTTATTGGTCATTTACAAAGTACTAAAAAACACCTTTGGAATGTGCTTGTTGGATTGGAGCTGGGGCGCCGCGCGGCGCCCCAGTCCTGTGCCTTCTGCTACCGCCGTACGAGGCGGGTCGCTGCAAAAGCGGCCATCTTTGCGTACTGGACAGGTGCCATCAGCACCATCCAGAGGAAGGCGAGTGCGCATAGCAGCGCGATGACGATGAAAAAGACGAAAAGCTCAAATGGATTGAGTGGACAGTGTTGCATCTAGAGTGCCTTTACTAGGACAAAGCCGATGAGTAGCCAGATGGGCACGCTAACAAGTACTGCTCCGGCCGTGAGTAGCAGATCAAAGAGCCATTTTCCGAAGCTCTCGGTAGGCTCTTCGGTATGTTCGGCGTGAGCTGCGAGGAGAAGAGCGGGGAAGGCGGCTACGATCCACACCGTCTTCCACTCGAGCTGCTTGCCAAAGGCGAGCAGGGCCAGAAAGGACAGGACGAAGCCGCCAGCCAGGATCGTGATGATCCGGACGGCGGCGAGGTAACTATATCGTGTCATAGCTAGTGCCTCATGGTGAGCCATGCCCAGCCGAGAACGGCGAACATGACTCCAAAGCCGAAGACCCAGGCAGCAGCCACCCACCAGTCCTCATACTTGTTGTTCATGTTCGCCCCTCCGAGGCGTACTGGGAGCTGATGCGCTTGTTATACGTTAAATCGCTTAAAATAGCAATTGCCCCACCCTTTTCTTCCATTTTAGATCAGGTTTGCTATAGTAAACACATGGGAAAATTCTTTGTTACGACGCCGATCTATTACGTAAACGACGTGCCGCACATCGGCTCTGCCTACACGACGCTCGCGGCTGATGTTTTGGCCAGAGCGCATCGTCAATTTGGCGACGAGGTACTCTTTTTGACTGGTACCGATGAGCACGGTGCAAAGATCGCCCAAAAAGCGGCCGATGCGGGCCAAGAGCCACAAGCCTACGTCGACTCGGTCGCTGCGGCATATCAAGAAGCCTGGGCAGCGATGGGCATGAGCTATGATCGATTTGCCCGAACGACCGATGAAACCCATATGTCGATCGTCAAAACGGTCTTCCAACGACTCTACGATACCGAGTACTTGTATCCTGCCGGGTATGAAGGCTGGTACTGCGTCGGTTGTGAAGAGTATAAAGATGTCGTGCCTGGCACTGAGAATCCAATGTGCGATGCTCATCAGAGGCCGCTCGAGCTGCTTAAAGAAACAGTCTACTATTTCGCCCTCTCGAAGTTCCAAGACAAGCTGATCAACCTCATTGAAAAAGGTACGTTCAAAGTTACCCCAGCCGAGCGCCGCAATGAAGTGCTGGCTTTTCTCAAGGGTGAACCGCTCCGAGACATCCCCTTTACTCGAAGTAAGGTGGCCTGGGGGGTTGAAGTCCCGTTTGCCCCCGAGCAGACGATCTATGTTTGGATTGATGCGTTACTATTCTACTTAACTTTTTCGCGGAACTGGACAAAGACCGAACTCTCCTCTTGGGACACGATCCACCAGGCGCTCATGACTGGCCCATGGCCAGCTCATCTTCAGCTGGTTGGTAAGGACATCCTTCGTTTCCATGCGGTTATCTGGCCGGCCGTGCTGCTGGCGCTCGATCTCCCAACGCAAAAAGAACTGTTTGTGCATGGCTTCTTCACGGTCAATGGCCAGAAGATGAGTAAGACGCTGGGTAATGTTATCCGGCCTGCCGAACTCACTGAGCGCTACGGCGTGGACGCGGCTCGTTTTTTGATTCTCTCTGCAGTGCCCTATGGTTCCGATGGAGATATTTCAATCGAGAAGATGGACGCAGTATACACCTCACAACTGGCAAACGGCTTAGGGAATTTGCTGCAGCGAACCATTGTTTTGATCAATAAATTTGGCATTAAACCTCAAGTAAAGCCATCACACATCTCGCAGATTAAAGAGGCATTCTTCAATAACGACCTGAGCGGGGCCATAGCCCAAACAATGATCTTGGTAGACGATGCGAATCGCTATCTTGCTACGATGCAACCCTGGTCCATGGAGAACGATGCGGAGCGCGAGACGGTGCTGGTGAAGACCTACGAAGAACTCTTAAAGATTACCGAGGCGATCCGACCGCTCATGCCAGCTATTGCCGAGAAGATGACCGCCCAACTTGAGACCCTAAAGGCCGAACCACTCTTTCCTCGGTTGCCGTAATAGAGAAAAAGCGGAGATACTCCGCTTTCTCTATGCAATCCAACGAATGTATCGGGCATATGCCCGAGGCTTAAAGCGTTTTCGTACGCTTTGCGCCCTGTTTAACGGATGGTTGAACAACCAGGTTATGGTTAGCCAGATTGCATATCATTGCAAAGACGTGCACCGTCCTAATTTCATCTTGAGGAAGATGGTACTTCTTACTCTACCTCCTTACGACGAAGAGCATACTGCCAAAAGTTCCGATTTTTCGGCCTTGACTACCAGCCGTTTTGGCATTTCTTCCAAAAGCCGTAAAGCGCTCTAGTATTCCATGGAAGAGTCTATTACTATAGAGATATAATGTAGTTCAGAAAGAGGAGGGGCCATGATACCAGTAGTTCTCGGAGCCATTGCTGGAGCAGGCAACGTTCTGCTCGATAAGTTTATTCTTGCGAAACGCAAGATGGCCCTTGGTGACCATATCCCTTTGGCCTTTGCCTTTCTTTTTGTCACTGCCTTAGCCACTTTGCCTTGGCTTGGGGCGATCGACCTGTACCTCGCCGTTAACCAGACCTATATCTTTTACTTTATCTTGATGATCCTTCTGGCAATTATCTGGAACATCTTTTACTACCAAGGACTGCAGAAAGAGAAGATGATTGAGTTCGAGATGGTTATGCTGCTCACCCCGTTAGCCACGGTTGTCTTGGCTGCTCTTTTTTATCCTGAAGAGTTCAACTTACCGGTCTTTGTGGCGGCAATTATCGGAAGCGTAGCGCTTATCTTGTCGCATGTCCGAAAGCATCACCTTGAGTTCGATAAGTATGCCATGCATCTATTGCTTGCCGTATTGCTCATGGCTATGGAGGCGATGGTTCAGAAGGAACTGCTGCAGCTTTATTCGCCGGCTATGCTTTATGCCTTACGAACCGGAACCTTAGCGCTGTTCTTTACTATTTACTACCGACCGAATCTTCATCACATCCACGATACCGATTTTCGGCTGGTCTTTCTTTCCTCATTATTCGGTACGACCTATATGATCTTGCGTTTCTATGGGTTCAATCAAATTGGCGTGACATTTACGACTTTGATTACCTTGCTTATTCCCGTACTTGCGACTTGGGGAGATGTCAAAGTAAACCACACGCCAATGCGATGGCGCACCGTTCTCGCCTTCCTGGTTATTATCCTTTGCGTTGTCTACGCAACCATCCAACAGTCAACGCTTTAGTTCCTCGCGTTTAAGAGCTCTTTTGCCTTGGCAATAATACGCGTATTGTCGTCGTACTCATTTTTCGTATCAATTTCTGAAATGGGGACCCAGAGTGAAGCCTCAACTTCGCCTTCTTGGCTGGTGAGACTCGGGTTGCCTGTGTACTCAAAGAGGTAATAGGTGACCAGCTTATGAATGGTTACGGTTTGGCCATTGGGCGTGAGGCCGCTCGCTTCAATGTCGCGCGGGAAGCTCGACTCAAACGTATAGTCAATCGTCCCTAGCTCGTCCTCTAAGCGAAGCAGAGAGGCATCGATGCCCACTTCTTCACTAATCTCGCGTCTGGCGGCATCCTGGAGGCTTTCACCCTGTTCAACATGCCCTTTTGGGAAGGTCCACTTGCCGTATTGATCCTGGATCATCACGATGCTAATTGCATCATCGTTATTGCGGTAGACAAGCCCACCGGCGGAGTGTTGTTTCAGTGCATCCATGGGAAACCTTTCTTATATCTTGAATAATCGCTTCGCATTGGCCTCAGTGAGCTCAGTAATCTCAGCCACATCCATACTTCGAACCTCGGCAATCTTCTTCGCCACCGCTTCGACATACTGAGGAATGTTCCGCGGGATCTTACCGGTCTCTTTTTTGCCTTGGGAACGAATCGGCTCTGGGGTAAGATACGGTGCATCGGTCTCAATAAGCATCCGGTCTAGGGGCATATTAGCCACTACCTCGAGGATCGATGGATCAACGGTTTTGTAGGTAATTACTCCCGTGAAACCAATCATAAAACCGAGCTTCAAGAAACGTTGCGCCTGTTCCCAATTACCCATAAAACAGTGGATTGTGCCGCGTAGCCCATCATCTTTGCCTGTCACACTGTCATTCCCGACAGAAGGAGCAAAGCGATTATCTGATCGGGAATCTCGATAGCTACCCGTTCCTCGATCTGGAGCGCTATCGCTTCCAGTCAAGGACGACACTGACAGCGTCGCTTTTTCGAGGATGTCTAGGAGGTCATTGTATGCTTCACGGGAGTGGAGGATGAGCGGTTTCTGTACTTCGTTGGCGAGCGCAATGGCGGCACGTAAGGTAGTGTATTGAGCGTCGATGTATGGCTGCTTCTCTGCTTCGTCCTCTGGCCATCTGAACCAGTCGAGACCAACTTCGCCGATCGCCACAACCCGATCTTCAAGAGCTAGCTCCTTCATAAGCGCATGATCCCATGGTGTATCTAAGACATGTGTTGGGTGTAAGCCGACAGCAGCCCAAAGGTTAGGAAAGGTTTGGGCGAGATCAATCGCGTATCGGGTGGTGACATGGTCGCAGCCGACAACGACCGCACTCACGCCCTGCTTTGCCATATCATTGACGACCGTATGGGCATCGTCAGTAAAGGCTTTGAAATTGAGGTGACAGTGGGTATCAAACATAATATTCGTCTCTTGTTACCTTGATTTTTCTTTAATTATACCTTATACTACCACAAATCGCTTCTGATGCGATTGATTTTACCTACCTGGAGAAGTCGTTATGACTAATCAGAGTTCTGTTTGGCAGCGGTCCCCGCTGCGTTGGTTGTCGCTGCTCTTCGCGGGGCTTAGCGCCTTGCTCTTCTTGCGCCCTGGCTGTAGCCAGGAGGGACCGGCTCCGTCCGGCCCACAGTTCAAGACTGTTTCCGCCTCCTTCAACCCCTGGCACGCCATGTGGCTAAGTGGTTCGTGGGGTGGACCCGCTGGTCGTGGTAAGGTCGGCCCTGAGTGGCAGGAATGTCTGCGTCGGTATAAGGCGCTTGGCATTACGACCGTTCGGCTTTCGATCCAGTGGCGCGATGTCCAGAAGAATTCGACCGACGAGCCCAACTGGCAGGTGGTCGACGACGCCATTCGCATCTGCAAGGAGGAAGGGTTGAAGGTCTGGGTCTGCGCCGGGGTGAAAACCCCTCGGTATCCGGAAGTCTACCTACCAGACGACCTGAAGGCAAAGGCTCAACTTCCAGCGCCGGGAATTGGATCTGAGGAGCTCAACACTACCCTGGAAACGGGGATCGGTAAGGAGCTCCTGGAATGGGTAGAAAAGGTGGTTCGCCGCTATCAGGGGATGGACCATGTCGTGGGGATTCAGGTGGAGAACGAAGCCCTTGAGCCGTTCGGTTCGCCCAAGCGCTCCATCCCTCTCGACTTTCTCCGTAAAGAGGTCGAGCTGGCCGATCGACTCACGTTCAAGCCCCTCCAGCTCACCTATGGCGCCGGTCTGACCGGTGACCTGTTTACCGAGAAGGGTGCGATCAAACGGCGGAAAATCCGCGAGGACCTCTGCACATTGCCGGCCGAACGGATCGGTCTCAACCTGTACAACCAGGTGGCAGCGCCCTTCATCGGCTCAATCAGTCCGGCCCAGAGTCACTGGGACGAGGTGAAGCGGCAGGTTGATGCAGCGAAGAAGGGCGGTAAGATCGTCTTCGCTGCAGAGGCACAGTGCGAGCCTTGGTGGCAGAGCGACAAGGATCGCAACTTCAAAGATCCGAATGGCAACCCACTCAAGCCTCGGGATCTGCACACAGTCATGCAGCGCATCAAGGCGCTCGGCATCGATGAGGCGAACCTCTGGGGTATCGAGTGGATCATCGCCTGCGAAGAGCAGGGTAACACAGAGTGGGCCAAAGAACTCAAGCGGGCGCTGGGCATCCGCTAACCACTTCGAAGAAAGTGAGGGGAAAAAGAAAGGACCCGGGTGGCGATGATGCTGCCCGGGCCCTGCTCGTTTTATGGCCGTTGTATAAAGAGAACTCGGTTTTTGTCCGCATCGAGCAGACTAAACTCTTTACCCCAAGGAAAGGTTTCGAGTTCAGAAAAGATCTCAACCGTTTTTGTTTTCATCTCATCCCAGAGCTGCTCAATGTCCTCGACACTAATAAAGACTGTTTGATGGCCGGGAATCTCACGTTCTCGTTGCTGATTTTTGATGCCCAGCCTAGCACCATTGGGGAAGACAAATGAGACAAAGCGTTCGGATTGATAGTCTAACGTAAAGCCTAACGTATCCCGGTAGAACGGAATGACTTTCTGGATGTCGTGTGAGTAGAAAATGGCGCTATCGAGATTCATACGCTTAGTATACACTCCCCATAAAATCAGACAACGCCCAGGCCGAGGGGCCGTGGGCGTTGAATTGTGCCGGAAACTACTGGGGCTGCGCGGCAGCCATCAGGCTCCGAAGGTCACCAAGAGCAGCTCTTTCAAGGCGGCTGATGTGCATTTGGGAGAGCCCAAGCTCGTCAGCAACTTCGCTTTGCGACAGACCGTCGAAGAAGCGACGACGGATGATCTTACGCTGTCGTTCGTCGAGCCGGTCGAGGGCACAGTGGAGCGGAGCGTGAGTTACGAGTGCCTCCATTTCAGGGTCGGGTCTGCCAACCATCTCATTGAGTGCAAGAGTACTGTTGCCGTCATCTCCCTCGCCAGTCTCCTCAATGTGACGAGCAACATAGGCTTGATAGACCTCGGCTGCCTGAGCTAGTTCCTCTTCGCTAATCTTCAGCGAAGCGGCGAGTTCGCTCATTGTTGGCTCGCGTTGGAGCTTTTGGGCCAGTGTGTCCTCGTGCTTACGGAGGTTGACGGCAATCTCTTGGAGGTAGCGTGGGACTTTGACCGACCAGGTTTTGTCCCGGAAATACCGCTTGATCTCGCCGACCATGCAATGCACCGCGTACGTGCTGAACTTGGTCTCGTGCGACGGATCAAAGCGGTCCAATGCGCCGATCAAGGCGATCCAGCCGGACTGGACCAAGTCCTCGACCGGTACTCCGGGGCGGGCGAACTTGTGCGCGACCGATCGGACGAGCGCCTCGTGGCGTTCGATGATCGTAGTACGGAGTGTTACGTCGTGACTCCGCACATATTGTCTAAGGAGCTCCTCGGTGCTTCTTCCTTGGTGGGCAGCCATACAATCCTCCTATACCCGGAAGTCAGAGCTTTGGATGAGAGCAGCTTAGCCCTTTGCGTAGCTCTTGTCAACCCATTGCTTGGTAACCTGCCTACTCTTGTCTGGTTTATGGGCTATGTTATACTCTTCCTACCAGATTGCCTGGTCAACTTCGTATCGGGTATGAGGAGAAGAAATGGAACGCACCTTAACTACCTCCGGCCAGATTACGGAGGGGTTGAAACGTTGGCACACTGGCTCTAAATGTGAACGGGAGGCTATTGCCGAACAGTGGGATCGGCTTGCCTGCCACTGTGCAAACCGCTACGGCGGAACGGACGATCTTGTCCAAGTCGCACGAATCGGTCTTGTGAAGGCGCTCGACCGCTTTGATCCTCGGTCGGGTTACAACTTCACTACCTTCGCGACGCCGACAATTATCGGCGAGCTGAAGCGCTATTTCCGAGACCATGGCTGGTCGATTCATGTCCCTCGTGGGCTACAAGATACGGCCATCATGGTTGGGAAGGCGCGAGAGCTGTTGGCTCATAGATACGGCAAAGAGCCAACAGTCCTAGAGATTGCAGAGGCTACCGGCCTTCCTGAGGCCAAGGTGGCTGAAGCTATCGGCCTCGAAGACCGCTGCCGGCCGCTGTCTCTTGACTATCGTGCGGGAGATGACGAAGGCGATGATGACTTTGCGGCCACGATTGCGGGCGTTGATGAGTTAGAGCCGCTTGAGATGGCAATTGCTGTACGGCAGACGCTTGATCGACTGGCTCCTGAGCACCGAGAACTGTTGATTGCTCGGTACTTCGAGAGAGCCAGCCAACGAGAGCTCTCTCGGAGGTACGGCTGCAATCAGATGGCAATCTCTCGTCGTGAAAGGATCGCCAAGGACGCGTTCCGAAGCGTCTTTCTCGGTATGCGCGAACGCTCGTCGCCGACAATCTCTCCTGCAACAGAAGCGGAGATTCGCCGATTACGGGCGGAGGCCGATGCGCTTGAAGCGTCGCTTCCGGTGTTGGAATCGCTTATCGCAGCTATCAAGAAGTTGGAGGCTGCGTGTGAGGGGTCGTGACGGGTGTAGTCACGGCCCTCTCTTTTTCTTGTGCGGTGAGCCATCAAGGAGGATCACATGTCTGAAACGGCTGTTATGCTAGCCGCGCTGCTTTACGCGCTCGTCGGAATAGGTCGGGTCAGGGTTGTTTCAGTTCCGGCGTTGGCTATGTTGTGCCACCTTACGGCCGCGGCTATGGAGGAGTTGCTGTTCGAACTTGATGCAGCCAGAGTTATTGAGCTGCTTGATGGCGAGGACTACACGCTTCGCCAAGGGGCGGTGCATTCGGTCCACTGTCCGACTATTGCAGGGCCAGATCAACGCTTCTTCGTTTTGACGCACATCAGCTCTAATGGCTATGGCTTCAATCGTGGTGAAGCGATCTACCTGCCGGCAGCAGCTCGACGTTTTGAATCACTGGTAGCTGGCCGATGCCTGGCTCGCGAGCCATCTCGACCGGTACCGCGTCGGCATGCTTCGAGCGCCCTCACTCCCACAGCGGGGGTCGGTAGGCGTCTTTCCTGGAATGCCATCCAGGCGTTGGTTTGTCTGGAAGTGGGTGGTTTAGGTAAAACGCCCACCGATTTCGACCTGTCGCGGCTGGCAGCTACCTGTCGGCTCGATGAGTTTGAAATTAATCGGGGCTTCCGAGAGCTTCTTCAGCAGGGAGTTATCGGTGAGCTAGTTGGTCGTCGATCGCGCAAGCGAGCTCGACCGTCTGGCTATGTCCTGAAAAAACCAGTCCACGCTGTGCTGTATGGTGGTGACTGTCCGCTGGGACCAAACCCGTTTCAGGACGTGCTTAAGGCCGAGAGGGGCCAGAGTTACGATTGGCGAGAGCTGCTTGATTGTTTGAAGGCAGCAGGAGCGATTCCGGGTCAGCAGGTCGAAACAATAGTGGCCCACCAGTGGGGTCCGTTGCCAGCCGAACGCCGGCCAAGTCGCTACGAGAGCCGTGGCTTTGACTGTCCGATTGTTGTGGCCGAAGCGACGCTCGTGCAGGCCACAACGGAACAGTCGAGTGTGGTCACAGAGATTCACGAAGCGACTCTGGACGAGCAGATGCCAGAAGATCCAGAACGATGGTTGGCCTCGATCATTGCGACGGACGATGGAGCAGATGTCGAGGCAAAAGTTCGGGCGGCGGTAGCTGGCATGCCAAATGGCCGCCAAAAGGCGCTGCTTGGTGTCGTTCGAGTGTTTCTTGAGACGGAGCGAGACGATCGTAGGGCCGCTATCAAAACTTGCCGCGATCGGGCCAACGCGCTCGAATCCGGTGCTGCGTGAAGGGAGGTTGAACCAGGAGGTCAGGGCGAAGTGCCCTGACCTCCTTTGCGTATATGGCTTAATTTGAGAACTCTTGGACAAACATCTTGCCGTAAATACCGGCATCAATCACCCCAATACCGGCCTTGCCGAAGGGTGGGTAGAGAATATTTTCTTTATGCTTCGGTGAGTTCATGAGGCCAATGTGGGCGAGATTTAACGTAGGGGCAAAAGCCAAGTTCTCTCCAGCAGTCAGGTAGGCAATCCCAGCGGCATCCATGCGATCGAAGGGGTCGATTCCTTCGGGGGTATTATGCGCAAAGTAGCCTCGTTCAAGCATGTCTTTGGCGTGAGCTCTCGCTACCTCGCGAAGCTTTGCATCGGCCACCAAGGGTTTAAGCCCTACCTTTGCACGTTCTTGGTTTACCAGTGTGAGCATCGCCGCTTCACTCTTGGGATCAACGGTTCCATCGGCCGTAGTAAAGTGCAGCTTGATCGTTTCGTGATCGATAATTTTTTGAGAGATAACTGGCGTAGTAGTCAGGAACGTTAGGGTCTCGGTAATCTGGGCTTCGTAGCGATGCATCAGGCGCTGTTGGTAGAGCTGCGTTTGCTCAACGATCGGCTGACCGAGTTGGCTGTCGGTAATGGCCGGACGTAAGGGCGTTTGGACTGGGAGGGCGGTAATCAGCGTAAGGACAATAGCGAGCGCAACCAGTCCTTTTGCTACTGATGGGATAACGCCTACTACTTTATTGAACAATGACTCTCGGACGAATTTGGGAATAAACTGGTACAGATAGCTCGTCACGGCAAAGTAGAGAATCTCCGTGCCGATCCAGAGTACAAAGAAGCCGACAATCCGATGCATGGCTTCAGGAACGGTGAAAAGTCCACTTATCCATGCGCCAACTGGTTGGCTAAAGCGAAACGCCAAGTAGAACGAGAGGACCGTGCCAAACAGCTCAACGAGGAGCAGAAGAAAACCGCGACGGTACCCATCGAAGGCGTAGCCAACTAAGATGGCAACGATCGCGATATCAATAAAAAGAGGAAAATCCATAAACCCACTGTATCACGAGGCCTCTTTGGGAATAAAGGGCAGTATGGCTAACTGCAAGAGTTAGCTTACCCTACAATATCGAGTCGTTCGCCCACAATATCTTCAGCGCCTTGTTTTTTTAACTTAGCGACTACTTGGCTTACCTCGTTGGTTGGGATGATTGTTTCTATCTGATAGTAATCCATTTTCTTGAGATAACGAACGTCAGGCTCTTTTTGAGCAGGAAGATTTTTGGTTACTGCTTCCAGCTTTTCGCTTGGCACATGGAACATGAGCAAAGTAGCGCCGCCTTCTTCTGTTGGCTCCACCTCAAAATCTGGTTCTAGTTGGCTTAACTGCTGAGCCGTTTGAGTTATTGGGCTGCGTATGATTGTGCGTGATCCTTGGTGTTCTTCTGGATCTTCGACTTTGCCGCCATGAGCGGTTTGACTGTGGTAGTGCATGAGGGTATCGGAAACCATTTCTGGGGCCGGAATGTATTTGATGATGATTGGCTGGTTGCCTACCGTGTTGATCCAGAGCTCGCCAAAGTTGAAAATAAGTCCCCAAACTGGGGTGAGCTCACCGGAGCAGCTTTGGATCTCGTGGATGTCGATAACCTGCATACGGCGGGCACTGAGGGTTAACTGCTGGCAATCGATGACTCGCTCATTGGTAATAACCAGAGCGCTTTGCCAGTAGCTGCGCCATTCAGAAAAGAGATAGGCGAGTAGCGCGCCGTAAAAGAGCAGGAGGGCAAGAAGAAAGAAGAATGTACCCAAGGTAAATTTGATAGCACCGAGAACGGCAATGACGAGGGCTAAGGTCAAACCAATAAAGAGAACAATACTCACAATGGGCCGGGCCACTTGCCACCAGTGCTTTCGAATGACCTCAAAGATGTGTTCTTTGTCATTCAGTTCGATACGAAGTTGTCGGGCAAGGGTGGCGTTGTTGGCCATGCTATCCTCCTTCCAGGATAGCTATGCGGATCTACCTTGAGTATAGCAGAAATGAGAGGAAGCACTAGGCCGTTAGCTGCTCAGTTCTGGTTGAGGGGTGATAGTCACATCGCTTCTGATGATCTCTTCTACGCCTCGTTCTTTGAGCTGTGCTGTGATTGCCTTTGCCTCTTCGGCCGCCACCACGATCTCGACTTCGCGAAGGGTGTCGTTTTCGATCGGGGTAATAATGGGAACTTGAAGGAGTGTTACGTCGCACAGGAGGTCAGTCAGTGTTTCGCTATTAACTCGAAAAACTAAGATGGTGCAGGGTGGCTGCTCGGCTGGTTTTTCAGGGCTAGCGGGTGGCGGAGGAGCCTTCGGCGTTGCTTCGGTATGGGCTTCAGACTTGCCGCCATGGGCTACGGCATGATGTTGCTGCATGAGGAGATCAGCTGTTACCTCGGGGGACTTTACGTCGTGCACGGTTACCGACTTATCACCCATTGTATTGATCCAGATATCACCGTACCCCAGGACGGTTCCCCAGCCAGGATTCATGTGACCTGAGGCACTTTGAATCTCGTGGATATCGATAATCTGGACTTGTCTGGAGAAGGCGTTGACTTGTTGGCAATCGATGACTCGTTGATTAGTGATGGCGAGGCCGCTATGTTGATACGAATACCAGACTGATAGGGCATACAGTCCGATGATAATGTAGAGGGCAACCAGGATAATGCCGAGGATTGAGGTGGTTTGACTGAAGCCGCCGACAAAAGTGGTAAAAAAGAGGCCAACGAGCGAGACAAGAATCAACAAGCCTAGGCTCGTTAGCGGCCATAAAATCGTCCCCCAGTGTTTTTCGATAAATTGGACTAATTCTTCGTCTGGGTTAAGGGTAATGTTGAGGCCTTGGAGCTTGGATTGTTCATCTTGTGGTAAAGGTGGGGTGTCGTTCATAGGGGTAAGTTGCTTAGGTCGTTACTTGCGAGGAGGCGACGCAGTTAAGGATGACGGAGTACGTCATCCTTAACAGTGCCAAGGTAGGATCGAAGAGCGGTTAGGTCAGGGCAGCCCAGATCAGGTAGATCGCGAGAGCGAGGAGCGCGAGAGCGAGGATGCCGCTAGCCGTATTGAGCCCGGCTTCAGGGACTTCTTCGCCGACGTCGTAGTATTCTTCTTCGAAAGCTCGGTTGTCGCGATCGAGATCGCGTGTCTCATCCTGTGTGATATCACGTCGAACCCGTTTGATCTCTTCAACACGTCGTGCCATGATGCCTCCTATTGTCCGTTGTTTGTATTTGTGGCTTGCCGGACTGTTCAAGCGCACTCTTATCGTACGTGAGGGAGCGATTATGAACATCGTGGTAACTACCAACTGACCTCTCGTTCCTTTTTGGCCTTTTTGGTAAATATCACACCCACGATTGCGGCTCGTATTGACAATTGAACCTGAAAATGGTACACTTTGACGTTCCCATACTGGGAGGATAGATTATGCAGAAAACAGAAATCTACCAGCCAAATCAGTCTGAGCAGTCGGAGCGTTTCTCCGAGGTATTGATGATATCTGAAGCGGCCCCTACTCCCGTTATAGAGGTAGAAACAGTAGAAACCGACACCTCCTACCTTGATCTCGAAGCAGTCACCCCAACTATTAAGTCGATCATCTGGGAAGCGGCGAGCGAACCAGTCATCATCGCTGATCGAGTAACTCCGGTAACCGGAGAGCGATTGGCCAAGATGCATGATATAGTAGAACTCGAACAACACATCGGGTGATTATGGAAAAACAGCAGACAGTAACAGGGAAAACCGTTGTAGTCGGCCTCTCGGGTGGGGTCGATTCTTCGGTTACGGCGGCGTTGCTGAAAGATCAAGGCTACAACGTTATCGGCGTCTATATGAAGAACTGGAACACCGAGAGTCCTACACTGGGCGACACTCCCCTTGATCCCGACGCCTATCGCCTCTTTTGTCCTTGGTACGACGACTATCTCGATGCCAAACGGGTTGCCTTGCAGCTCGGTCTCCCCTTTTGTCTTTGGGATTTTCGGGAAGCCTATAAAACGAAAGTTTTTGATAGCTTTTTGGCTGAATTTAAAAAAGGCCGTACACCAAACCCCGACATCTATTGTAATTCGCTGGTTAAGTTCGACGATTTTCTTAAAAAATCATTAAATGAGCTCGGTGCTGATTATGTGGCAACAGGGCATTATGCACGGGTGGAGCATGGTGAGTCGGGGAATACACTTGCTATCCCGAAAGATACAAAAAAAGATCAGACCTATTTCCTCTATCGCCTGACGCAAGACCAGCTGGCGCATACCCTCTTCCCGCTGGCTGGCTATACAAAAGACGAGGTACGCGAGTTGGCCAAGCAGTATGACTTGCCCACGAAGTATAAGAAAGATTCACAAGGCATCTGCTTTGTTGGCGATGTGTCGTTACGCGATTTTCTCCAGCACTGGCTGAAAGAAGAGACGGGGGAGATTCGTGATCTTGAAGGCCGGTTAATTGGTTATCATGTTGGGGTTCACTTTACGACTATTGGTGCCAAGATAGCGGTTGATAACAGTCTGATCGCTCAATATTATCCTGAGCTTAAGCACGACATCCCACACTTTTACGTCGCCAAGAAAGACGTTGCCACCAATAGTGTAATAGCGGTTCCTGGACACGATCACCCTGCACTCTTTTCTGATCGCGTACTGCTTGAAGATGTTA
Source organism: uncultured Candidatus Berkelbacteria bacterium (assembly GCA_966250865.1). GTDB lineage: Bacteria > Patescibacteriota > UBA1384 > CAYGGE01 > CAYGGE01 > CAYGGE01. The sequence goes on from CBINIT010000022.1 coordinate 15,848, forward strand.
CGGGTGAGGTTCTGCTTGCCGGTAACCTAACTGCCCGTCTTCGCCATGGTGGTGCACTTGTTGAAATTAAGGGAGTGAAAAGTATCAATGGTACTCATGTTGAAGTAGTCTTCATGGAGCCGCAGCGAGCCATAACGCCAGGTCAGCATCTTGTTCTCTACGATACTGACGGACGGGTGGTAGGTGGTGGTATTATTACCTCATAAAAACGCTCTTTCGAGCGTTTTTATGTGAGCTACATTGTAGACGCTGGAGAAGGTGAATTAAGCGGTTCGCACTCAACCTCAAAGTTTAAGTGTCCAAACCACCGGATAGGGTTTGTTTTATCGTTCTGATCCTCCTTCAGCTGGACCGTATTGCTATCGCCTGCAACATAATCTTTACTCCGCTTGTTCTTAATAGGGTATGGGAGTGGATTGGGTAGCGGTACGGCTTTGCATCGAACTTTCTGATTATTGGAAAGATTGGTAACAATCTGGTCGTCGCTATATGCTTGGTAGAACTGATCTTTATCATTATCGTAGATCATTACTCGTATGATGCCTGTGTTATTAAGGATGCCTCGATAATCCGTCACATAGGTATCATTGGTCCACCACTTGCCATCCTTTTTTTCACCTTCTTGAGGTAGCTGCTTCAGCTTGAGCTGAAAGCCAACTAGCGGGAAACGATTTCTCTGGCGATCAAGACCTTGAACATTGATACAGACAACGCCGTCAAGTTGATTATTTGCTTGAGCTGATTCAATACCGAGTAATCGCGTTACGGCATTTCGCTGATTACTTGAGGTCGACAGACGGCAGCCTGCTGTCTCATTGTCGTCATCGCCCGTTGAACTATCGAGGAAATCGAAGTACAGCGGGTAAACGCGCGGACTGTTGATAGTAACGGATTTAGTGGTCTGTCCCGCAGCATGAGCCACAAAGCTTTCCTTAAGTTTGTCAGCTAAGCTGCTGGCATCGATCATGGCGACGGTTCCGTCTGGACTTGTTGCGGTAAGGGCAAATGTTTGAGGGATGAACACTGTTTGCTGCCTGGTGCGATCGACAAGGGGGCGGAGAGGTACTTTAAGCGAGAGAAGACCTTTGGTATTAGTGATACCGCTTGCACCGTTACCGGTAATTGTTACGTTAGGCAGCGGAGTGAGGCGCGAACCCTTCTGAACTCGTGTGTAGATATTGAGGCAAGCATTGGCAGCAGATATGGGAGTCGCGTTTGGCTTACACGAGGAGCTAGCGACAGTAGAGGGAGTGCTCGTTGGCTCAGTGGATGGCTGTGGGGTTGGCTCTTCAACCTGGCGACTCTCAAGACGGAAGGTTTTGGAAGGACTGGTAGAGCCACGAATTGTCATGGTTGACTCTGCAGCAATGTAGCCTA
>CBINIT010000023.1:0-16009 GCA_966250865.1 uncultured Candidatus Berkelbacteria bacterium
TCAAAAGATCGCCCAGATGATCGAACGTTTCGCTACGGTCATCGAAGAAATTCGAAAGACAGGCAAAGAACCCGTGCCGTACATCCATGGTGATACCAGTACGTCTATGGCTATCGGCTTGTCATCATTTATGCACCGTGTAGCTTGTGTGCACGTTGAAGCAGGCATTCGAACCATTACCCCCAAGCGCGAAGTCTACCAGAAGTTTTATGGTGCCTTTAAAGCCGGCAATTTCAACTGGGATGAATACTACGCCGCTATGCAAATTCGTGACAATTATGAACTGGGTAGCATGGAGCCATTCCCTGAACAGTACAACACCCGGGTCTCTGAACCAGCCAGTGGCTTTTACGCTGCACCAGTCGAGCTCGACAAAGAGTTTCTCCTTTCTGAAGGGTTCAATGCTGATCGTATTGTGGTAACTGGTAATACCGTTGCCGATGCCACGATGCAAGCCATTGCCGACTCTGAAAAATCCACCATCTTTGAAAAGTATCCGCAGATTCAAGTTGGAAAGTTTATTCGTTTCTGTATTCACCGACGTGAAAATACGCAAGACGAAAAGCGTTTCCGCATCTTAATTGATACTATTGAGAAGCTCGTCCGTGGCGGTCAGCAAGTTTTGCTTATTTCACTCTTCGGTACCGAAGCGGCTATCGACCAATTTGGTCTTCGTGAAAAGATTGAAGGTCTCGCTAAAGAATATCCCGACAACTTCATCTACTCCGATGTCTGGCCCTACTATCGTGATGTTATCGCGGCCATGCGGGAGTGTGCTTTGGTTGCCACAGACTCTGGAAGCATGCAAGAAGAGATGAACATTCTCGGCATTCCAACCGTTACGCTTCGCTTTGGTTCAGACCGCGGCGAATCGTTTATAGCCGGTAGCAATGTTCCGGCTCCGCCAATCGATGCTGACTTTATCGTCGAGATCATCAAGGGAGCGCTTGGCAATGAGCAGATGAAGCAAGTCGGTAATATTTATGGCGAAAATGTTTCACAGAAAATCGTTGACGAGGTAATGACTCGCTTGAATCGTGGCGAGAAGATGTTCCGAACCGAAGAAGAACGGATTGGTTTAGGGGTATAAGTTTTGTTTAACACCTGTCATCCTTGACCGGAAGCGTAGCGCTCAGGATCGAGGATCGGTTACTAACTAAAAGCCGAGGAGTAACAATGGCGCTCGATATTACTTTCCACAATATCACCCTCGATCTTGACCAGCTAAAAACATCAAAGCGTTCACTTCTTGAAGCTATCCCAACACCGCCATTCATGGAGCATGCCGAAGACATCACAGCCCTTCGAGCCACTCTTGAGCCATACCAGAAGTATCAGAATATCCTCCTTATTGGTAATGGCGGCTCAATTTGGTCGTTCATGCCGCTCTACGTTGCTTTAGCCGACCGCATTGCCGGCAAAACAGTCGTACCCGTGACTGATATGGAGCCTGATGCGATTAACGTTTTGAAAACTAAGTATCCAAAAGAGTCCACCCTTGTTTTGGTTATTAGTAAGTCTGGGTCTACGGTAGGTGTTATTGAAGATCTTCTCATCTTTTCTGAATACAAAGCGCTCTACGTCACCGACCCTGAGGGAACGATAGGGGAGATAGGCAAGCGACGAAATGTTCAGATTATCCCACACCCAGTAGTCGGCGGTCGTTACTCAACTTTTACGAGTTGTGCATATGTCCCAGCCATTCTGGCTGGTTTGCCAGTCGAAGAGATCGAAAAAGGTGGACGAGGCTTTTACCGAGAGTTTGCTGATCTCGACAACCCAAACAATAAAGCGCTCGATGCTGCCCTAGTCTTGAGCGAGCTTGAAAATACCGGCTATACCGAAATGTTCTTGCCTATTTACTCAAACTTCCTCCAGACATTTGGCAACATTGTTACACAGCTCTTCCATGAATCGTTCGGGAAAGATGGCAAGGGTATCACCGTAGTTGCTGCCCAAGCCCCAGAAAGCCAGCACCACACCAACCAGCGCTTCTTTGGCGGTCGAAAGAACATGACCGGCTGTTTCCTCCATGTCGTGAACCAGAAAGATGTTGGCTTAGTTGTCAGCGTACCCGATGAACTTAAAGAGATCACGCTTCGTACCGGTACGATTGGAGATATAGATGGCGTTCGGCTTACTGACTCATTTACCGCTGAATATATAGGCACGTTGACTGACGCTAAAAACCAAAATATTCCGATTATCGATGTCGCCGTTGCCGAAGTTTCCGGCTATACGGTCGGTGCGCTCATGGCGTTCTGGCATTATGTAACGGTCTACAGTGCTGCCTTACGTGAAGTCGATCCATTCGATCAACCACAGGTTGAAGCGAGTAAGGTTGTCTCTTTCGAACAACGCAAAGCCTCAAAACATTGATTTTGAACCGGTAATTTGTTATGATTCGGACTGAATAATTATTCATTATTCGTTATTAATTGTTAATTTGTCATATGGGCCATTAGCTCAGTTGGTAGAGCACCTCCATGGCATGGAGGGGGTCAGGAGTTCGAGTCTCCTATGGTCCACCAGAAAAACACGCTTTTGTCCATCAGGGTAGAAGCGTGTTTTTCTTTGTGATCAGGATTCGACTTGGGGTGAGAATCGTCGAATTCAGCGTATCTGATGCCTATCCTAGGTTCTGTTAAATAGATGGTCCACCACAAAGAAGTGCCTCTAACCGGTACTTTTAGTCAGGCCATAGTGGCTGTAAGGGTAGGTAGAGGCTAGCTTGAAGGTACGTTAAGCATTTACCCTGGTCGCGTGCTGGTACTCTATGTTACTGTTTAAGTATGAACTCTTTATCTGACCTCCACCCACTCCTTCGGCTTACTCATCTGTTAAAACAAGAGATTGAGCGTACAATGGATCGCTGGCAAGATCGTAATAATCTTGAGCTGCAACAGCTCTCGCAAGAGATACGACGCTTGGAGGGATTATGTTACGACCATTGGCCTCTTACTGAGGAAGAGAAGCAGAGCTTTTCTTTTCGTGCTGTGTATGACGATCGTTACGGAACAACTCTTGCACCAGAGTTAGATGCATTACGTAATCAGCTTCACGACACGATCAAGCCGCTACCTGAAGAATTGAGCCAGGAAGAACAAGACTATGATGAATTTTATCGCTACGTGTTTAGTATCCATCAAGACATGTTGTTCAAAAGCTCTGCTGCAGCACAGAAAGCATATGATAAAATGATGGCTGACGAAGAAGGTGAAGATGAAAAAGACCTGCCACAACTTATCGTGCTCGCACAAGAATGGTTAACTCTTTTTCTTGACTCTGTTCGTTCGCTTGATGAAGAAACAGCAAAGAACATGAAAGAATTCCAATTATTCATAAAGAAAAAAATGGAAGTCCAGCCTTCAGTCGAGGGGGAAAGTAAGCGGTGACAGCAGTATGAAGAATGTCTTGCTTGTCGTAATTGCTGGTCTCGTGATCATCCTCGTCTACTGGGCTTTATGGACTCTAAGGAGAGGTATCGTGCAGCCAGCAAAGAACGCTCAAATGAATGAAGCGTTTACCTTGAAAATCGGGGAAAGTGCTCGAATTGGCTCTGATTTTACGATAAAGTTGAGTGATGTTGTCGAAGACGGGCGCTGTGCTGCATTTGAATGTTTTGCTACAAGCCCCGTAGTAGCGAGGGTAGAGATCAGTCATGCCGACCGCAAGCAGGTTGTGTACACAGGAAACTATAACCGGCCTGTTTCTCTACGGGATGGCTACAAGGAGGGCGGAGGAAGTAACGGGTATTTTGATACTAGCTTCACTGTAGTTGATGGGTACACTGTAAAAATTATGCAAGTTGATCCGGCACGGTTTGATCTGTCGATAAAAAAGATACCTAATCCAGCCATACCGAAATCAACGTATGTGCTGACTTTTGTGGTTCATCGTTAACTAGAAGAAAGTGCTCAAAATACCTGTAACCAGTCTATTTTTGAAAGTAGAAAGTGGTGAGCAAGTAGCTAATTTCATGATGTGTCTGAGCTAGCGTCACCCCTTAGTATAACGTATACTTAATACATTAAGGAGGATGTATGAAGCGTTGGTTATGGATTGGTGCTGGTGTAGCTATTGTAGGTATCGTCGTTCTTGTAGGTGTTATGTTGTTCAGCAAGAAGGCGAAGCGATCGGAGCAAACAGGTAATCCTGATGAGGCGCCGCTCGTACTTGACGACCCGGTAGCCGCAGGAAGACAACTATCCGCCGGCAAGTGCAAAGGAGACACAACTGGAAAACTTTCTCATCTTGCCATGGATGAGTCAGACTTCGCTTTCATCATTCCTTACGGTCTCATGGTAGGCGGCCACGTCACGCCGATTGATCACCAGTACTACGTTCCCAAAGACTTCAACTCTCCGCGCGATGCTTACCCAGTCTACGCAGTTGGCGATGCACATCTTATTGAAATTCAGCATCGAACGGAACAGCCACAAGATAATGCCCATGTTCGAGAATTAGCAACCAGCGAGTATCGCTTAGTCTTTAGCCAGAGCTGCACCTCGTTTTACTACTATGATCTTCTTACTAGCCTCTCCCCTCAGCTTGAAAAGCTTGTCGAGGGAAAGCAGTACACTAGCGTCGATGTTGCCGTAAAGGCTGGCGACCTAATTGGTCACATTGGCGGCCAGACCCTCGATTTCGCCGTCTGGGATACCAAGAAGCCACTGTCAGGTTTTGTAGAACCGCAGCACTACAAAGGTGAGGCCTGGAAACTCTACGTTGCCGATCCTCTTAACTACTACACTAACGACATTAAACAAATTGTACTTGCTCTTTCACCGCGCACCGAGAGCCCACTTTCAGGGAAACTTGACTGGGACGTGGACGGTACGCTTAAAGGAACTTGGTTTCTTGAGGGTACTGATGGTATAGCTGGTTTGCGTGGTGACCCAAGAGGGGAGTGGGTGTCGCACCTCAGTTTTGCTCCTGACCTTTACGACTCTAGTCGTTGGATTGCGTCGATGGGCGATTACCCAGTTGCACAAGATACCAATACGCAAGTCTCTGCCACTCAGCTCTATGCTAAAGCATCTTCCCTCGCCCCCGAGGCCATTACACCAAAGAGTGGGCTAGTTAAGATTGAGCTTGTGCACGGAACTTATGTCGATACAGCGGGTCAATCGTGGCTTCAGCAAACTTTCACCAAGGGGCCCAAAGTGAGCACGAATGATGCGAACACACAGGCTACCGCACTGGTACAGCTTATTGATCAGCGTACGCTCAAATTCGAGGTCTTTCCCAATAAAACGGCAGCGGATATATCAGGCTTTACCGCAAATGCCAAAACGTATACTCGATAATACGACCTGCATAATCGGTAATAATTACATCAGGTGGCAATCGATATTCATAAAATCACCAGGTCAACCTGGTGATTTTGGTTGGTCCTGGGAGCCTAGCCATACATTCCCATCTAATTCAGGTCTACCAAAATTAAGAAGGTAGTCTAAGGTATCGCTATGCTCCACCGTGGCGCCGCTCGTTAAACCTAGTGGTTTTTTGTAATCTACCGTATAGTCAAACTATGCTCACTAATTATGAACCGCTAGTCGCTATCACGAAAAATACTAAACATGAGCTTTTTGTTGGTCGCCGCGGCGCTCAAAAGGTTTTTATTAAAAAATACTTGATTCGACCAGACAGGGAAGAGACTGACCGATTTAAGATGATGACCGAGATTGCCTGTTATGATCATCTAACTGAATCGCTCGAGCTGCCAAGGCCTATCGCGTCAGACGAACATGAAGGGTATCTCGTTCTCCCCTTCATCGAATACGAAGATATCGTGATGAGTACGGCAGCAATCGATGCTGCGCTTCAGCTTCACGATCGATTGACGAAACTCGATGCTAGTTTTCTGAAACCTATCGGTTGGGATTATTATACCGGCTACATTTTAGACCATCTTAGCTTTCTTGAAGATAAGATGAATGTGGCTGAGATGGATTGTGAGCGTATTAAAGCCATCTTTCTTGATCATAAGGAAGTAATCCTTAAGCAAGTACGCTGTTTTAGTCATGGCGACTTCCACTTTGACAATATGAAATGGCACAACGGCGAGCTTGTCGTGATGGACTTTGAAAATACTCGACAAGATACTGTCTACTATGACTTCGCGAGTATGTATCAATCATTCTTTCACGTTGGAAATGGCTTAGACTTTATTGATTACTACTATGGGAAGCTCACAAGCCGCCCTGATTTTGACGAAAAGATGTTTCACCTTATGCTCGTGCGACGATGTATTGCTGTTATGCTCTATCTGCATGACAAGAAAGATGCCCAGGCGCGTACTCAGACTTTAGCGGCTCTTAATCGAGCGCTCCAATTTCTTGATACTAACTAGTTCCCAAAGTATTACTATTACGTATCTACTTAATTTATTAACGCCTGCCTGATACATAACTAGTATTTCACATATCTGAATCATCCTACTCAATTGACATGCTCGCAATTGCAGTGTATTATTATATTTAAGTAAAGACTTAAATATGAATCAAACTAAGCACACTGATTTTATCCGCACTAACCTCTGTAACCTCGACGACAAGTTCTGGGTACTTTTTCGTGCGCTCGGCGACTGTGCACGGTACCGCATCGCCAAAGTACTCTTACGCCACCGCAACGTCTCTGTCAGTGAACTAGCCGAAATCTGTGAGATATCGGTGCCGGCTGTTTCGCAACACCTGCGTATTCTTAAGGATGCCGGTCTCGTAACCTGCAAGCGCAAAGGTCGTACCGCGTATTATGAGCTTGATGAATCAACTCCTTACGTTGCACGAATTATCGACCTTATTGGAGATTATCTGAAAGCAAAGGAGCTTTAATGGAATATCATTTTCCCCTCATTAACCGTGAAGATGTAGCAGAAGGTACAACTGCCTTTGCTCTCGATACAACAGGAACCGATTTTACGTATAAGGCGGGTCAAAATGCTGACTTTACACTTACCAATCCGATCTATACTGACGGAGAAGGCAATACGCGAACTTTTTCCCTCGTGACTTCGCCTACTGAAGAAAACCGTATTATGTTTACCACTCGTATGCGTGACACGGCGTTCAAAAATACGCTGAAAGAGCTACCGCTTGGTACGAAGATTACCGTAAGTCAAGCCATGGGTCGGTTTACGCTGCCTAAGGATGAGACCAAGCCAGTCCTCTTCCTCGCTGGCGGTATTGGTATCACGCCGTATATGAGTATGTTGCAGTATGTTGCTGCCGAGAAGCTTGAGCATAACATTACTTTGCTCTACTCAAATCGAACCTTAGCGCTTACGGCATTTTACGACAAGTTGCTCACCCTCAAGGAGCAACTGCCACACTTTGCATTTGTGCCAACATTCACTGACGATGCGCCCGCTGATTGGCGTGGTGAACGTGGCCCGATCGATGAGGCGATGATCCGTCGCTATGCCAACGATATAAATAAAACCATTTTCTATGTCGCCGGACCTGTTCCTATGGCGCAGGCCATGGTTGGTCTTCTCGAAACTATGGATATTCCCGAAGAACATATAAAAGTAGAAGATTTCCCTGGTTATTAAGCGGCGCTCCATATAAAAGCCAACCAGTGTGACATGGACAATTTAAAAGAACCACGTATAACTATCGTCATAGCTACCTATAACCGGGCGCATGTGCTTGAGCGCGCGTTAACATCGCTTCAACGGCAGACCTTCAAAGCTTGGAAAGCAATTATTGTCGATGACGGGAGCGGTGACGCGTCGAAGATAATTGCGAGCCAATTTGTTGAGCAGGATGATCGATTTAGTCTCGTGGAGTCAGCACATAAGGGTGCACCTATCGCACGTAACACTGCTCATCGTCTTGTTACTACGCCGTACATAACCTATCTCGATAGTGACGATGAGTATAAGCCCGATCACTTAGCCACGCGTCTTGTGTACCTGGAAGAGCATCCCGAGATCGATCTGATTCATGGTGGACTTGAGGTTATCGGTGATGAGATGGTACCCGATCGCTTTGACCCAACCAAAAGAATTAGTGTCTATGAGTGTGTGGTGTGTCCAACGATTGTTACGAAGACCGAAGTCGTAAAGAAGCTTGGTGGCTTCAAGCCGCTAGTCTTTGCCTCGGATGCAGAGTTTGTTGATCGCGCGAAGCGATGGTTTACGATAGCGAAAGTGGATATCCCTACATACGTTTATCATCGAGAGGGTGGGGAGAGTATTACTCACCAAGTAGCTCGCGATAATAACGCAGTATTGAATGCTTAGTGCATCGCGGCGAGACTTTCTGTTATACTCAACGTATGCCAATGTCTATCGATAACTTTAATAGCCTCGTCCCCGAACTCTACGTTGCTGATTACGAGAAGAGTTACCAATTTTATGTTGATATACTAGGATTTACCTTCTGGTATGGTCGGGAGAATCCAAAATTTGCGGTGATTACCTATGGCGATGCCCAGATCATGATTCAACAGGAAGAGCCAAGCGACTGGCATACAGGAGCTCTTGAGTATCCGTATGGACGGGGAATTAATTTTCAGATTCGTACAGACGATATTGAAGAAGTAGTGGCTCGTCTCGAAGGGCATAATTACCCAATCCGCCGGGGCATTAAGGAAAGCTGGCGTCATGTCGCCGGCGATATCCTTATTGGCGAACGAGAAATCCATGTCTTGGATCCAGATGGCTATTTCTTGCGTTTCTCTCAAAAGATTGGTCAGAAGCCGATAGAAAAAACGGTATAAGTTATGACATTACAGAATTGGCAAGTTCATCACAAGGCTCTGTTAGCGGCTGCGGTCTCGTGGATTAGTTGGATTATTACGCTCTACTCAGAGCAGCTGTTTTTATTGCGCAGCCAAACGTGGCAAGCAAAATTAGTGTTTAATGGTGGTATTGTCCTAACGATCGCGAGTTATTTACTTATGATAGTTTTGATAATACGAGCCAGGAAGCTACTTTACATCTTTTGGATTATCGCTATTCCTCTGGTTTTGTATACTACCCTTCTACTTTATCTGTTAATTTATCCTTCCTAATGATCCCAGCTACAGCTTATCCTCATCTTCACCTTTCGCAGCCGTTTGGCGGTGTAGGACAACCTTCAGTCGAAGAAGCAGCGCATACTGTTTACCGGAAGCTTTTTGATTGGCTGGAAAAGGAGCAGCTTCGACCACTCCGCATCTGGAACCGAGTGCCAAACATCAACCAGGGAGCTGACGAGTTGGGTAGCGGTACTGAGGAGCGGTACAAACTCTTTAATAAGGGTCGTCGCAAGGCCTGGCTTGAGTACGATCCAAGTCTTAAAACCATCTCTGCTGCTACCTGTGTAGGGAAGACGGGTGAAGATACTATTGATGTCTGGTGTCTCGCTACGCCTCACCAAGTAATTCACTTAGAGAACCCGCAGCAGATTTCATTTCTCGACTATTCGGCAAAGTATGGTACACCACCAAGCTCTCGGCGTGGGACACTCCACCTTAACCCGTCAGGATTGGAGATCTGGATCTCAGGTACGGCAAGTATAGTCGGAGAGGATAATCGATTTGCCGGCGACCACGAACCGAAAGATATTCAAAAGCAAGTAGTTCAGACGCTTGAGAACATACAACTACTTATTTCAGATGACAATCTCAGACGTCATTATCCGGACTGGGCTCTACACGACCTTCGTCTTAGGCAATTAGAGCAGATTCGAGTCTACTACCGTAATTCAAAAGATTTTGAAGCAATACAGCAAACCCTTGTCTCGGCGGGACTAGCGGAAGCGGAGTATATTCAGGCGGACATTTGCCGTAAACCGCTCGATGTAGAAATAGAAGGTATGATACACGTTGGTTAGTGACACTAAAAAGAGCCAGTTGGCTCTTTTTAGTCGAAGGCGTATATTAGTCGTTCTTGTGACTATTGCGGCCACCTTCTTGTTTGGCCTCTCGTGGCTGAGCTTCAGCGCCCATCTTGCCAATCTCAGAATAAAACTCTTCGCCGTACTTTTCAGCTGTTGCCTCACCACCTTTGCGACCCGTCTCGTGCATGTCTTGGCTTGCCGCTGATGCTTCACCAGCTTTGCGGTGCTGCTCTTCATTACCAACGTTGCCTCGTGCCATAGGGACTCCTTTCTTATGTGCTAGGTGTTAGTGAGGAACGTTTCTCTTATCGGGTCCTCACTTCTAGCGTAGTCTCATCATACCTCCTAAGCTGATAGTAGTTCATCGGGAGATGGCCTAAATTAGACGCCAGAGACGGTTCTATAGTGTGCAATCTAATAGCGAGAGACGCCTTAGTTGAGTATCCATCGTATCTGCAGCTTGACAGCTTACTAGGCAGGCAGTATGGTAAGTACTCGATGAATAACCATAAGTAAGTTGGAGGTATTTTATGGAAAAAGGTCGTGGTATCGGACAGGTCTATGGCTACATCGTTTGCGTCATTGCCATCATTACGGCATTAATTTCTATTTCGATGATTGTCGGTTCTATCTTCAATCTCCAGGATCCGCTTCGCAGTACTTCACCAAGTTTCTTTGGACCAACAGCAAATCTCTCTTCATTTGAGAGTTATAAGATCGATATTTTAACGGGTCGTGCTGATTATAGCGGCACAGATGACAAAGACCAGTCCTATATGCCGTCAGATACAGAGCTTAAGGCTGCGTACGATGCGACAAAAGAAGATCATATCGCAAAGGTGAAACTTGATGCTGCACGTTCGATTACTAATGGCATAATCCTTATCCTCATTGCTGCCGCACTGTTCTTTGGCCACTGGAAATGGCTCAACAAAAACCAGGCCTAATAAAGTAAACCACCAGACTAAAAAAAGCCCCGGAAGGGGCTTTTTTTAGTCTGGTTAACGTATCTGGTAGGTAACGTTTAAGGTAAAAGTAAGATCTTGACTCCCAGCCTCTATAGTTGGTGCGACAACGCGTTCGGCACTGGCGGAAGACGTTGCTTTGTCGGCCATAAGAGTAATGGGTCCACCGGACTGAACTAAGTCTGAAACGCTAACTACTCTACCAACCTTTACACCAAGTTCTTGAGCTGTTTTCTCGGCTTTCTTACGCGCATTGGCGATGGCCTTTTCTCGTGCCTCGTCTTCAAGCTTATCCTGAGTTGCAGCTGAGAATGTTGCGTTGGGAGAGTAGCTATATTGTACTGGCGTTGTTGCCAGATAGTCTTGGACTTTCTGTGCCTGCTCTTTGTTCTCAACTTTTACCGCAATGATGTACGCAGAAGAGTACTCTTTAGTACTTCCACTTCTATCTGGAGCAATCTCGTACGATGGGTTGCTCGAAAGATTTGTTTTAATTTGTTTGTCGTTGAGACCGAGCTCCTTCAATTTCTTCACGACCTCGTTACCAATTGCTGCAACTTGTGAGTTAGCGTCAGCTACAGCTGCTGCTGTTTTCTGATAGGTCACATTAAACTGGAACTCATCTGGCACGGCGGTGATTGTTCCTTCACCAGTTACCGAAATTGTTCGGCTACTACCCATATCCCAAGGCTTTGTCCATATTGTTAGCCCAATAAGTGCCAATAAGAGGACGACACTGACCCATTTCATATCGATTACTAACTTATTCATTTGGCCTCCATTCTGTATTCAGTGTATCGAGATCAAAGACATGAAACAAGCGTTAAACGAGAAAAGCCCGCGGCCGGTGACACCGACCTTGGGCTTTCTAGATTCGAGCCGTACGGCTTTGCGCTAGGTCATCTTCCTCGCTCTTCTTCTGGCTCTCGTGCCAAACAGAAAATCGAATACGATGCCAAGCAAGACGCCGAAGTGTATGGTTTTGCGCCGGTGATGCTCCTTGTGCCAGAAGCTCAAGAAGTCAAAGAGCCAAAACTGTTCGAACCAGTATTCAGTATGCGGAGATTCAGTAAGGTGAATCCCTGCATGTACTGTTTCGTAACTAAGCACATAGAGTGTACCGGTGACGGCAATTTGAACCCCTGTTGCTCCTCGATTGAAGGACGCGAGTACGCCGGCCAAGAGCCAAACGATAGGTATGAATAACAAGATACCTGATCGCTGCTTATACTGGCTAACGTCTGCTACCTCACCCTTGGCTGACGCTTTCATTATCTTACTGATAGCGACGTGATGGTCAGCATGCGGTTTGTAAAACCGTTTAAGGAGGGGAATCTCGTGATGCATTGGTCCCCAGTGCATCACATGTTCGATTAGCCCGGCAGTCCAGAGTGTCCAGAAAGCTGCTCTGTAATCAAGCCAAAGCATCCAGGAGAGCATAGCTAACACGGCGAGCCAAAGGTACCTCATTATGCCCTCGATTTCGGTGCCAACAAGAACAATAACCCGACTGCATTGTAGCGTAGGGTATACTACTATAGTACATGATTTATGGCATAATACTTGGGGAAGAGGTTTTATGCAGTTTTCTTTACTTACACTGAACATAGAGCGTCGGAAACATCTTAATCGGGTGCGTCCTTTTCTGATGACGCACCGACCAGACGTTATTTGTCTTCAAGAAGTTTTCGAAGATACTGCTGAGGCCTTGGCCAACGAACTTCACTACAACTGGGCTTTTGCGCCTCGGGCTGAGTTTTACGATGAGTCAGACACGGAAGGTGTTGCCATACTGACACGCTTTACGATTCAAGACAGTAAGACGCAGGTGTATGAACAACAGACGGAAGTCCAGCCTGAACTGGCGCATATACATACCAAACGGCCGATGAGCTCCCTATTAACAGCTGATTTATGTATCGACGATCAAATGGCGGCAGTGGCCACGACCCACTTTACCTGGTCGCCTGGTGGAATTATTAACGAGGATCAGAAGGCTAACTTAGAGGTATTACTTAAACTACTGGAAGAGACTCCTGAATTCATCCTAGCTGGTGACTTTAATAGTCCTCGGGGCACCGAAGTTTTCGATACACTAGCAAAACGGTATACTGACAACATCCCGTCGTCAGTAACGAGCACTATAGACCCTCAGCTCCATAAGGCTGGCCGGCTGGAATATGTTGTGGATGGACTGTTTACGACAAGGAGGTATCAAGTAGATAATGTTTCCATTATTGATGGGTTAAGTGATCATTGTGGTATAACGGCAACAATTATTCATTAAGGTCAAAGGAGAAGCTATGGCAGAACGCTTTTCACCAGGCAACCCCGAAGGAATGCGCGAACAAATACGTTTGCCAGAAAATATCGACGAAAACTACCGGAAAGCATTTGATCTATTTGTCCAGTTTTGCAGCGTGCAGAATGCGGATTTTGACGCCTATGAGGCAGGAAGGCATCTAGGAGCAACTTTTGTGCAGGGTAGCTATAAGGGTGTTGAGGTACGTTTTCGAGCTCCCGCAGCTATTGAAGATGATAGAGAAGATATCCTCGCAGGATTGATGGGTCCCGAGGAAGGTCTTCCTACCGTTATCCTTAAACAGTCTTCTCCCGAAAGCCATTCGGCTATCGATGAGCTTATTCATCAGATTGAATCACACGGTGTCATGGTGGCTAAAGCAGTACATACAAACTAAAAAAAGGCCTTCGGGCCTTTTTTTAGTTTGCGTCCTTATCTGCACAGCGCGTGGGTCATTGTACTGGATTACTCACCGCCTCGAGCCCGGTCTTCGTCGGTTGCCTGATGTGTTGCCCCAGTTTCCCGTCCTGCTTCGAGCCCTTCACTATCAGTTACTTCATAGTATTCATCGTTATATTCTTCAGCCATCGCTCCACTATCTGTCAGACCCATTTCTTCCTGATCCCTTCGCTGCTCGTCATTCATAGTACACTCCTTTATCACACTGTTGTTATTGACCTTTCATCATGATTCGCTGAGTTTGTTTACTGCCTTTTTTACCGATTGAGGCATAAAATTCGGGCCCATACTCTTCGTTTGTTGTCTCGCCACCCTTTTTCCCGATCAGTTGATAAAACTCTGGACCATACTTTTGGCTTGTTGCAGTACCGCCCTTCCTGCCAATCACTTCATAGAATTCACCACCGTAACGCCGCTTTGTCGTTTTACCGCCTTTTTTACCCGCCTCTACTACGGTAATCATGTGTTCATCATGCTCCATTGTTGTACCTCCTTTCATGTTGGTGTAAGTATAGCGCTGCCGACGTTCTTGTACATCAGTAAAGGCATCTAGTAACTAGCAACTTATCAAGACTTTTTTAGAATATCCGTTCATACTACACTTACTAGCCGCTTAACGTCTTTACTTCCAAAACAATGCACCGTAAGCTAGAAGTATGAAACAACAACTCACATTAGCAGACGATTCCAAAGAAGGCGTAAGGCAGTTACTACTCATCCGATTGCCCTGGCTGTTTTTTGGTCTCATTGGCGGTTTACTGGCAATTAAGTTATCCGACCATTACGAAGCAGTTCTTCGTAGCCACTTGAGTTTAGCCTTCTTCATTCCACTTATTGTCTATATGAGCGATGCAGTTGGCACGCAAACTGAAACTATTTATGTTCGCAATATGGCGCGTCATCGAGCTAGTGTTTGGACGTACCTTGTCAAAGAGACCTCTATAGGACTACTTACCGGTACACTTTTTGGCTTGATAATGCTTGGTGTCGCCTATATATGGTTTGGTGATGCTCGGGTTGCGATAACCGTAGGCCTAGCGATGCTTACTAGTATGACCAGCGCTCCAATTATTGCCATTATTATGCCGACAATCCTCTTGAAAGAGCATACCGACCCGGCGGTTGGAGCGGGGCCATTTACTACCGTAGTCCAGGATCTCCTTAGTCTCTTACTCTATTTTCTTATTGCCAGCGCCATCATTTTTTAACCTTGACAAAGGTCATATTTTGGAGTATTATTGCTTTAAGCAAGTTGAATAAACTTGTTTTTATTTTTTACCGAACCCAAACGTGGTAGACTAAAGACGAACTCTTTCAATAAGAAAGGAACACTATGGCAACATCACCATTTATGGCCGCCATTAACCAAATTGCTGACGAGAAGGGTCTCGACACTGAAACGATCCTTGAGACTGTTGAAGCAGCTCTCGCAGCCGCATACCGTAAAGACTACGGTAACCCACATCAAGTAGTCCGCGCTGAGCTTGATCCTGAAACCATGGAAACAAAAATGTTTCAGGTTTTTACGATTGTTGAAGAAGAACTCTTTGAAGATGAGCAGTCTCAGATGATTCTAAAGAACGCTCGTAAGTTCCGAAAGACTGCCCAAGTTGGTGAAGAGATCGAAATCCCACTCCCTGTTCATACCGATTTTGGTCGTATTGCCGCCCAGACTGCAAAACAGGTCATCATCCAGCGCATCCGTGAAGCTGAGCGCGAAATGCTTTACAACGAATTTAAAGGCAAAGAAGGCCAGTTGCTTAACGGGAACGTTCAGCAGGTCGAAGGCGATGTTGTCATCGTCAACCTCGGCCGCATCAATGCCTTACTGCTCCCGAGTGGCCAAATTCCTAACGAACGTTACTATACTGGTCAACGCCTAAAGGTCTATGTCCAGGGCGTTGAAGAAACCGCTAAAGGCCCGAAGGTCGTGGTCAGCCGAACCGACGCTGGTTTGATCCAGTCACTCTTTAGTCTCGAAGTTCCGGAGATTGGAACCGGTACGGTTGAAATTAAGACTATTGCTCGTGAAGCTGGTGCCAGAACTAAGATGGCTGTTAGCTCTAACCAAGAAGGTCTTGACCCAGTTGGCTCATGTGTTGGTCAGCGTGGCACCCGTGTTCAGGCTGTACTGGCTGAAATTGGTGACGAAAAGATCGACATCATTCTCTGGGATGACGATACAAAGCGATTTATCGCTAACGCACTGTCACCGGCGAAGATTAGCGAAATCAATCTTTCTGACTCTGATCATAAAGCTAAGGTTATTGTTCCTGAAGATCAGCTCTCTCTCGCAATTGGCCGAGGTGGCCAAAATGTTCGCCTCGCCAGCAAATTAACTGGTTGGAGTATCGATATTGAAAAAGAGGGTGCGGAAGAAGAGGTCGTTGCTGAAGCCTTGCCGCAAGAAGAAGATACCGATGTCATCGTAGAGCAAGCCAAGGAAGATGAGG
>CBINIT010000024.1:0-15951 GCA_966250865.1 uncultured Candidatus Berkelbacteria bacterium
CAGTCCAGCCAACTCCAGTAGCCCCACCATCTGCTAAGCCCGAACAAAAGGAAACGCATGAAGCTGCTTGATGTCTTTCGCATTGCTTTCCGTATGTTCAAGACGAACATCCTTCGGAGTCTCCTGACAGTTTTTGGTATTGGTATTGCGATTAGCTTTATCGTCATCCTGATTGGCTTGGGCTATGGTGTTCAGAACATTACGGTCGGTTCGATTGTTGAATCCAAGACCTTGCTCTCACTCGATATTTTGCCAGATAACCGTGCCAATCTTATACTGACGGATAAGATCTTAAGCGATATGCAGAAGATGAAAGGTATGGATAAGGTGAGTCCGGTAGTCAATACGGCTGGACAGGCGCAGTTAGGAGAAAAGCTAGCTGTGGTGAGCGTTACAGGAGCCTTTAGTTCGTTTTTCCCTATGGAGGGCCTAGAGACCCAGTCTGGTAAGCTATATCAAGACACGGCTAAAGCAATTGTTATTACTCCCGGTGCTGCAGAGCTGCTTGATATCAAGCTTGATAAGGCTATCGGTACGATCATCAAAGTAAATTATTCTGATCCTAATAACCAAAACATTTTAAAAACAACTGGTGAAGTCGAAATTGTGGGTATTCTTAAGGAAGTTGATACGCCGGCAGTGTATATTCCCTATAGTATGATGACCGCTGATGGTCCGGTGAAAATCGCTCAGTTTAAGGCTACGGCAAAAGATCGTGACTCAGTTGCTTCCATTTCAACTGCACTGGTCAAGCAAGGCTACCAGGTTGATAGCTTGCTTGACACTCTCGACCAAGCCAAGACCATCTTCGGTTGGGTGACAGCCGGCTTGGCCATCTTCGGCACGATCTCGCTGATTGTTGCGGCTATCGGAATGTTTAACACGCTAACAATCGCTCTTTTGGAACGTACCCGAGAGATCGGCATCATGAAGGCTATTGGTGTAACTGACAGAGCGGTTCAGCAGATCTTTCTTGCCGAGGCTTCAATGATCGGTTTTCTGGGAGGCGTTGCGGGGATCGGCATCGGTCTCGGTGTTGATAAGTCGTTGAGTATTACCTTGAACCAATTGGCCAAGTACTTTGACGGAACGGTTATTGATGTCTTTCAATATCCGCGATTCTTCTTACTCAGTATGATGCTCTATCCCATTATCC
This sequence comes from uncultured Candidatus Berkelbacteria bacterium, assembly GCA_966250865.1. GTDB lineage: Bacteria > Patescibacteriota > UBA1384 > CAYGGE01 > CAYGGE01 > CAYGGE01. Next base: position 1,157 of record CBINIT010000024.1, read on the forward strand.
TTGCTTTGCTCACAGGGCTTTACCCTGCCATCCGTGCTGCAAAACTTAACCCACTTACTGCTTTGAGGTATGAATAATGAGAGATGTTCAGTCGTTACGAGATCTTGAAGGTAAGTCGGTTCTCGTTCGCATCGATACGGATGTTGATCTCGACGGCAAAAAAGTCACCGATGATTCACGCTTGCGGGCTGCTCTCCCGACCATTCGCTACCTTGTTGGCGAGGGGGCGACGGTTACGCTGACCGGTCACATGGGACGTCCGAAAGGCAAAGTGGCTAAGGAGCTTTCGCTTGAACCGGTTGCTCATCAACTGGCGCATCTACTCATTCCGCACCATACAGTACATGCCGAAGAGGCTAAGTCCGAGAGTCCGGTTTTTGAAAAACAGTATCGTATTGCCAAGAATGTGACCTTGCTTGAAAATCTCCGTTTCGATCCCGGAGAAGAGGCGAATGAAGCCGAGTTTATTTCATTGCTCGCCAAAGGTCATGATTATTATGTCAATGAATCATTTGCGACGGCACACCGAAAGGCGGCATCGACTGTTGGTATCGCAAAAAAACTTCCTGCTGTTGCTGGACTTCGATTGATCGATGAGCTGGCTCACCTTGACATTGTGAAACATAGTCCTAAGGAGCCTTTTACATTGATTGTCGGTGGCGCTAAAGCAGAAGAGAAGCTCGGCTTGATTGAGCAATTCTTGCCATCGGTCGATGCAGTGCTGACGGGTGGCGTGGTGGCGAATATGCTGCTTGCCGCTTCGGGCACCGATGTAAGGCAGTCGCTTATTGAGCCCAGTCTCATGGATGCTGCAAAAAGAGTATTAAAACATGCTGATAGCCAAATCGCTATGCCGCTTGATTATGTTTGGGATGGCGACCGGATCGCCGACATCGGTCGTGAGACGATTGAACTCTATACGAGCATCATTGAAGAGAGCGAAACAGTCTTCTGGGCAGGGGATATGGGCGTTGCCGAGATTCCGGCCTTTGCTAAAGGAACGAAAGCCGTGGCTGAGGCGATCGCTGCACCGCACGAAGGGGTGCGCATGGTAGGCGGTGGTGACACGGCAGCTGCGCTCAAAGAACTGGGGCTATTAAAGAAGATTGATTTTGTCTCAACTGGTGGGGGAGCAGCCCTCGAATATCTTGCTGGGAAGAAATTGCCTGGCCTTGAAGTGCTCAATTAGGTTGAAAAAATACCAATCCCAGTGTATAGTTACGGTGCTCTGAAGACGGCAGCGCGTCCGTCGTCAGACGGCGCCTTTTTTAGTGAGTGAGGGTCTTTCGATGACTGTTACTGACACTACTTATCAGCCGCTTGCACTCAGCAAGCTGCTGTTCAGTCCGGACTTCCTCTTCCTTCCTGAGAGTTACTACATCTCGGGTCATGAGATCTCCGCAGAGGTAGTGGCGCCGAGCGATCCCCGCTGGCTTTCGGCTGGAGAAGGGACGGCCGTCTCGGATCACTGGGCCATGGAGTTATCGACGCGTCTTATGCTGGAGCACTCCGCTGCTATCCAGCACGGGCGTAGCGTCATTCGCGTCCCGGTGCTCATGGGAGTCCCTCGCTGGAGGGTCCATCGCCTAATTCCGCCAGGCGCTATGGTGGAGGCCTACGCCTTCATTGAAGACCCTAAGCCTACTGCGGTCAGCAGCCGACGTACTGGCTTCGTCCAGTTGCGAAGCGGTTCAAAGATGCTGGCGACTGGCGAAGTGTTCGGCTGTCTTACTCGGCAGAATATGCTGGGCTTTCAGCTTACTGAACAGCCTAATTGTCAGCCTGGCGCTGACTGGAATGTCGATATCCACTCGCTGGCGTACCCCCCAACCGACCAACTGAAGGAGCCTGACCTGACCGCAGGGGCAACCATCCCACAGCACCCCTTCTGGTTGGGGCGTCACTTCAACGGCAAGGCCATCGCACCGGGTTCCGTTATCCTCGACTATGCCGCCAAGGCATTGACAGGACTGGCTAGCCTTGGCCAGCCAGAGGAGCTACCTGCTTTATGGGGACTCAGCGACGTTAGGGATTGGCAAGTGCTCGAAACTGCCGAACCTAAGGACAGGCTGCGTATCACTGCTGACCGACTTGAACTCGGTGACGAGCATATCGGTGGCCTGATGACTGTGTCGAAGGCCACTCCAGCCGGCCAGTGCAATATCGCGAAGGGCTATCTGGCCGTAAGGCCGAGAAAGGAATAGGTTAACTGACAGGTGTCAGCAGGGCGGTGCGCACTCGTGCACCGCCCTGACTGCTTTCATTGACCAATTACTCCATATCTGATAGTATTGAACCTGATATTTACATTATTTTGTCATTCCCGACAGAAGCGTCAGCATTTTGATCGGGAATCGGTTTGTTTGATGATAACCGATCTTCGATCCGGAGCGCTATCGCTTCCGGTCAAGGATGACACCCTCGGGAAAGGTTTCTATGGAAACAAAGATTGAAAAACTGCCAAAGTCACGTGTTCGACTGACGATTACGGTTCCGGCAGACAAAATTGCTGAGCACTACGAAACAGCAGTCAAAAAAGTAAGTGAACACGTTGAAATTAAGGGCTTCCGTAAGGGTCATGCCCCCAAGGGTCTGGTCATCCAAAAAGCTGGCAATGGCACCGTTTTGAATGAAATGCTCGATCTCATTTTGCCAGACACCTACTACGGTGCGTTGGCCGATCATAAGGATATTGTTCCGGTTGCTCAGCCTGCTGTCGACGTCAAGAAGATGGAAGGGCTGACCGACGACAATCTCGTTCCGACTGAAATTGTCTACACCGCCGAAGTCGATGTGATGCCTGAAGTAAAGCTCGGCGACTACAAGAAGATCCGCGTTCGACCCAAGAAGGTTGAAGACAAGATCGATAAGAAAGAAATTGATGGCACGATCGATGAGCTCAAGAAACTCTACGGTGAAGAGGAGTGGCTCAAAGTTGGTCAGTTTAAAGATGAAGAAGAGGCTCGCAAAGCCGTTGAAGAAAATATCCGCCAGCAAAAGATCTTCCAGGCACAGAGCGACACCTACGACATGATTATCGAAGAGGCCTTAAAGAAGGCGAAGCTTGAAGTTCCAGAAGCCTTCATCCACAATGAGATTCACCGCATGGAACGACAGGTTGAAATGCAGGCTAAGGCCTATGGCATGACCTTCGACGACTGGTTGAAGGGTGAGAACATGAGTCACGAAGATTTCCACACCAAGTACCATGAGCAGGCCGAAAAAGCAGCCAAGGTAGGAATGATTCTTGGTAAGATCGCTGAAGAAGAGGGCATTGATCCTTCCCAGAACGATGCCAGTCGTCTCGTGCTCGAGAAGCTCTATGTCATGGCTGTTTCTGAAAAAGATCGTCAGGCGCTTACGCCAAAGACTGAGGAAAAAGCGAGCTAGCGCACCCAGTTGCGTTATGCTACAGTAGTTGTTACGATAGTAGCAAGACAAATAGAGGAGGAATTGCATGAACGCAAAGAGTGTCGTTTCAATCATCGTCATTGTCGTCGTTCTAGGTCTTATTGCCTGGTTCGTAACGGCTAATGACTTACTGCCTGGTCGAAAATCAGCAGACAATAGTAAGTCGAGTGGCCTCCAGGCCGTCTTCCTCACCAACGGTCAAGTCTACTTTGGTGAATTCAAGGAAGGTGGCGACTACTCAACGCTGACCGACGTCTATTACCTCCAGCTCGCGCAATCACCACAGCCTGGTGATAAGAAAGATAGCAATGAGCAGCCACAGATCTCACTCGTCAAACTTGGCAATGAACTTCACGCCCCAGTCGACGAGATGAAGATCAACAACGATCACATCTTGTTTATTGAAGACATGAAATCGAGCGCCAAAGTTGTTGAAGCCATTGAAAAGTACCGAACCGATGGTCCAAGCGCTCAAGCTACCGCCACGCCAACACCGTAAACATACTGCAAGATACAAAGAGAAAACCGCCTGCAAGGGCGGTTTTCTCTTTGTGCTAAATCTACGAGACGAAGCTGGCTACTCCACTTTCAATAGTTTGTACTGTCCGAACTCGAGGACGGTAGGGAAGCGAGTAGTGAGCGCTTCAGTTGCTGCTTTATATTTACTCACTTCTTTTGGACCAAGTGTAATGTAATCAATACCCTTGCTTTTGATCAGCTGCTCGCCTTGAGGGCTAAGCTGATACATTGCTTCTAACTCTTTCTGACGCCCTGACCACTCAAAGCCATAGGTCCAGAGCCAACCTTCATAGCCCATATACATGCGGCGGCCGGAAACAGTCGTCATAGCATGATCGTGGTCAGTCGCGGCGATAAAGAGCGCATTAGGCTCTTGGTAGGTAGCCGCTTTTACTTGTTTCGCGAATTGAATGTCATCGGCGCTGGTGAGCTGGATGCCGCCAGTACGAGCCGAAACCGTTACCGAAAGCGCATCGGCGAGTCCTGCTCCAGTCATCAACAACGTGCCGATAATGACTAACGGTAAAGCTAGACGAGGCAGTTTGGCGAAGAGTACGGCAATCGGAATGGCCCACAGGATGTACCAGTAGGTGAGGAGCTTTAGGTTGTCGTATTGCCATGGTTGGAAGCTCACGAAGTTGCCAATAACGAAGATGACGAGCCCAGCGAGCATTAACCCCAGGTAGCGACGATGCAGCAGGCCGCCAATACTGCCCAAGATGAAGAGCTGTCCGGTGTTACGGAGCCACCAAAGCAGCGGATTGACTGGATCTTCTTGTCGAGGGACCCACCACTTAATTGGGTGAATGAATGAGTTAGTGGCGCTAGGATCAAAGACGAAGAGGAAAAGAAAAATACTACCGATGCCAACCGCCGGCAGAAGCACCCACGCTGCGTCGATGAGATGTTCACGAAGTGATCGCTTGTGCTTAGCCTTGGATCGGGCAAGCAAAGGGAGTGCAGTTATGCCAAAGAGGGTAGGAACGATGAGGCCTAAGGCAACGAAGGAGTGGGTGTGGATGAGGGGGAGAATACCGAAGAGTAAACCGGCAAAGAGGAGGGTCTTTCGATGAACCGTCTTTCCTTGAACGCTTTGCCAAATAGTCATCAATATAAATAGCGCTAGTGGTATGCCGGCTAAGAAGGCGCGTTGGGGGAAAAACTCGCTCATGATGAAGTTCATGAACCAAATACCACTATTGACCGACTGACCGGCTTCTCGCATGTCGGTGTAGAGCTGTGGGCTGTAGGCGCTGGCATCCCAGAAGAAGTGACCGGCCAGCAGGTCTTTGACTAAGAAATAGATGCCCATACCACCAGAGAGTAGGACGAAATAGGTGAAGAAGACGCCGGCTCTTCGGCTATTCGTCAGCTTCCGTCCTACGCTATAGAGTAGGCCCGGTAGGGTTGTAAACAGCAGCATAGTCGGCCAAGTGAGTGATCGGTCGAGCGGGAGGTTGAGACGCTGGAGGATGGCTGAGAGGAAACTTGAGAGGTAGGGGTAGCGCCATTCGGTTCCGGCATACAGTGGGTTGTCGAGCGAGATGGCGTCGCGAGCGGCAAAGTAGGTACTGTTGCGCAGATGCACTGCCCAGTCGCCCCAGACATTGATCCAGCCGGCAATGAGATTGCCTTCACGGAAGAAGAGGAGGTAGGGGATGGTGATCAGGCTATAGATAAGCCAAGGAAGAAGGACGATGGTCCAGGCCCAAAAATCCTGAGGGTTGAGAGTGTGCCAGCGTTCTTTTGCTTCACGGGCAATGGCTCGAAGATTTTTGCCTCGATTCAAGTATTCAAGACAGTAAATACTGGCTGTACTACACGAGATAATAAGCGCAATGTCCTGTTGTCGGATACCGTAGGTGAGTATGAACGTCCAGAATGTGAGGAGCATGACGCCGAGCGGCAGCGACCAGATAATCAGTTCTTCAAAGTCTAGCTGAAACTTGCTTCGTCGTAAGGTCACGAAGCCAACGACCCATCCTAAGAGAAAAAAGAGAAGACTCGCAATCATAGCACTATTCTCTCAAAAAAGAGGTGAGGCGTATACTGGCCGTGCTTTACAAGGCTTTTCTTCCTGGGTATAGTCAGTAAAGGAGCGCATACGGTGAAGAGTTACTTGAGGAAGTTCCAATCATCGTTAGGGAAGTGGATCCGTACAAATCGTACGGAACTTTTTGTATTGCTGTTCTTTACCGTGATGGCCTGTATCTATTGGTACCCGCTGCCGTTCCATCTGCGCACAGCTCAGCTTGAGTGGCCGCCAATTGATACCGCCTTTAATCAGTGGATAATTGGCTGGGGAAACCATGCGCTTACTCATTATCCCTGGCGGTTCTTTGAAGCGAACATGTTCTACCCCTTTGCCCATACGCTTGCTTGGGGTGACCACCTTTTCTCGCTCGCGATCCTCTCTCTACCTCTCATGCCGCTATTTGGAGTATTGGGAACGTACAATATCTTATTGCTTTTAACTACTACTCTTTCGGCATATGGTCTCTATCTTTTTGTATACTACCTAACGAAAAATCGTTCGGTTAGTATTGTTGCCGGGTTATTCTGGGTCTTCAGTTCGGTTCGCATAATTGAAGCTGGCCACATACAGACCTTGGCGACTTTTTGGATTCCTTTTGTCTTTCTCTATGTAGAGAAGGTTTACCGTGAGTATAGTGCCAAGCACATAATACTCTTTTGCTGTTTCTTCTTTTTAATGATGGCAACGAATGTCTACATCTCGCTTTTCAGCCTACTGGCCGTAGCTACCTATATCTTCTGCCTTTTCCTCCTAAAGCGACTATCACTAAGACTACTCATAATAATTGGGCTTGCAGCCGGCCTGACGTCAGTACTGGCGGTAATCGTTGTATACTTGCCTTCTATCCTCATACAACTGAAAGATCCGGTTATTCGGTCAGTGTATGATCAGCACGGAATCTTCGTTCATGAGCTTGAGCCTTGGGGGATAAGTAGTGGCTCCTCTTTGGCTCGGTTCTTAGCTAAATACAATATTATTCCCTATCACGGAGAAAAACTTCGACTCATCGATCCAATGCTTTTTATTTCGCTACTCATCGGAGCTGTGGTTCACTGGAGGGAGCGTCGTCAGGATGTTCGGCCCTTCATCTTTCTGCTCATCGCAATCCTGGCAATTATCGCTGCATTGGGTGTATCCATTCGAGGCTATGAAAGAGTCCTAGTTGAGAAGAATTGGCTTTTCAACCTGCTTTATGAGTATCTCCCTGGATATAAAGCACTTCGTTTTCCTATCAGGTGGTATTTTATTGCTGGCTTTTGTTTGGCAATTTTTGGTGCGTTAGGCCTGAAGCCGATACTAACTAAGCTAAATCGGACTTGGCAGGCCATTATTATCGGAGCCCTCGCTGTGTGGCTCCTCGCGACGCAGTCGCCAGCGCCAATTCATTGGCACAAAACGTATGAACTCAACGATTACCCAAGCATACAGTGGCTTGCTCGTCAGCCAGGGGAGTTTCCGATTCTTGAATTACCGATATGGGACTCTTCGATTGGGCGACACGCAGAGATTATGGAGAGTCGAAGAATGTACTTATCAACCTACCACTGGAAGCGTCGAGTGAATGGGGCAATCGCACCGTATATCCCGAGCCAATACTATCAGAACGCTAAACTGCTCGCTAAGCTTGGCGAGGACCCCGCTGCTATTGCACTCTTGCGACAATGGGGTGTTAAGTATATTGTTTTTACTCCAGGAGACTTTACTTTACTTGAGCGTGATGATCAGCTTGGTGTCGTTAAAGCGCGACTCGATGCCATGCCGGAATTGCAACACATAGAGTCGTTTAGCGATGCGACTATCTATCGATTGGTGGAGAAGTAGAGGGAAGGTCTGCACGACAAATGTCAAAATCTATCCCTATACTTTTGTATTTGGACGTTGTTTTGAATAGTAACAAGTATCCGTCAGGAGCGATCTAGGAGCAATATGGAAGTAGAAAAAAATGTGCCTACCTTATCGGTGGTCATGCCTGTCTTTAATGAAAAGCCAACTTTAGAAGCGATTGTCCAGCAAGTATTGGCATCGCCGCTTACGACTGAACTGATTATTGTCGATGACTGTTCAGTTGATGGCACACGGGACTTGTATAAGAAGTTTACCGATCCTCGGGTTCATATTTCGTTGCGTAAGACGAACGGTGGCAAGGGTGCAGCTTTACAGGACGGCTTCAAGCAGGCGAAGTCAGAGTACGTGATCATCCAAGATGCTGATTTGGAGTATGACCCAGCTGAATATGAAAAACTCCTGAAACCGGTCATCCAAGGTAAATCTGAGGTAGTGTATGGCTCACGATTTACCGGCGAGCATCGCAACATGTTGTTCTGGCATTGGATGGGCAACAAGTTCTTGAGCTTTATGACGAGCTTGCTCTACAATACAACGCTTTCTGACATGGAAACCTGTTACAAGCTCATTAAGCGCGATATTTTAAATGACATGACCATTCACTCGAAGCGGTTCGATGTTGAGCCCGAGCTAACGGCTAAGATTCTCAAAAAGGGTATCCGAATCTATGAAGTACCAATCAGCTATGCCGGTCGGGAGTTTCATGAAGGAAAAAAGATTACCTGGCGTGATGGGATTGTGGCGTTGTGGGTTCTCTTTAAGTATCGATTTGTTGACTAGCAAAAAAAAGAGCCGGGTGACCGGCTCTTTTTTTGGAGAGATCGATTGGTTGATTATTTGTGACTGAAGGAGAGGATCGATACGCCAACAATGATCAGGATAATGCCGAAGATTTTTGTTGGGGTGAGCAGCTCACCGAAGATGAAGTGGGCACCGATCGCGACCATGACGTAGGCAAGGGAGATAATCGGATAGGCGACAGAGACGTTGACTTTTGTCAGGACATAGATAAAGACGAAGAAGCCGAGGCCGAGCAGGGCTAGGCCGCCAATGGTGTAGGGATTGAGGGCGGCAAGGAGCCCGCTTTTAGTGCTCGCTTCAATGATATTTGAGCCTTTCTTGAGCAGGAGGTTGGCGGCTGCATTAAAGAAGGCTACGAGCACCAATAAGAGAAAAGAAGTTTGTGTCATGAAGGTATTGTATCATGCCTCAACGTAGACACAACTCTGAGGCGAGAGCAGAATGTAAAGAAAACTTGACATTTATGTTAAGAATTTATACAGTAGATGAGACATTTACCAATGAAGGGGAGAAGGAGAACCCGTGGATATTCAAAATAATTATCTGGTCCCCATGGTCATCGAAAAGACGCAGTTTGGTGAGCGCTCGTACGACATCTACTCACGGTTACTCAAAGACCGAATCATTTTTCTCGGTACGCCGATTGATGATAATGTAGCCAATATCATTGCGGCTCAGCTGCTCTTCTTAGAAAGCGAAGACCCAAACAAAGATATTAGCCTCTATATCAATAGCCCCGGAGGAGTGGTGACGGCCGGTATGGCGATCTACGACACGATGCAGTACATTAAGCCCGATGTGGCGACAATCTGCGTAGGTCAGGCGGCTTCGGCTGCGGCGGTGCTCTTGGCTGCGGGTGCGAAAGGCAAGCGCTTTGCTTTGCCAAATGCTCGTGTCATGATCCACCAAGTACTTGGTGGGGCAGAGGGTCAGGCAACCGATGTTGAGATCCGAACCCGTGAAATGCTTCGCGTCAAACATGCCTTAAATGAGATCATGGCGAAGCACACTGGAAAGACGCCGGAGCAGATTAACAAAGACACTGATCGTGACTACTTCATGGACGCACTTGAAGCGCGAGACTACGGACTAGTTGACGCCGTTATGGAGAAACAGCCGGCCATTGTTGAGCCGAAGCCTAAGAAATAATCGACTTGACTGAAAATTCCCTCCTTATCCGAGGGAATTTTCTTTAATTTCTCCATTGTGCTTCGTTTCGAGAATCGCTAGACTGGAAGAAAGGAAAAGGAGGCGTCTATCTGGCCTATTGAGACAATTCGAATGGTTGCGACGCAGCCGCAGCGAGGCATCTTTTTAACTGGTATCGAAGGTTCTGACCCCTACGTTGACGGAACTCGTCGTAACCAACTCAAGGAAGCCCACGACTTTTACTTGAACTACGAGTCGCGGCTTAAACGGATTCGCGAGCTTGGTATTACCTGGCTTCGTTTTGGCGTACCGTACTCGCAGGCGCATCCAGCAAAAGACGTCTACGATTTCGAGTTTTTCGACAAAGTAGTGAAGAAGTGTGATGAGCTTGGTATTACGATTATGGCTGACCTGCTGCACTTTGGCTTGCCTGATTGGCTTCATGAAGAGCATAAAGACACGCCGCATTTTCAAAACAACTTTTTTCCGGCTGAATTCGCCAAATACGCCAAATTTTTTGCCAAGCGCTATCCAAAGATTACGTACTATACATTGGTTAACGAGCCTTTCGTGACCGCCTTTCTTTCTGCCAAGCTTGGTCTATGGAACGAACAGCTAGCCGGTAAAGGCTGGGAAGATGATCACTACTTTGTTCGAGCAGCGGCCAATATTGCCAAAGCGGCGATCTTGGCTCGGAAAGCTATTGACCATGTTTGGAAAGAAGAGGGAAGACCTGATGAGCCGATTTATCTCCAGAACGAAAGTTTTGAATTAGCGATAGCCGTACCCGGAAGTTATCGAGAAGTAGAAGCTCGACGATTTAATGTTCGTCGTTTTACGTTGCTCGATCTTATCTTGGGCAATAACGATGAGGAGATGCGCGAGTATCTCCTCTCTCAGGGGCTCAATGCGGCTGAATATGACTGGTTTATGGAGCATGGAACAACGAAAGGGACGATCCTTGGCATCGATCACTACCCGTGGTGCATTCATGAGTTTCATCAAGACCATACGGTCGATCACGATATCACTAAACCGTATCGTCTGTTTGAATTGATTGAAGAGTACTGGAAACGCTACCCACTGCCGATGTTGCACACTGAGGTAAACGCTAAAGCCGAGAGCTCTATCGCTATGTGTCAGCAAACGTACGACATCTTGGCCAAACTCCGCCAAGAGGGATATCCGGTGCTGGGCATGGCCTGGTATGGCGACGATGTACAGATTGGTTGGGAGTCGATTCTCAAAGGGGAAAAGGGGTTTGATGAGTATCCTGTCGGCTTGTTCTATAAGGGCGAGCCGCAGCCCGTAGCTGATCTGTTTGGTGAATTGGCTGAAAAGGGGTTGCCACAATTTGACCATCGGGATCCGGCGCTTCGTATGAAGAAAACGCTCACTGTTGCCAAAGAATGATGAATGTACAGATTCGACCTCAGGCTGTATACTAGAGAGCGAATGGAGGGAACGGTGATACAGCAGCTACTATCCAGTTTTCAGAAACGTAATGCTTTAACTCGCATTGCTTTTTTATTTGTTCTCCTGTTGTTGAGCTTTGCCAGTCTACCTAGCCGTCTTTTTGCCGTTGAGCTTACCGAAGTAGAAGTCAATAATATGACGGTTTCCTGTATCGGTATTGACCCGCCGGCTTCTTGTAGCGAACATGCCTCACCTGGCCGAAAAGTCCTCAACTTCCTGACGGGTAACCAGCCCGTCTCGGTTGAGGCGGCTGTTGGCGTGGCTGTTTCGGCGCCAACTGCTGCGACGGTAGTAGCCGGAGCGGCGCCGACCTTTCTTGGGACTATTCTGCAGTCCTTGCTCAACGTACCCAACTTCTTCTCAACGCTTTGGTTTCAGTTTCTCTACTTTGTTGGTTTGCGAAAGCGTCACCGCCCGTGGGGGAGAGTCCTCGATAGCGTTACCGGTCAACCCATCGCTGATGCCGCGGTATTCCTTTTGTCCGACCAAGCAGGTGGTGGAAAGAAAGTAGTAGAAAAGAGCGTGACTGATCGCGAAGGTCGCTACGGCTTTCTCGTTTCGCCTGGTCAATACTACTTCTCGGTTAACCGGTCTGGCTATACTTTCCCGACTCAAATTTTGACCTCAGCTACTATCTATCGTGGGGCCAGTTTTGCGATCGAGAATGAGAAGACCGTGACCCTTGATCTCTATTGTGATCCGGCAGAAGCGACATCGCCTTGGATTATTGGCATCCGCAAGATTGCGCTTGCTGCATTGTGGCTGCGTTTACCCCTGTTGGCTTTTGGTACCGCGATCTCGGTGTACGGTCTTATTAAGGACGTTATTCCGTTAAATGTACTTCTGGTCGTTATCTACGCGGTACTTTGGGTTAACGAGATCATTGGCTTCGATCGTTCACGCAACACGCTGCGTATTGTTGACGAGCGTCAGCGACCGCTGCCGTTTGCCATCTTCCGATTACTTGACCACAAGAATAGTAACGTTGTGGCAACGAAGGTAACCGATCGTCACGGTGAGGCCTACGTGCTCGTGCCGTCTGGTGAATATGTACTTCAAGTCCCAACGCCAAAAAATCCTCAGGGCTCAACAGCCGAGGTGAAGCTGCCTCGTGGGGTAGCCGCGCGCAATATGACGGTCAGTATCGAGTACTAGAGATAAAATCCTAAATTCCAAGCTCAAATGACTAATCAAATCCCAATAGTCCAAGGACTATAACAGTACTGGTTATTGGTATTTTGGATCTGGGGTTTACTCAATTATTCTTCGCTATCGTGTTGACCAACAGGGTAGGAGAGGGCTGACGGATCGTAAATCGGTCCGTTTTTGGCAATGTGGAGATGATGTTTTAACCAAAAGAAAATGAGGCGGAGACGGCCGGTCTTACGGAGACGTCTTGGCGATGAGAGAAGATAGGGCCAGGCGAAAAAGGCGTAACGCGCGCCGGCAGCGATCATGCGTTCCCCGTAATCGATATCTTCAGCAAACACCAGGCGTTCGTTGAAGCCGCCAATTTTCTTGTGCAGTGATTTTTGCGTAACGATGAAAGAGCCCGGAATGATCGGGTAAAAGGGCCAAGCAATGAGGAGGTAGGTCTGGACTGCGGCGGCAAAAAGGTAGTCCCAAACGTTCGGCTTCACGGGGAGGTGCATTGTGGTGGCGACAAGCGGCTGTTTGAGGTGGCGTTTTCCAGCCATATGACGGAGGAATGATTTTGGCAACGTCATATCGGCGTCAATGAACAGTATGTGCTCATGTCTGGCGAGTTTAGCGCCGAGGTTTCGCTGCGTACTTACGCCGCGTTCTGAGCGGACAATACGAAACTCGTTGAATCGGTGGGCAAATCGTTTAGCTACTTTAATTGTCTTGTCGGTAGAATTGCCATCAACAACGATAACTTGAAGCCGTCCAGGGTAGTCCTGTTCAGCTAGGGATCGCAGAAGTCGAGGGAGGTATCGCTCTTCGTTTAGGGTTGGAATGATGATTGAGAGGGCAGTAATCACGGACCCATCGTATGCGAATGTGCATTGACTGTCAATCTATACTAGCCAAGGGATTGGAGCAGCATTTAGCGAACAAAAAACCGGGGTACGCATGTGCTGCGCACCCCGGCCGAGCCACTTCAGACCACCTGATACTACTCCTTCGCGTTGTAGTGAATCAGGCTGGCGGACTCGAGGAACTTGATCTTCGCCAGATCGACGGGCGTCCAATGCTTCTCGATGTACGAGAAGCAGGCGTCCAGGATGAGGCAGCTTATCCACCACTCGCCCTCCTCATCCGATTCCCATTTGAAGACCTTCTTCAGGTCCTTTTTGATTTGTCGCATGTCGTCGCGGGAGACGGTGAGGTCTTCTGGTAGTCGGCTGCCATCGAAGCTTTGGCTTTGATACAGACTGTCAACAATGATGTCGACTGCCCGCTGATACCGCTCGCCGCCCATGCCGAGGCGGATGTTCCGCTCGTGCTCACGGGCTGCCAGCTCGGTGTAGGCGTCGCGATGCCGCTGGGGGAGCCCATCACCTTCGCCGTCGATGACGAAGGTCAGGTGACGCCCCTCGTGCTGACCAATGAGGCCGCGAGCTCGCTTGCTCCACGTGCCGATCCGGTCATCATAAAACCCGATGAACCAGTACTTCGAGCAGTGCTCGAAGTAGGCCAGTGTGGTCTTGTGTGCCTTGCGAGTCTCCTTCCAGTGGTCGCCCACCTTCGTGTCGTCGGGGAAAACGGGGATGACGCCGAGGCTATGCTCCGCCTTGGTCTCAGCGAGGTAGGTGAAGGGGCGGGACTGGTCGTTCGTGGGTCCGGCCGGGATGGCTTCGTCGAGCAGCTTGCCGATCCGGCGAGCTTCCTTGCTCTTGCTTAGTCTTCCGACCGTCTGTGTGGCGTCGATGTATTCGTACGCCAAATCGCGACGCTGACCAGCGTTGCTGCAGCCAGCTAGGAAGAGACCGACGAAGAAGAGAAGAGTGACAAGGCCAGCAGTGATTCGAGGTCGCATCGTGTTTCTCCAAGGGTCAGCAGGTTGTCTGAAGGGCGTCACAAAACAGGCTGTTTTGTCGACAGATCAGCATACCACATAAACCTGTTAATGTCAAGATTTTTATGGTATGCTCGGCTCATGAAAATAGCCGTCGATAACAATTATTCACTCTAAAGGTGCGCAAGGTATTGACAAAGATTTTCACTATGGTATTATCCGAAATAGCACGAGTGCATGAGGCGCTCCAGACAACCTAACTACAGGTTCGGCTGATGCTTAACAAGAGTCTTGTGGGACTTCCTCATTATTTTGTCGCTTAAAACGACACCCACGGTCCAGAGCTGCAATACACACCATCCAAAAACCTAGTGTATTGTGGCGCTAGATAGAGAATGTGCGTTCTCTGCTAGCAAATCACGCAAACGATCTTTGTGTGGTTGTAAGAACAACCTTGTTTGATTGTCCAAGGCTAAAAAGATAATCGCCAGTTCAATCTTGAACTTACTGGTTTGGATGCCCTGTCTACCTTCGGGTAGTCGGCTCCGGACTACTAAAACTTAGATTAAACTTTATTTT
>CBINIT010000025.1:0-14882 GCA_966250865.1 uncultured Candidatus Berkelbacteria bacterium
GCGAAGGTTGGCAGCTTACTCATCTTCTTAATTGTCGGAATCGTCAGCGTATCGTTGATCTTCGGATCGGGTTCCTTAATATTTACTTTAAAGTGAGTTGTTCCACCCCAGCCATCACCGTTTTTCGCTCGAATATGGAAATAGTACGTCCCAATTGCTTGGTTCTCAAACTTCGCCGATGTACCCGGTCCATCTGGCTGATTAGTCGCCGGTGTGGTGCTGGGGTTTTGGTCAAAAACGTATGAAAAATCGGTAACGCCAGCCGATTTTTCCCACTGCAGTTCAACCGTTGGATTCTCATAGAATTCGTTCTGGTTTGGGTGTGAAGGTGAGGTGACATTAACCGTTCCTGGCAAAACTGGAGCTCTGCCAATCTTGAAACTCGCCCCGCCCGCATCGGTTGCAACCACTTGACCCTTTGAAGCAAGTTTTACTCCGCTAACATTGACCGACCCGCTACCCTCCTTATTACCTTTAAGGGTAATTTTAGCCACTGTCAGGCTTCCGGTTGCTGAGGTAATGCCAACAAACTGCTGGCCGTTTCCTGGAGATTTCCCAGGTAGCCACGTAGCGCTGCCTGGCGAAAAGCTCACGACATCTACCGGACCCGAAACAGAGATAGTCCCTTGAAGGCTGTCGAAGGTTGTGCCGCTTGCCGTTACCGTAACCGAAAATTTCTCCCCGACAACGAAGTTGCCGCCGCCACTACTGAAGATTCCCGCTGCAGCATGAGCCGGAACAGCAGCGAGCGGGCTGAGCATTAACCCGAGAATAATGACGAGCCAGGTGAGTGTTTTTACCATAGTTATCCTTCGAAGTTAGCGGCTAAATGTGAGAGGTCTAAGATATTTACTTCGTTATCAACGTCCGGATTAAGATTGGTCATGGGGTCAGGCGGATCAGTGTGTCCCCAATAAGTAGAGAGGATTGATAGGTCTTTGATGTCTACCCTGCCATCATTATCGATATCGCCAACCTTACGCTTATTCACATAGAAGTATTTTCGGTTGATAACTGATCCATCAGAACGCTGGAAGTCAACACTATACATGTGACGACCCGTTTTAGGCTGGAAGGTAAACTGCCAACTCGTCTTATTAAACCCAGCAATCTCTCCGCCACTAAAGACCGCTTTATTATTTTCTGCCTTATAACCGCTTAACGTGAAGTCGGTATTATAGGTATCTACCGTATATTCAGCGGTGTCATTGTCGCTCTCGTTCGGTTGTGCGATTGCCGGGAATGGGAAGACAGCCTTAATTTTAGCATAGAGATTGATGAACAGTTCGTTACCAGAGAAGTTTGGCGTATAGCGATACAACGCATGTGTAATACTATTTTCCAGCTTCAGACATTCACCATTAACCAGTAAACGCTGCCAGCCACCTTCGGCACAGGTACTGTTTGGCTCGGGGTTTGCTGACCACCGTTTCAGTGCAGCCGTACCTTCAACGATCTGAGTGCCTGGCCCGCCATACCAAACGGCTCGCTGTCGCATGTAATCCTTATCACGGTCATCAAACACACCATCAGCGTTAATGTCACAATCACCGTTTTTAATACAGCTATCCATCTTCCCGTTAAATCCATACCCCATAAGCCAAGACATGGTGATAGGCTTTTCAGAAACAATGATGCTCTTGTAGGAACCGGTGATGCTCGCACTTTCCTTGTCGAGGGTCGCCAGAGGGATAACAGGATTCATCTTCCCCGGACTCGAAGGTTGACGTTTAGAACGATCAGTTGCCGCCCAGTCAGCAAGAAGTTCGGCTACCGTTTTGCCGTAATACTTCTCTAGCTCAAGATTTGATTGCCACTCCTGGCGGACTTTAATCTTATCCCACTGACCTTTACCAATCGGGTAATAGACTTCAAATTCTTCAGGGATGACATAGCTTGCCAGTTGAGAACCTGTGGTATTGAGGTATTGCTGAATGTGCGTCGCGGTTACGCTGTTGTAAGCCGTCTCGCCTTGATCGATAATAGCATTCTTATTCAGATGATTGGCAAAAACTGGTGCAGGCACCAGGAAAAGGGCGAGAGCAATGGCAGTCAGACTGTAAGAAATAAGTTTATTGACCATGACGAGCTGCTTCGTTCTCGTAGTACTCCTTGGTTAGTTGAAGGTTCTGATCGGCAGGGAAAGCGGCAAGGCCCTCCTCGAGGATGGTCACTGCTTCGCGATATTCCCCCGCCTCAGCCCGCACTGATGCACGATCAATGTACTCTTTGGCTGACTGATTGGACTCAGGGATAGCTGGGGAGTAGGTAGAGGCAGGGACGATGAGTGCATCATCCACTTGACGCATACCGAGCCAGACTAAAAAAAGAACTACGATACCAAGAAGGAGCACTGTACCGACAATCGCTTTCCAGTTGCTAGCTTCTTTTTTCATAGTTCCTCCGTCTATTTACTATAGGCGATCTTCGCCTTTTCTTCAAGATAGCTGGTTTCGTCGCACCACAAGCAATACCACCAGAGACCAGTTCACTAAGATGAGATAAATCGGATAGAGCGCAGTAAGAATCGATATAGTGTCGAGAGCTAAGAAAGCAAGAAGATACTTTGTCCCATTCAGAAGATAGGTAATGAGCGTCTCTTCGCTAGGCTTGCTATAAGACTTCCGAAAAGTTGGCATGAAGGCAAAACTATCGACTATCATTGCAACAAGAAGCGACGGGAGTGGGCTGTCAAAAAGTGGCCACATACCCACTGCGATGCCCGCCCCTAGGAGACTCAGCCAATCGAGACGGGTAATACTCTGCTCGCCTTGTCGGAAAGCCAATACGACTACCAGAAATGAGACTAAGCCGCCACTTCCCGTAACCCATGCGCCCGCTCCTGCCCCAACAACCATCTGACCGAAAAAGATAATAAACGAGGAAACACTCCAAATGAGCCAGGAGAATACATGTGGTCGGGTTCGTTCTACTATAATGTCACGAAAGTATGCGGTATAGCTTACGAGCGTAAGCAGCGCGGCGATACTACCAATAATGATTTTATGATCCATAAGGTGAGTATAGCGTACTTACCGGGCTAGAAAAATAAACTTGTTTCTGGTATAATTCGAGAGTATTTGGAGAGGTCGCATAGTGGACTAGTGCAGCTGTCTTGAAAACAGCCGGGGGTGCAAGCTCCCCGTGGGTTCGAATCCCACCCTCTCCGCCAAGGAATTAGTACTCACTCGTCAGAGTGGGTGGTAATTCCTTGAGTAAAGTAAGGCGTGGGATTCGAAGGGCGCGAGCTAGCGTAGCGCCCAGGGGGCTATGCCCGAATCCCACCCTCTCCGCCAGACGAAGCATACTCAGCTTAAGCTGAGTTTTTTCTTTACTAGGCTATCCAAAAAGCTGCAACTTGCAAGACAAAGAACGACCCGCTTAAGTACTTATTGACAGATAAGGCCTACCTAGAGTACGGTTAATATACAATACGTGTGAACTAAAGGAGTGGGCATGGGCAATCGATCCCAGGGTTTTGGGACAGTTTTGGCCGCAATTGTACTCGTTATCGGGGTTGCTGGCATTAGTTACGCCGCCGATATCAACTTGAACGGTGGTACGCTGAACTATAATAAAGGCGGCTCAAAGATTTACGATAACGGCCACCTTTCCCTCTCCACCGATGACTATCTTCTATTGAATGCTTCGAAGGCAGTTAAGACTTCCGATAATCTCCAAGTCGGCAATACATTAGTCATTGCCAATCGAAATGAGCTCAAAGATACGGGCTCACACCTGTATGACGACGGCAATCTTCACATTAAAACAGACGACTACCTTCTTCTCGACGCAAAAAATACTGTCCAGGTATCCAACGATCTTCAAGTCAGAAACGCCTTAATTTTAGCCAATCAAAATACTGGTCAAGATACCGGTTCAGAAATTTTTGACAATGGTCAGTTGAATATCACAACCGACGACTACTTGTATCTAAATGCGGCTAATACCACATTTGTACAAGAAAAGCTCCATGTTGGCGGCGAAGTGCGGCTCTATAACGACAACGGCAATATCGACACCGGTTCACGGCTGGTTGACGATATGCATTTGCGTATCTATACCGACGATGATCTCTACCTTAATGCACCTGGTGTTACGTATATCCAGGGCAGCTTGAACGTTGGCGGAACCATTAGCCACGATGCGAGTAGTTTTATCGTTCTTCAAGCTTCAAGTGCCATGCGCCTCGTTTCGGCAGGAAGTGCAGCGATCCAGCTCGACAGCGACGACAACGATAGCGACACAACCGCCTTTACGATCGGTAAAAACTCGACAGTCCTTGGCAGCACAACTGAACTGTTCCGAGTCGGTGAAGATGGCAAGGTTGGTGTGGGCACGAGCTCACCTAGCAGCAATCTCCATGTTGTTTCTTCAGCAGCTGAAGCTGCCCGTTTTGAGAGCACCTCGGCTACAGCGACCAGCACCTCAAGCGCTCTTCATCTCTTACGACGAGCCAGCGCTACGAGCGACGGCGTAGGCATGGCTTTTACCTTACAAAATGCCGATGCGACAAATACCGAATATGCCTACATCGGTGCGCTCATTGAAGATCGAACAGCCAGTAGTGAAGATGGGGCGATCGCCTTTTACACGACCACCGGTGGTACAACTCGCCAGCAGCGGCTTACTCTTACGAGCGAAGGGCGCCTAGGTGTTAATACCAATAGTCCGTACAGCCAGCTCCAGGTCAACGGCAGTAGTATTGCGAAAGCTCCATCGAGCACCAGCGGTATGTGGTTTGGTGTTCCCGCCGCTACCTTCACCGATGGCACCACTGCCAGCTCAGGCTCAGTAACCAATGCGATGTTCTCTTCTTTCGGCTCACCAACCTACGCCAGCTCAAATACCGGCATCACTGTTGATCATGCGTCGACTGTTTACCTTGCCGGTCCACCATCGGCAGGCACTAACACGGCACTTACCACCAGTTCAGCCTTACGCATTGCTAGTGGAAGCGCTACGGGAACAAGCGCCTACGGACTCTACGTCAGTGCCCCAACCGGTGCTTCGGCCAACTACGCTGCCACCTTTGCCTCAGGCAATGTAGGTATCGGCGATACCTCGCCAGCAGCCTTGCTAACCGTTGGTGCCAGCGATGCTTTTCAAGTTGACACCGCTGGTGCAGTGACCATTGGCGGTGGCACAGCCATCACGAAGCACCTTTCGGGAACCGGTACGATTGATTTTAGTAGCATTGCCACTCAAACGTGTGCAACTGGAACCGTTACCGTAACCGGTGCGGCAAGTGGCGATAGCGCAGTAGCCACCCCGACCCCAGTTGGCAGTGGCATCGATACCATGAACCTCACCTGGAGCGCTTGGGTATCATCCACCAATACGGTAACGGTTCGCGCTTGCAACGGCACTTCGGGCTCGCTTGACCCCGCCTCACAGACCTGGCGGGCCGATGTCTGGCAGCACTAATTTGTTATGACTGAAAAGAAAACCGAGACAACAATTCTATCCTGGAAGGCGCCTGAGTTCCTCCACTATAAAAAGAATACGTGGTGGTTCCCAATTCTTGCTGCCTCAACCGTTATATTTACGACCATCTTTCTCTTGACGGGACAGTATTTTGTCGCTATAATTGTCATCTTGGGTGCTATTGTAATGTATCGCCTCGCACATCAAGAACCTGCCGTCCTGCCTGTTATCTTTACCGCAACAGGTATCAAATTTAAGGGTGAGCTTATCCCCTTTACGACTTTAAAAACATTTTGGATCCTTGAAGAAGCTGAGGTAAAGCGTCTCTATCTCCAAAAGATTGAGCGTTTCAGCGCCCCGGTTGTCATCCCCTTAGTAAAACAAGATATTACTAAAGTACGCGACTTTCTTCAGCATTTTCTTCCGGAAACCCATGAGGTCAAAGAAGACATTGCCGACAAGCTTAATCGCTTTCTTCGGATCTAACTCAATCACGCGCTTGTAGCTCAGTGGATAGAGCGACTGCTTGCGGAGCAGTAGGTCGGGGGTTCAACTCCCTCCAAGCGCGCCAACCTTGCTTACTAAGCAGCCAAACCAATGGCTGTTTTTTTTAAATATCGTTCATGTATAGTTTGGCTATGAATACTAGTGGGTTGTCTCGATATCAAGTGAAGCTTATGCCACACCAGGCAAATTGGGCAGTACTGTTTGCTAACGAAGCAGAGAACATTAGAGGTGCGATCGGAGACTCATCGCTCAGAGTAGAGCATGTTGGCAGTACTGCGGTTCCTGGCATCTACGCAAAACCGATTATTGATATAGCTATTCCGTACGTAGAGGCTAATAAGGCCAAAGAGTATATCGATCCACTTGAAAAAATAGGGTACATATATAAAGACGAAGAAGGGGTGTCTGGTAGACTTTTCTTCGTAAAAGGGCCAGAAGAAATGCGAACTTTTTATCTTCACGTAGTAGATAATGCAGAGTTTGATCGACTTATTACATTTAAAGAGAAACTTATTCATAATACCGAGTTAGCTAGAGAATACTCTGAGCTAAAGATAAAACTAGCTGAGCAATTTCCTGAGAACCGGAAGAGTTATACAAAATCAAAAGACAAATTTATTTCTGATATACTCTATAGCCAATAGGTTCTAACAAACTCCGCAAAACAAAGATACCCTCATTCGGAGGGTGTTTTTGTTCTGTAGGTATTGGCCAATCTGGGAAAATGGCATATACTGTCCTCAGTTTGCACCTGCAACCGTCATCCGCTACTGCCGGAGAACTTGATGGAACCGAAACCTGTCGTTACCACTGAAACTCAGACCTACTGGTGGTCGAGCTTCATTGCCCGGTGTATCTGCTGGCTATTCTGCTTCGGGCCCTTCGGAATCCGGATCCGGGGCCTCGAGAATATCCCGAAGCAAGGTCGGGTGATCCTCGCCTCCAACCATTTGTCCTACCTGGACATTATGCTGGTTGGCGGGTTCGTCCGGTCGCGACACTTATGCTTCGCGGCCAGGACAAGTCTTGGCCGCTATCGTATCATGGCTAAGGTCATCGAAGGGTGCGGCTGCGTTCCCATCGATACCGAAAGCAAGGATACCGTCAACGCAGCCGCCCAGGCCGAGATGCGAGCACACCTTGAAGCAGAAGATGCACTCGTCATCTACGCCGAAGGGACAAGGAGTCCCAACGGCAAACCGCTGCCTTTTGAGCCAGGCGCAGCTATCCTGGCAAAAAAGACCAAGACCAACATCGTGCCTGTAGCGATCAAGGGCACGTTCTGGGTCTGGCCCAAAGGGCGACCTTTTCCTCTTCCCGGGTTCGTGAGTGTCGAATTCGGCCCGCCAATTCGACACGATGATCCTCGAGCAACGAACATTCGGGAGCTCGCAGATCTGATCGAAGCGACAGTCTGCGAGATGCTGGGCGAGACGCCCGCACCTCGACCCGAACGTCGGCGAAAGAAGGAGTAGGCAGACGCCTGAACGACCGGCCCCGCTCGAAGTGAGCGGGGCCGGACTGCGTCTAGAGAGCTAAAACTGTTGCACTAGCCAAATGATCGCTGCGTAACGCAACCCCTTGCCAATCAGTACCCACAGTGAGAAGGGTAAGAATTTAATATCTAAAACACCTGCAGCCAAGGTTAGCGGATCGCCGATAATCGGTACCCAAGAGAACAAAAGGACGGGCGCGCCCCATTTCCCGTATAGTGCTTGTGCTTTCTCGAGCCGTCGATGCTCTTTCGACCCCAAACGGCTCGCGACATAATCCGTACCCTTCTTCCCAATAAAGTAATTCACTAACGAACCGGCGTAGTTACCCGCTAACGCTACGAGAAAAACTGCAGGCGGAAAGTAGCCGGCACCAATTACCAGCGCCACCACTGCCTCTGGCGAGAAAGGAATGAGCGTTGCTGCCACAAAACAGGCAATAAACAGCCCAAGATAGCCATAGGAGCCCAGCTGCTCAACCATATTCATATGTTTTATGCTACACTACTTTTATCATATAACGTAGAGGACGTATCATGCCTGCTGATCGATTTCGAGCTTTTATTTCAGTCCAATTAATACTCGTGAGAGAAGGAAAGGTTCTCCTTCAGCGGCGACACGCCACTGGCTATCAAGACGGTTGGTACGGATTTGTCTCCGGCCATCTTGATGGAGGCGAGCCGACCACAGTAGCGATGGCCCGAGAAGCGAAGGAAGAGGCCAATCTCACACTTGATCCACAAAATCTCCACGTCTGTCACGTTATGCATCGATTTAACCCTGACCGTGAATATATCGACATCTTCCTGACCACCGATCGCTGGGAAGGCGAGCCAACGATAATGGAGCCCAACAAATGCGACGACCTGAGTTGGTTTCCGCTCGACGCGCTACCCGACCAAACCATTGATTATATAAAAAAGGCCGTATCCCACTATCGAGACGGCCAAACATTCTCTGAATTTGGCTGGAACTAGCTAAAAAAGTACTGATACCATTTTTGGTAGTTCGGAATAATTTTCTTCTCTTCTTTCTTTGGCGCGAATTGACGCGCCCCACCAAGCGGAACGTCCTCCGAGTCTACCGGAACCGATACAACTGTTTCCCCAGGCAACTTAAACCCGAGCTCTTCCCGGGCTCGAAGTTCTTTAAAAGTGTCGGTTTTGTAATACGCAATGAGATTACGTAAATATTGCTCTTGCTCACGAAGCTCAACGATCTGCTCTTCAAGATCGGCGATCTGCTTGTTGATCTCATAATTTTTCATGACCGATCGTCCAACCGATACCCCGATGTAGGCGATAACCGCCAAAACCACCAGCTTCTCAGCGGCGTCTTTCACAAACGTTTTAATTGTTTCACGGCTTGGCAATTTCATCGTTCCTATTATAGCAGGAAAACAGAGGTTCGTCAGAACCAAAAAAGGAGTCTGGCGAACCAGACTCCTTTTAAAACGTGAGGCGATGAGTTACCAGCGGCCACCCTTGCCCTTACCTTTCTTGTCCTGTGGTCGAGTCATCCACCATTGATAGAGGTACCAGCCACCCGTGGCGACACCGGCGGCAATAATCAGCAAGGAAAGCGCAACAATGACTCGGGTCCAGTCGCGATTGGCATCGTCTTCGCCACCTCGGACCTCTGGACTTGGGCTCGCACTGATCGTTGCTTCTGGAGTAGGGCTAGCAGTAACGCGAACACGGGGCAGGTTGCTTGTGCCACTCGAGACTGGCGTGTCGCTGGTTGATGCAACTGATTCGCTGGTCGTTGTCGAAACGGTTGAGACAACAGTGCCTGCTTTAGTGAAGTTGCTGACCGTACCAGCGGCATTTACCGCAGCAATCTCAAAGGTATAGTTCTTGTTTGGGTCCAGGTTGGTGACAGTCAGCGATGTGCCAGTTGCTGTTAAGGGACCATATAAGACAGTACCGTCGCTGTAGCGAATAACGTAGGAGGTTGCGCCAGGCACTGCCTGCCAGTTTAGCGTAATGCTTGTTGTACCAGTCACTGCAGTCGTAGTTGCAGACATTGGAGAGGTAACCGGTGTTCGATCAAGCACCGTTCGAGCCGTAGCAAAATCGGAAACATTGCCAGCGCTATCCCGAACTTCAACGACGATCAATTCAGCCTGGTCTTTATCAGGAAGGTCACGAGTAAGGTCAGCCTGGAATGGTTCCCACTGCTCAAGATCCATAGTGCCGTCGTAGGAAACACGCATCATCTCAACTCGCGAACCAGTGTCGGAAGCCATGATCTTAATGGTCGTTGAAAGCATGTTGGTAACTGGAGCGGTCTTAGTAATAACAACACTCACGACTGGCTTAGTCTTATCGATCGTGAAGCCCCAATGTTCGTTCGTTTCGTTACCAGCCATGTCTTTGGCTAAAATACTTACAGTGTGAACTGATTCTGATAGAGACTCATTTGAAACCAGGTAAGATAACTTACCGTCTTCGTAGGTATAAGTTACGGGTTGATCATCAAGAAATAGTTTTGTGTCTTCCCAATTTACCCCGGACTGTACATCACTTACTTTAGCACTGATCAATACCGATTGAGTGTTAAAGTATGTATTGTCTTTTGGCGTGTGCTCACTAATCATAGGAGCGGTAGTGTCAGGCTCTGGTAGACTTTTGCTATTTTGAGGGTTAGGAGAGTCATTTAGACTAAAATCAAGAAAGTTGCTGTCAGTGTCTGTGCCGTTGCCGTCCAATCCACCTGGCTTACGCTCAATACTCTTGCCAGCAGCCGGAGCATCCACAGGTTGGACTCCTTCAGCACTATCACCATTTCCATAACCAACTCCGTCAATGATGGACTCGTCATCAGCGCTAGCAACAGCAGAATCGCTCTCTACTAAGAAGATATTACCGCCGTCAGAGTGGAGGTTAAACGCGAGGTTTTCAAGGTCCTTAGCAGCAGAGCCAGTATAATTAGGAGTTGCAATGAGAAAAAAACCATGTGCTGGAACTGAGTCTGTTGACCCAAAGGTTAGCTTAGAAATGCTACTGAATGGGTCGATTGCGCCTTTATATTGCAATGACCACCCACTTAAAGGTACGGCCGCATTGGTGGGGTTATAGAGTTCGATAAACTCATCGGTGTCGTTAAAGGATCCGCCAATTTGCACTTCGCTAATAACAAGGTAGTCAGCTGGCGTAGCGGCGGCGGCACGTGGTGCATGCACCAATGCAACAGCAACCACTGACTGAATCGCCACAGCAACGGTTAGTAATTTGGCTAGCATGTGTCGGACATTCGGCATACAGTTCCTCCTGGATCCCCTCGCTTATCAATCTATTAAGAGCTATTTGGCTACACAGAAAAGCTAGACATGGCGCTTTCCATGCATTCAGTTAGCCCTCTTTAGTAATTAAGGCACATCGAGAATCGATGGCGTTACTACAGCCTTTACTGTCGTAACATGTGTAGAGTACCCATGCTCCCTACTTTGCCCTAAGCCGTAGCCTAACGCTTCGAGACCATGAATCGCATATACCTACACTATCACAGGTCGATAGGCTGTCAAGAACTTTTTGAGAGAATAAGTTGTGGATAACTAGACATTTAACGATCGTTTTCGAAAATACTTCTTTTATCTACTCCTGGGCATCTAGCTGGAGCTTGCGTGTCGTGCTGTCAACTACTCCCACCAGGGTTGTGAGATAGGGAACGAGATCAGGAACATCCTGTTCAATAACTCGAAGTCCTCGCGCTGCCAGGTAGCGAGACTTGAGCATATGCAATTTAGTGAAGGCCGGATCGGCAGCGGGAGTCGAGGCGATAAGTACAATGCCATCCTTCGGATCAACCCTCCCCTCTTTGATGTTACTGAGTACAATACCAGCTGCCGCTCGGATAGCTCCGTCGAGATCATCAATATAGGGGCCGATAATAAGCGCAAGGTTTGAGTGAAGCCAGTCAAAGCCGCGGCCCAGGGCAATTGCTCGTTCATTATGCTCTAGTGCAATAGGCTCTCGGTTGCTATTGCGGACGTCTTTTATATGTTGCAGATTTCCCAAAACAAGTGGCAGCAGGTCATGAAGCACTTCAGCCGGCATGTCAGAGTTGAGTTGATTCAGTTTTTGAGTCACCTCAGCTTCAGTCAAATCGACATGTTCAGCGAGTCGCAAGATCTGTTTATCCCAACCGTGGAACACAAGTGCTTCTTCGTCGGTCTCGATACCGACGACGAGTGGATAAACACCCCGACGATTGAATGCTTCAACAAATTCATCGCGCAACACCATGGTTGCAGTTACTGCTGCTTCGGTATCGTAGTTAAACCCACGGCAACCAAGATGTTTCTCGCTCTTAGAGAAGTGGTAGGTGTTAAGAACTAAACTATACTGCCCTTTTCCCGTCCCGACAGTCACCCACTCACGAACGAGATCGTTAAAATGACTCCAACCAAGACTGAAACGGCCACCGAGCGTTCGCATCGGCTGTAAGATACCAGGAAGCACATGGGTCATGGCTGTTGCGTTACAGCGACCATCCATGCACTTGGTTACCATGATCTGCGTAGGATGTTTTGCCTTATAGAGCTCCCGCTCAAGAGCCGCCCGTACAAACTCCTCAGAATTACGACGGTTAAGATCAAGCAAGTATTGAGCAGTTGCGTTCATGGATTGTCTCCATTGGGTTGGTCGGGACGGCTGGATTCGAACCAGCGACCGGACGGATATAAGCCGTCTGCTCTAACCGCTGAGCTACGCCCCGTCTGCACTATCTCGATGTTGAGTATACCTGATGACCCACTACTACTCAAGAGTGACGAGGACCACAAGCCCTAGTCGATCGGTTATATTTTCCCTATAATCAATATGTGATGCATCGTTTACTTTTCACGGTCATCGTTTTTCTGACAACCGCCAACGTACTCGTATGGGGGTTTTTGTGGTTTGAACGAGCCTACGCCGAAGAGGTGTACCCGGGAGTTTGGGTCGACGCTCAGCCATTGGCCGGGTTAACCAAAGATCAGGTTGTCGATCGACTCGAGCCGGTTCATAAGGCCATGCTCAACGAGAAAGTCATCCTTCACCTGAAAGACAAACAGTACGAACCGACCCTCGGCCAGCTGGGCTACGAAGTCGACACCAAACGCATGGCGGCCGATGCTATGCAAATTGGGCGAGGCACTACACTGAAAGAGGCGGTACAGTCTTTATTCACCTATTACCAAAGCCGTCAGCTGCCCCTCCGTTACGAGATTAATCAAGGTATTTTCGATAGCTACCTGAACGAAATCGGCAAAGAGACTACCAGGCAGCCAAAAGACCTGGCGATCATTTATCAGGATAGTCAGCTGGTCATCCAGCCAGCTGAAGACGGCATCGTCCTCAACAAGGAAGAGCTTCGTAAGGCGATTCAATCGCAGGTTAGACCTGGAAAGACCGCCGAAATAACCCTAACCTATGGCACCGAAAAACCAGCTATTACCGATCCGAAACAGGCGGAAACGGCCATTGAAGTTCTTCGCAAACTCTTAGCCAAGCCACTTACTTTAACCGCCGAAGAGGTCACCTACAAACTTGAGCCAGCTGCGATCTACTCGCTTGTGTATTACCAAGTTAAAGACAATGCTCTGACGGTTAACTTCGACGAAGATAAAATTCGGGCTGAGATCGCCAAAATCGCCAAAAAAGTTGACATCAAACCTATCGCGAAGCGCATTCAAACGCCTGGCGATACGGTTCTCGAGGAAGGTCGAGATGGTCGTGAGCTTAACGCGACTGATACCCAAAAGCAAATTCTTGAACGACTCACGAACGCAAACTTTGATACACCGGTAGCATTAAAGGTAACGCAGATGACACGAAAAACTGTTACCGTCACGCCAGACTACCAGCTCGGTCGTTACGCGGGAAAATATTTAGAAATCGATCTCTCAAGCCAACGGATGCACCTCATTGAGGGAGAAAATTACCAACAAAGTTTTGTCGTCTCAACAGGCAAATGGAGTACACCAACGCCAATTGGCGAATTCACCATCAAGAATCACATCCAAACCGCCTGGTCTAATCGGTACAAACTCTACATGCCGTTCTGGATGGCCATCCAAACTCCTGAAGGTGGTTACGACGGCTACGGTATTCACGGCCTCCCCTACTGGCCCAATGGGGCCAAGGAAGGTGAGGGCCATCTCGGAACGCCCGTCAGCCATGGCTGTATTCGACTTGGCGCCGGTGCTGCTGAATTTGTTTACAACTGGGCGGAAGATGGTACCCGAGTAGTTATTCATCAATAAATAAAAAATCAAGCCAACGAAAAAGGCCCGTATTGGGCCTTTTGTGGAAATGAGTGAAGAGCGCATCCTCAGTCATTTCACTGTGGCGTGTTCAGGCGATGTTCATAAGTGGAGGGGGGACTTACGAATACCATTACTGAGCACATCTTCACTCTACGCAATTGCCACTAAGATTGAATCGGCAAATACTCTAAAGGAGGCTTGAAGCGGTCGAGTAGACCTCGGAAGATATACCAAAAAGCACCTTGCGGTGCTTTTTGTTTTTTACGTGTATTTGTTTAGACTTCGATGATAACTGGAATGACCATCGGTCGACGCTGAGTATACTCAAAGAGGTATTCACCCAGATCATCACGAATCATTCGTCGAATGTAGTCGTAGTTCATGGGGTATCGGCCGTTATGTTTGGCGAACATCCGTCGAATTTCCTGACGTGACTTGTGAATCAAGTCCTCAGCAGCTCGCATATAAACGAAACCACGGGAGATAATGTCAGGGCTAGAGACTAACGCGCCAGACTGCTTGTCGACAGTCAAGATGACGACAAAGATACCATCTTTGGCCATGGCTTGGCGATCACGCAGCACGATATTTCCTACGTCACCAACGCCGAGACCGTCAACAAGTACCTGGCCGGCCTGAACCCGCTCGGGGCTGACTGAGCCAACGCCCTTCTCATCGAATTCAAGGACGCCACCATTTTCTAAGATGAAGATCTTATTTGGATCAACGCCTAAGCGTTCAGCCATACGGCCATGCTTCACAAGGTGACGAAACTCACCGTGGATAGGCAGGAAGTATTCTGGCTTCATCATGGCCATAAGCATCTTCAGCTCTTCTTCGTTGGCGTGACCAGAAACGTGGATATCGACTTGCTTACCGTAGATAACCTGTGCACCTTGCTTGTAGAGGTTGTTTACTACTTCGAAGACACTCGATTCATTACCCGGGATAATCGAAGCTGAGATAACCACGGTATCGCCACGCTTTACTTGAATATGACGATGCTCACCGGAAGAGATGCGCGACAAAGCCGAATACTCTTCACCTTGACTACCCGTAGTAAGGTAAACAATTTGGGTATCGGGAGTTCGGCCGGCATTGCGGATATCGATCATTGTTCCTTGAGGAACCTTCAGGAACCCAAGTCGCATCGCTTCTTCAATATACTTCTCAAGACTACGACCAGAAATGGCCACTTTACGACC
>CBINIT010000026.1:0-14323 GCA_966250865.1 uncultured Candidatus Berkelbacteria bacterium
CTCCTGGACTTGGGAAGACGACACTTGCCCATATTATTGCCAATGAAATGGGCTCGCAGATTCGAGTGACTTCAGGCCCAGCGATTGAACGAGCTGGTGATCTTGCCTCTATTCTGACCAATCTCCAAGATGGTGACATTCTTTTTATTGACGAGATTCATCGTCTTCATCGCACTATTGAAGAAGTGCTCTACCCGGCCATGGAAGATTATGTGCTCGATATAGTGCTTGGTAAGGGGCCAGCTGCAAAAACTCTTCGTCTGGACTTGCCTCGCTTCACATTGATCGGTGCGACTACTCGAATGAGCCTGCTGTCTTCACCGATGCGCGATCGATTCGGCATGATTTATCAGCTGGAGTTCTATGAGCCCGAGGACATAGAGCGCATCATCTCACGTTCTGCTGGCCTTTTAGGCGTAGCAATAGATCGAGAGGGTCAGCGAGAGCTGGCCGGTCGGGCTAGGCGCACTCCTCGTATTGCCAACCGATTGTTAAAGCGGGTGCGCGATTATGCTGAAGTGAAGGCGAGTGGAAAGATCAACGGTCTAGTGGCCCGAGAGGCCTTAGCATTACTCGATATCGATGAGTATGGACTAGATCGAACCGATAGGAAAGTTCTTGCAACGATCATCGAAAAGTTCCATGGCGGACCAGTGGGGATCGATACGATTGCAGCCGCAACTAGCGAGGAGCGAGAGACGATTGAGGATGTCTACGAGCCCTACCTCCTACAGCTTGGCTTCTTAGAGCGGACGCCTAAGGGTCGAAAAGTAACTGCTTTAGCGTACCAACATCTTAACTACCCGCTAAGTAATTAAGCTTAGTTTAATAACTCATCAAATAAGATGGGAGTAGAAAGCCATGATTGCCTTAGGTATCTACACTTTAGTACTTTTCATTATTGGTATCATGAGCGCTGTAGTGACCTACTTCATGCTTCTCTATCGAGATCCGCATGACATTGTAGCTGCGGTGCTTGTCATCTATTACCTTCTTGTCATTACTATTTTAGTCGGAACTGCGATTTCACTTAACTATGCAAATCTGTAAGGAGTAGTATGGCTCACGATGACCGACCACAAGTTACATTCCCTGATCAGCAACCTGATGAAGAAGTATTCGTCTACGCGAGACGGTACTGGGTAGCATTTCTGCCAGTCCTTCTTTTCACGCTACTTGTGACCGTTCTTGGTCTTGTCATGATCTTCTTCCTGGCCAATGGGGGCATTGATCGTAACATTGTTGTTTTGACGGGTAGCGGGTTTCTCCTGCTTATGTTAGTCCTCATTCTCATTGAATTTTTCGACTTTTACTTTGATCTGCATATCGTGACCGATCGACGGGTGGTTGACATCGACCAGCGCCGGCTCTTTGATCGACAGATCGCCAAACTTCTTCTCGAAGACGTGCAGGACGTAGAGACAAGCGTTAAAGGTATTTTGCCTACGTTCTTCAACTATGGCGACGTTACCATCCAAACCGCTGGCACAAAGCCAAACTTTATTTTTAATCAAATACAGCACCCCAAAGAAGTAGCAGCGATCATCCTTGATCTCTCCGAGCAGACTCGCAATGGTGTCCCAACTGCCGAGCGACGTCCTAACGGTGAGATGGCAGCAATTATTGATGGGGTCAAGATCCCTAATACTTAACGAAGCCATCTGGCCTAGCCTCCTTCGTTAAGAAGGAGGTATATGTATATTTCGTTCAATCTTTGGCCATCCTATGGCCTTACTTACCGCTTAAAGGTGTCTCATTTAATCTTGCTACCATGCTTAGGACTCTTTTCGATAGTATTATTGCCCAGTCCAGCTAAAGCGCTACAGTTTACAGAAATTGCTTACGATATTGCTGGCTCAGACGCCGCGCGAGAGTGGATTGAGCTTTACAACGAAACAGCTACTTTGGTCGATTTAAGCGAATCGCGACTGCAAGTGACCCACACGTCAGCTGACGGGTCGGTCACTCAGGCTAGTCACCGACTATCCTTGACTGTGTCGGGAGGGGCTGATCAAAGCCAGATCCTGCTTGGTGGAGGGGAATATCTTATTCTTAGCCAAAATCCTGAAGCATTTATACTTGATTATCCAGGTTTTATATCGAAGTACGCAAAAGCAGCTTTTAGCGCACTCCCAAACTATCAGAACGAAACAACCAAGACTACGACGCTTAAAGTCATTGATTCGCTTGATCAAGTAAAGGCAGAAGTGACGTATGCTCCTGAGGATAAAACGGCCAACCCTGAGGGCTTTACCAGAGAGAATAAAGGTGATCATGGCTGGCAGCGTTCAGCTGTTCAAGGTGGCTCTCCGGGGCAAGCGAATAGTCCATGGATAGAGGCGTCAGAGGCTAAGCCACTTACATATCCCTCTGGAATCCGAATCTCGGAAATTTACCCTAACCCGGCCGGTGGTGACGCTGGCCACGAATGGGTAGAGGTAGAAAATATAGCTGCTCAAGGAGTAGACTTGACCGGTTGGTATATTACTGATGCAAGCGGATCGAAGCAGCAATTTAGTGATGGAGCAACAATCAATCCTGCTGAAAGACTTGCTCTTATAGTCACACAGCTGTCAATTAATAATAGTTCAACAAAACAAAATGAACGGATCGCTCTTTACTGGCCTAATGGTGAAATGCTCGAAGAAGTTGTAATAGCGGGAGATGCTAAAGAGGGATGGAGCTATGTCAGATTTGGTGATGAGTGGCAGTGGACAGACCTGCCAACCTCCGGTACGGAAAATCGAAAACGTGAAAACCCGGTGAGTACGGGAGTGTCGATAACTACAAGCATGCCACCTACTACGATTAAGGCGGATGCCAAGCCAGCGCGATTAAGCTCGCCGAGTACTGCTGTAACAAGTACGTCAAGTGTACTGCCAAAGTCCTCGTCTTCGACTAAGATAGCAAAACCAGTCCGGCGGTCTCCGGCAGCTCAAAAGAGGTTTCAATCATCTCCAAACTCAGCTGAGTCGTATGAAAACGGCTATGTCGCAGGGGTAAATACCGATAAGAGCTCTGCTATGCATCGAGGTTGGCTTTGGGGATCCATCCTCTTTCTTTCGGCTGTGACAGCTGCCGTAGGTTTATTAATCTATCGATATAAACTCTTTTTACTTATCCCCAAAATACGAGAGCTTTGGCCGCCTACACTGCTCAAATAGCGGCTCCTCCACTAGTTGTTAGCGTTCTATTTCTATGATACGGTAAACAAGTACATTGCCCGAGAAAGAGGCAGTAATATTGGTAAGCTAAGGAGAGTCTCAGTGGTAGGACGACCACGCCGCCGTTTTACGGCTACTTCACAGCAGGCTAGACATCAGCATCATGAGTCACATTCGCCCGCTGTTATCGATGAACGACGTCAGCGTCGTCACGACCAGCACAAGAGGCCCGTTCGGCTCTTTTTCTTTGTTGTATTCCTGGCTGTGCTGGGATTTGTTGGCTGGATGATCGTTAAGAGTGCTATTACCTATGGCAAGGTAGTTGATAGTAATAGTACGAAGCGAGCCCCGGTACTTAAGTTTCTTGATGACATTAAGCCCAATCAACTCCAAGGCGAAGGCGACGGTCGAGTAAATGTACTATTAATCGGAGTCGGTGGCACTCGTCACCCAGGTGGTACACTTGCCGATACGATCATCGTAGCCAGTTTGGACACCAAGAATAAAGAAGTAGCCTTACTTTCTATCCCACGTGATCTTTACGTCCCGATCGATGGTAATGGGAGCGGAAAGATTAACTCCGCTCATTCATACGGAGAAAAGAATGCTAAAACGAGTGGCGGTGGTCCTGCGGTACTTAAGAAAACAGTAAGCACTATCTTAGACTTACCAATTCATTACTACGTCCGTGTAGACTTTGACGGACTAGAAGATTTGGTTGATGCTCTGGGTGGTGTGACAGTTAATGTCGAGCGACCGATTGTCGATCTTTCTTATCCAGCTGACAATATGGTTGATTATCAACCGTTCCGACTTAAGGCAGGCACGCAGACCCTCGATGGTAAGACTGCATTGAAGTATGTGCGTTCACGCCATGCTTCGGGTGGCGAAGGAAGCGACTTTGCCCGTGCTCGCCGTCAACAGCTCCTCCTTTCAGCAATTAGAGAGAAAGCACTTTCCGCTGGCGTACTAACTAACCCAAAGAAGATCTCAGACATCATGGGTGTTCTCGGTAACCATATTAAGACCGATATCTCGCTCTGGGAGGCTGAACGGTTTATGCAGACCTGGAAAGATGTTGATACATCGAAGATCCTTCACAAAGTCCTCGATAATGGTGCGAACGGTCCGCTTGTTTCTCACTCCGGCGATGCTCGTGGCTATATCCTCCTACCTCGAGCCGGTGACTTTAGTGAAGTGGCGCAGATTGCTCATGAAATCTTTACCGATCCATTCCTGCGTGAAGAAGAGGCGACGATTGCTCTTATCAATGCGAGCGGCAGCACGACTATCGGAAAAGGGGTCGTCAGCCAACTCAAGAGCTATGGCTATCAGGTAACCGACGTCACGCCAAAAGCGCAAGAAAAGCTTACAGCTACGGTGTTAGTTGACCATACGAAGAGTAAACCGTATACAAAAAAGTTTCTTGAGTCTCGCTTTAACCTGACTGCTATATCGAGCAAACAGGGCAAACAGGAATCTCCTTCTCCCTACGATATGACGCTGACTATCGGGACTAACTATACGCCTAAAAAAGTTCAGACAACGACAAAAATCGCTAGCCCGTCACCAAAGGCGCTAAAGTCAGGCGAGTAATGCAGAAGACCAACTTCTTCATCTTAGTACTCTTCGCTGGATCAGTTCTTGCCTTTTGGTTCGTTGAAAAGGCAACCGCTTACCGTATTAGTAGTCTTGTCTACTTCATCTTGGTTGGCAGCTACGGCATCATTCTTCGTCGCACGGATGTTTTTGCTGCAAGCACGCTTTTCTTCGGTCTCTACAGCCTAAATCAGTATCTATTCGATCAGTTACTTCCGGCATGGATTGGCATTTTAGGCGCAGCTCTGTTGGTAATGATTCTTTGGTGGTCTGCATTCCGCCTAGAACACTGGATTACTGCACTAGCGGTTGCCATCCTTGTCTCGGAACTCATGGTTATTAGCCAGTACACGATTATTGATGCTCGTTGGCAGGCCCTGCTTATTACGGTACCTTTTCTTGTAGCTTTCCAACAAATTGTATTTGACGGGAAAGAGGAACCGGCTCCTTCTGTGGCTTGAGCTGGTTCATGTTCCTTGTTATGCTTAAAGAGAACCTGAAAGGACTGAAGTGAACAAAGTAGTTGCTAGCTTTTCCAAGCTACTTACCGTAATCCAAACAATTGTTAAAACTATTATTTCAAGTATCGGACCGATACTCCGTTCTGCAAGTAAGAGAATCTCTAAGTTCTTAAACGGTACTGTTAATCTCAAATTTATTACGCATCCCGCTGTTCGCTGGGGGTTGCTTGCGCTCGCTGCGTTATACCTCGTTATTGGTGGTCTAGCTTCGTGGAAAGTCTATCAGGTTAAGTCAGAATCGGCTAACATCCGCCGTATCCTTGCTATCTATCCGTTACCAGCCGTTCTCATGCCACAGGACGTTATCTTAGTTAAGGATTACCTTCACCAGCTAAAGTATATTCGCCACTTTGCCGATAAGACGAAACAGGTGCTACCAGCTGACCAAGAGTTGCGTTCTCAACTACTTAACCAGATGATTGAAACTCGTCTCTTGCTTCGGACGGCTGCTGGCCAGAATATCCGTATTGTGAAGGCCGACATTGATGCGGCATATCAAAAGATTGCTGATGAGAACGGTGGCCCTGAGGAGCTACAGAAACTCTTAACTGATCTGTACGGTATGAACGAATCAGAGTTTAGACTACTCATCCGCGACCAACTCTTACGTGAGAAGGTTCGAAAAGAACTGCTTGTTCAGGTTAAGGCGCAACATATCTTGATTCGGGATGAAAAGAAGGCCCGTGAGATCTTGGAACAGGCGAAGAAGGAACCAGCAAAGTTTGACGAACTTGTAAAACAATACACTGAAGATACGGGTACGCGGGATAAGAATGGCGACCTTGGCTTCTTTGGTCGGGGGGTCATGGCTAAGCCTGTTGAAGATGCCGCTTTTGCTTTGAGCAAAGGTGAAATTGGTCCCGATATTGTGAAATCAGAGTTCGGTTTTCACATCATAAAAGTAACTGATCGTAAAGGTACGGTTGACAAGACATACCAACAGTATATCGACGAACTGCAGAAGAAGCGAAAGGCATGGATTATTTTGAAGTAGTTGCTCTTGACAGTATGGACGATATTGGATAAACTCATAGTGTATAGAAAAAGGGAATAACCCCGAGCCGAGGACAGGCCATTGCCATACGCGCTTAAGCGATAAATTATACTCGTAGCTGCCTACAGACAGTGTAGGTTCTTTTGCGTATTTGTATGGCTAATGTTCTATAATACACAGTAACGTACCAGCAATCTATTGAATAAGCCCGCCGGAGCAGGCCAAGATCACAGGGAAAACGACGCGATTACTGATTGTGTAGCGAGATCGTTTACCGAACTCATCTTGGGATATAGCTACCGCACTAACGGAAAGGAGCATCCGTGAAGCGAAAGTACTTCCACGAGCCCAAGTCGCATATCAATCTTCCGGACCTGATTGAGATCCAGCGTAATTCCTACGACTGGCTCATGCATGAGGGAATTAGAGAGATCCTCGACGAGATATCACCTATTTACGACTTTACCGAAAAGTCGTTAAAGCTCGAATTCACCGACTTTTCTTTCGAGCAGCCTAAGCTTACGGAAGATATGGCTAAGGCGAAGAACCTGACATATAAAGCTCCACTTCGTTGTCGCGTGGTTCTTACCAACCTCATCACCAAGAAGCAGAAGGAAAGTGATGTCTTCCTTGGTGAGTTTCCGTTGATGACTAACCGAGGCACCTTTATTATTAACGGTGTCGAGCGTGTTGTCGTTAACCAGATCGTCCGCTCCTACGGTGTACTGTTTGTTAACGAAGTCAATGCTGGTCGCCAACTCTTTGGTGCTAAGGTCATCCCAAGTCGGGGTGCCTGGCTTGAATTTGAGACCTCAAATCGCGATGCCATTTCAGTAAAAGTTGATCGCAAACGTAAGATCCCGGTAACTACTTTCCTTCGAGCCATGGGCTTTAAGGATGATGACTGGCATCAGGTCTTCGGTGAAGTCAATGACAACCCAGATCATGACTACATCAAAGCCACGCTTGACCGTGATCCGGCTAGCAGCTATGAAGAGAGTTTGGTTGAAGTTTACAAGCGTATTCGTCCTGGCGATCTCGCAACTCCAGACACGGCAAAGGCCTTCCTCGAGGCAATGTTCACCAACTTTAAGCGATACGACCTTGGTCGTGTTGGTCGCTACAAGATGAACCAACGTCTTGGCACTGAAACCAAAGACAACCGCCAATCTCGCATTCTTCGGCTTGAAGACCTGGTTGCAGTTGTTCAAGAAATTATCCGACTGAACAATGACGCAACGGCCCACGCCGATGATATCGACCACCTCAAGAACCGTCGTGTTCGAGCGGTTGGTGAATCAGTCCAAAACCGTCTTCGTGTCGGTTTCTTGCGCATGGAGCGTATTATTAAAGACCGTATGTCGGTTCTCGAAACTGAGACGGTTACTCCAGCTCAGTTGATTAACAGTCGACCCATTGTTGCTGTTTTGCAAGAGTTCTTTGCTTCCAGCCAGTTGTCTCAGTTCATGGACCAAACAAACCCACTATCTGAGCTTGAGCACAAGCGTCGTATTGCTGCTACCGGTCCGGGTGGTCTTTCTCGTGAGCGTGCCGGATTTGAAGTTCGCGACGTACACAACTCTCACTACGGTCGTATCTGTCCTATCGCTACTCCAGAAGGTCCAAACATTGGTTTGGTTGGCCAGATCGCAAGCTACGCTCGGGTAAATGAGTATGGCTTCCTTGAAACCCCCTACCGCATCGTTGAGAATGAAAACGGTACCCCACGAGTAACTGACAAAATTGTCTACCTCGATGCTGCAAACGAAGAAAAAACCATCATCGCTCCTGCCTCAGCGGCAATCGATGATAAGGGCAGCTTCGTCAATAAGCGAGAGATTGTTCGTTACCATGGAGAGCCGTCACTTCAAGATGTCTCAAATGTTCAGTATGTTGACGTTTCACCAAAGCAGATCGTTTCCATTACCACTGCCTTGATTCCATTTGTTGAGCACGATGAAGCAGCTCGATCGATGATGGGATCGAACATGCAACGACAAGCGGTTCCCCTTATCCGACCTCAGTCTCCGGTTGTTGGTACTGGTATCGAAGATGAGGCAGCTCGTTACTCGGGACAAATTATCTTGGCTAACGAAGATGGTGAAGTAACTTCAGTTGACTCCCGTGAGATTGTCATCGTTGGTAAGAGCGGCGAGCAAAAATACCGACTTCAGAAGTTCGTTCGTTCCAACCAAGGTACTTCAATCAACCAACGCCCTTCGGTGAAGGTTGGTGACAAGATTAAGAAGGGTGCTGTCATCGCCGACTCCTCAGCTACTGAAGAAGGTGAGCTGGCGCTTGGTCAGAACGTCCTGGTCGCCTACATGTCCTTCCATGGTGCGAACTACGAAGACGCCATCATCCTTTCCGAGCGTCTCGTAAAGAAGGACTTATTTACCTCAATCCACATCGAAAAGTATTCACTCGAAGTTCGTGATACTCAGCTTGGCCCAGAAGTTATCACCCGAGACATTCCAAATGTCGGCGAAGAAGCACTGGCTCAGCTCGATGAAGAGGGTATCGTCCGTATCGGTGCTGAAGTTTCAGCCGGTGACATCCTTGTTGGTAAAATTACGCCAAAGGGTGAAACTGAGCTTTCAGCAGAAGAAAAGTTGCTTCGAGCCATCTTCGGTGAAAAAGCTAAAGATGTTAAAGACACCTCGCTTCGTCTCCCTCACGGTGAGCGCGGTAAGGTTATCGAGGTAAAGATCTTCTCTAAGGATGCAGGCGACGAACTCTCCACTGGTGTCTACCAGATGGTTGAGATCTCGATTGCCCAGCTCCGTAAGATCTCCGTTGGTGACAAGCTTGCTGGTCGTCACGGTAACAAGGGCGTTATCTCGAAGATTCTTCCAGAAGAAGAGATGCCATTTACTCCAGACGGTCGTCCAGTTGATGTTATCTTGAACCCACTTGGTGTTATCTCTCGTATGAACCTCGGACAGGTGCTTGAGACCCACCTCGGTTGGGCAGCTGACAAACTTGGCTATAAGGTTGCTACTCCCGTATTCGACGGCGTGACCTATGATCAAATCAAAGGTGAGCTTGAGAAAGCTGGTCTTCCAGTTGATGGTAAGATCCAGCTCTACGATGGTCGTACCGGCGAACCGTTCGATCAAAAGACGGTTATCGGTATCAACTACATCATGAAGCTTATTCACCTTGTTGATGATAAGATGCACGCTCGTTCAACCGGTCCATACTCCATGGTTACCCAGCAGCCGCTCGGTGGTAAAGCCCAATTCGGTGGCCAGCGTTTCGGAGAAATGGAAGTTTGGGCCCTCGAAGCCTATGGCGCTGCTCACACCCTTCAAGAGATGCTTACCATTAAATCTGATGACGTGATTGGTCGTTCGAAGGCTTATGAAGCCATCATT
Organism: uncultured Candidatus Berkelbacteria bacterium; assembly: GCA_966250865.1. Taxonomy (GTDB): domain Bacteria; phylum Patescibacteriota; class UBA1384; order CAYGGE01; family CAYGGE01; genus CAYGGE01. The sequence goes on from CBINIT010000026.1 coordinate 9,656, forward strand.
AAGGGCGAAACAATCCAAAAGCCATCGATTCCAGCCAGTTTCTACGTTTTGATGCGTGAGCTGCAAAGCCTCGGCTTGAACGTTGAATTGCTTTCGGGCACTGGTGAGAAGGTTCAGCTTGATGAAAATGAAGGACCAAAGGTTCGCGTTGAACGTCCCGCTGATGAAAATCTGCTTGATGAAGATGCCGAATCTGAGGAAGAAGAGGAAATGGTCGACGAAGAAGTAACAGAGCTCTTTGCTGGGCAGGAAAAGAATCCGCCCGTTGCCAGTGAAGACGAAGTGATGCCCGAATAATCGTTGGAGGAAGCATGAGCGCACAACAAATTCAAAGCTTGAAAGAGCTACCAAAGACAACCGATTTCGACAACGTTCGAATCTCCGTCGCTTCGCCCGACCACATCCTTGAATGGTCATATGGTGAGGTCACTAAGCCCGAGACAATTAACTATCGTACGCAAAAGCCAGAACGTGACGGTTTGTTTGATGAGCGCATTTTTGGTCCAACCAAGGACTGGGAATGTTACTGTGGAAAGTATAAGAAGATTCGCTACAAAGGTGTTATCTGTGACAAATGTGGCGTTGAAGTTACTCGATCCTCAGTTCGTCGTGAACGAATGGGTCATATTGACCTCGCTGTTCCCGTCAGTCACATCTGGTACCTTCGTGGCGTTCCCTCAACCTTAAGTCTCATTCTCGACATGTCAGTCTCTGACCTTGAGAAAGTGGCGTACTTCGCTGGTTTAGTAATTCTTGAAGTGAACGAAGAAGTTCGTCGAGAATCTCTCCAGCGCCTTGAACAAGAGTACAAGGAAGCACAAGGAATCGTGAGTGAGCTGCAAAAAGTCCAGCTTGATGCTCTATACAAAGAGACAAAGCAGGAAATTGAGCATCTTACCGTTCGACGGGTTATTGCTGAGTCGAAGTATCATGATCTTTCGTTGAAATACGGACAGATCATTCGGGTTGGTATTGGTGCTGAAGCGATCTATGAACTACTTCGTCGTATTCAGCTTGATGACATTATCGGTGAGCTGACCACCAAGGTTGCTACGATGGATGGCGCTAACCGACGAAAACAGATGAAGCGTCTTCGCGTTCTAACTGACATGCAGAAGGCTGGAATCGAGCCATCATGGTTGCTCCTTACCCGTCTTCCTGTTATCCCACCAGATCTTCGTCCAATGGTTCAGCTCGATGGTGGTCGTTTTGCCGCATCTGACTTAAACGATCTGTATCGACGTGTCTTAAACCGAAACAACCGTCTTCGCCGACTGATTGCTCAGGGTGCACCTGAGGTTATCCAGCGAAACGAAAAGCGTATGCTTCAAGAAGCTGTCGACGCGTTAATCGATAACTCAGCTCGCCGAGGCCGCGGCGCTACGGCAACCGCTACAGCCCGTAAACTTCGCTCTTTGTCTGACATGTTGCGTGGCAAGCAGGGTCGTTTCCGTCAGAACCTTCTCGGTAAGCGTGTTGACTACTCTGGTCGTTCGGTTATCGTTATCGGTCCAGAACTGAAGTTGCATCAATGCGGTTTACCGAAGGTTATGGCACTTGAGCTGTTTAAGCCGTTCGTTATCTCTCGTCTTATCTCTGACGGTCATGTCCACAACGTTAAGAACGCCACACGGCTTATTGAGCGTGGTGCCTCAGAAGTATGGGACATCCTCGAGCAAGTCACGAGCAACTACTATGTCATGTTGAACCGTGCTCCAACCTTGCACCGCCTCGGCATCCAGGCCTTCCAGCCAGTGCTGATCGAAGGTAAGGCTATCCAGGTTCACCCACTTGTTTGTCAAGCATTCAACGCTGACTTTGATGGTGACCAAATGGCTGTTCACGTCCCATTGTCTGACGAAGCCAAATGGGAAGTCTCAGAGATCATGCGAAGCTCGCACAACCTTTTGAAGCCTGCTTCAGGTGAGCCGATCGTTGCGCCACGTCTCGATATGGTTTGGGGTTGTTACTACATCACCAGTATTGCCGATGGTCTGCCAGGTGAAGGTAAAATCTTCTCAGGTAAGAATGAAGCAATTCTCGCTTACCAGCAAGGTCAGGTTCATGTTCGCGCTAAGATTCACGTCCGCATGACCGATGAAGAGGGCAAGAAGTCTCGTATTGAAACAAGCGTTGGCCGAATCCTCTTCAATAACATCCTTCCCCAAGGCATGAACTTCCGTAACGAAGTGATGGATTCGAAGAATCTTAAGCGCCTGACTCGCGAGATCTACAAGCACATGGGTAACGAAGTTACTGCGGGCTTTGTTGATCGAGTCAAGGAACTTGGTTTTGAATATGCCACTACCTCTGGCATGACTATCTCCATGGACGACATTCTTATTCCAAGTGAAAAGCAAGGTATTGTTGTTGAGTCAAACAAGATGATTGAAGACCTCGACAAACAGTACCGCCGTGGTCTTATCACTGAGCAAGAGCGATCGATGAAGTCGATTGAAATTTGGAATGCTGCCAAGAGTCGTATTGAGAAAGCGATGATGGAACATTACGACAAGAGTAGCCCAGTATATACCATGGTTTCCTCCGGATCTCGTGGTTCTGTCGCTCAGCTCGTTCAGATGGCCGGTATGAAGGGTCTGGTGGTAAACCCATCAGGTCAGATCATCGAACTTCCAGTTAAGGCTAACTACAAAGAAGGCCTCTCAGTGTTCGAATACTTCATCGCCTCACATGGTGCCCGAAAGGGTCGTTCTGATGGTGCCTTGCGTACCTCGGATGCTGGTTACTTGACGCGTCGTCTCGTCGACGTTGCTCAAGATGTGGTGATCGTTAACGCCGACTGTAAGACCAAGGAAGGCTGGCTCCTTACCCGTACGGAAAGTGAAGCTATGGGCATGAGTCTCGAAGAACGTCTGATTGGTCGCGTAGCCTTTGCCGATATTGTCGACTCCAAGAAAAAAGTCCTGGTTAAAAAGAATACCGAAATCAAGGAAGAAGATGCTGCTGTCATTGCCACGGCGAATCTCGAAGAAGTCGTTGTACGATCGGTACTGCACTGTGCGAATGAGCATGGAATTTGTCAGTACTGTTACGGTCGTGACTTGGCTACTGGTGAAATGATTAAGCTTGGCGAAGCAGTTGGTATCATGGCCGCTCAAGCAATTGGTGAGCCTGGCACACAGCTCACCATGAAAACCTTCCACCTTGGCGGTGTGACAGGTGCTGACATTACCACTGGTTTGCCTCGTGTAGAGGAGTTGTTCGAAGCCCGTGTGCCGTCAAACCCAGCCGTCTTGGCTGAAATCGCTGGTACACTCTCAATCAAGGAAGAGAAAGATCGACGTGTCTTACGTGTTACCTCAAGTAACATTAAGAGTGAGTCCTATGACTTGCCGGAAGGCTATGAGGCTACCGTTAAGAGCGGTGATGAAGTTCGATCAAAGCAAGCAATTGCAACTGCTCCTGACCAAAAAGCTATCCGCGCAACGATTGATGGTAAGGTTCGGGTCGGTAAGGGTGCAATCACTGTTACCAGCGCCGAAGCCGAGACCAAGGAATATGTTGTCCCAGCCGTTGTTAACTTGAAGGTAAAAGACGGTGACATGATCGTTGTCGGACAAGAGCTTTCTGAGGGGCACCGTGATCTTGCTGAATCTGTCAAGCTTCGCGGTATCATTGAATCTCAAAAGTACATCATCCGTGATGTTCAAGAGATTTACTCAACTCAGGGTCAGGCCATTAACGATAAGCACCTTGAGATCATCATTCGACAGATGTTCTCAAAGGTTAAGGTTCTTGACGAAGGTGACTCTGAATTCTTGGTTGGTCAGATCGCTGAAGGCCGAGTAGTTGAAGACGCTAACGCCTTACTTGCGAAGCAGAAGAAGAACCTCGCCACTTATGAACCGGTCGTTATGGGTATTACCCGAGTTTCCTTGAAGACTGAGAGCTTCCTGTCCGCAGCAAGCTTCCAGGAAACCACCAGTGTTCTGATTGACGCAGCGATTAAGGGTACGGTCGATAATCTCCGCGGTTTGAAAGAGAACGTCATCATCGGTAAGCTTATTCCAGCCGGTACCGGTTTGAACGCTGAATCTGATACTGAATAATCCTTTAGATGGGGCGCTTCCTTACGAGGCGCCTCACTAAAGACTTGAAATATTCTGCATTTTCCGGTATAGTTTACCGGTAGGAAAAAGAAGGAACATTTATGCCAACAATTGCTCAGTTAGTCCGTAAAGGCCGTTCGGCACTTGCGAAGAAGTCAAAGTCACCTGCCTTGCAGCGCGGCTTTAATATTCTCAAGAACCGTCCTGTCGAATTCGAAAAAGGCCGTCCGTTCATGCGTGGTGTTTGCGTTCAAGTTCGAACCATGACGCCAAAGAAGCCGAACTCAGCCCTCCGAAAGATTGCTCGTGTTCGTTTGACCTCGGGTCAAGAAGTAACGGCGTACATTCCTGGTGAAGGTCACAACCTTCAGGAGCACTCAGTCGTTATGATTCGTGGTGGTCGTGTTAAAGACTTGCCTGGTGTTCGCTACCACATCGTTCGCGGTAAGCTCGACACCGCTGGTGTCTCAGATCGAAAACAGGGCCGTTCAAAGTACGGCGCCAAGAAAGCCTAAGACCTAATACCCACTAAATAAGATAGAAAGGAATCTATGCGAGGAAGAGCGAAGATGCGTCGACGCGAAGTACTTCCAGATCC
>CBINIT010000027.1:0-13760 GCA_966250865.1 uncultured Candidatus Berkelbacteria bacterium
CCGTTTGATATATACTTTTTGTACTCTGCATTCATCTTACTACAAGTTGAGGAAAACGAAAAATGTGTAAATTGTGGCGATTATGGTCTTGATCGGGACGGTAATCTATGCTATAGTCACTACTGTGGCGCGGGGTAGAGCAGCCCGGTAGCTCGTCAGGCTCATAACCTGAAGGTCGCAGGTTCGAATCCTGCCCCCGCTACCAATTTCTCGTTGTCTTGTTGTCTCGTTTTCTAGTAGGAACCGTCTGTTTAAACCAGAGACTAGTAACACGGGGGAGCCAGACAACTTTTCATATCTGGCTGCGTAGCTCAGTGGTAGAGCGGAGGACTCATAAGCCTTAGGTCGGTGGTCCGAATCCACCCGCAGCCACCAGATGCTATGTACCAACAAACAGGTTGGTGCATGCCATCTGGACTTGCCTTGGTAATTTTACCCATGGCGAACGAATGAACTTTTTGCCAGAATAGTAGTCAATGAAAACGGAATACCCGTAGAGCTAGAGGAGTATTCGTGAAACCAAAGAACTCTCTTACCAAAAATATCGTCTACCTTATCCTGGCCTTCGTCATTATCTCCGGCTTCTATATCTTTGCTGGATATAAGCCGACGCAAATCAAAGAAGTGAACATTTCACAGGTTACCGAAGAGATCCGCAAGGGAACTGTCGAGAAAGTTACGATTGACGGCAACAAGATTCTGGCTAAGCAAAAAGATGGGACGATGCTCCAGGCTTACAAAGAGGAAAGTGCGACCCTTAAAGATTATGAAATTACACCCGATAAGGTTTCGATCGATGTGAAGAACCCAAATCGTGGTGATGTCTGGGCCTCGCTTTTGTCTACGATAGTTCCGCTTGCCCTGTTTGGTGGTGTCCTTTGGTTCATGATTCGTTCGGCGCAAGGCGCTAACGGTCGCGCCATGTCCTTTGGCCGATCGAGTGCCAAACTCTTTGTTCCTGGCAGCAAGCGGACGACCTTTGCCGATGTTGCTGGACTTGAAGAGGCAAAGCAGGAATTAACCGAAGTCGTTGATTTCTTGAAGAGCCCGGATAAGTTCAAAAAGCTTGGGGCGGAAATTCCAAAGGGCGTGCTCTTGGTTGGCCCAGCTGGTGTCGGTAAGACGCTGTTGGCTCGCGCCGTAGCCGGTGAGGCTGGCGTACCGTTCTTCACTATCTCCGCTTCTGAGTTTGTTGAAATGTTTGTCGGCGTTGGTGCTGCTCGCGTTCGTGACCTTTTCCAGAAGGCGAAACGCAACTCACCGGCAGTGCTCTTTATCGATGAAATGGATGCGGTCGGCCGTCAGCGTGGGGCTGGTCTCGGTGGCTCGCATGATGAGCGAGAGCAAACCCTCAACCAAATCTTGGTTGAAATGGATGGCTTTGAGCCAAACCAAGGGGTTATCGTCCTCGCAGCCACGAACCGACCCGATGTACTTGACCCTGCGCTACTTCGACCGGGACGCTTTGATCGTAAAGTCGTTTTGGGTAATCCCGATAAGAAGGAGCGTGAGCTGATACTCGGTATCCACGCTAAGAATAAGCCATTAGCCGAAGATGTTGACTTAGCAAAGGTTGCTTCTTCGACTATCGGCATGAGCGGTGCAGAGCTCAAGAATGTCATGAACGAAGCCGCTATCTTGACGGCTCGTGACGGCAAAAAGGTTATCACTCAGCACTATCTGAACTTGGCAATTGAAAAAGTCATGATCGGACCAGAGCGTAAGAGCCATATCTTATCTCAAAAAGAGAAAGAGATTACTGCTATTCACGAAGGTGGTCACGCGATCGTTGGTCATGTCCTTCCCTACTGTGATCCAATCCACAAGATTTCGGTGGTGAGTCGTGGCATGGCAGCCGGCTACACCTGGAGTTTACCACAAGAAGATGTTCATCTTTATCCAAAACAAAAATTCCTGGACGACCTCGCCTCAATGCTCGGTGGCCGGGTTGCTGAACAGCTTGTCTTTGGTGAGATCACCACTGGCGCAGAAAACGACTTGATGCGGGCGACTCGTATTGCTCGCCGCATGGTTACTCAGTATGGCATGAGCGAGAAGCTTGGTCCACTTACCTATGGTGAGCGCGAACAACAGGTCTTCTTGGGTCGCGACTGGGCCGAGCAGCGAACTTATTCAGACGAGGTAGCGGCAGCGATCGATGCTGAGGTTAAACAGATTATGACCGATGCCTATAAGCGTGCTGAAGAGATTTTGGCTAAGCACAAGAAGTTTCTCCAAGAGCTCGCTGATACCTTGATGAAGGATGAAACAGTAGAAGCCGATCAATTTGCTGACATGTTTGAAAAGTCGACTGGTAAAAAAGCGCCGAAGAAAGAGCTAGCGCCTTCGGAAGTCGTCTAGTCGAATAGCCTTTATCTTTGAGGACCGGTTCGCCGGTCCTCTTTGAGTGTGCGTTACGGGTGAAAAGAAGAGCTAAATATGTTATGGTAGATACAAGAACAGCTATGCGCTCCTAAGGAGGGAGATAATGGCTCTTCTTTCTGCAACTGGAAGAAGCAAGCATCCTGATGCTACAGTAGCCGCTAATGAGGCGGTTACTCAGGCTCTAAACAAGCTCGGTAAGAACCCGCCGAGCCTTGCTTTGTTATTTGCCTCAGTTTCCTACGATCAGCAGCGGCTTCTTCGGTCGTTTCGCTCGGCCTTGCCAGCAGATGTACAGCTTGTCGGTTGCTCGGATGCGGGAGAGATTACGGAGGAAGGGCCAGAGAAAAAGTCCGTAGCTCTCATGCTTATCTCTGCGCCTACGCTTAAAATCTATACGGCTGTTGCCGGTGATATCGCTACTGATCCTGAAGCGGCGGGCCGTGATATCGCTACTCAAATTCAAACCCAGGCTGGTGGTAAACCAAAGGTGTTCTTTATGCTGCCTGATGGTTTAGATGGCGATGGTGCCGCGATTGTGAAGGGCGTTCAATCAGTTTTTGGCGTGAACTACCGATTTGTGGGTGGTTCGGCGGGTGACGACTTTTTGTTCCGCAAAACCTATCAGTATCATCAAGATAAAGTACATTCAGGAACGATTGTTGGTGTGGGTATCGATGGTGATGTGGCCGCGGGGATCGGTGTGCGTCATGGGTGGAAGGCGTTTGGAATTAGCCATAAAGTAACAAAGGCTAAAGGCAATGTTGTTTACGAGATTGATCACCAGCCGGCCATTAGTATATACGAAGAGTACTTCGGGAAAGATAACGCCGATCTTCTCAAGGTAGGCTCACTTGCCCGCTTATCCCTTACCTTCCCTTTGGGTATGCAAGTCCCCGAGAGTCATGAGTGGCTGATTCGAGACCCGTTATCGGTAGATGATAATGGGGCTATTACTTGTGCTGCAGCCATCCCTCAAGGGGCAGAAATCCAGATTATGCTCGGTGGCAAAGAAGAGGCGATAGCTGCGTCGCAGGAGGCGGCCAAGCAGGCGTTGGCCGATCTAGGAAATCATGTGCCAAAGGCAATCATTAATTTTAACTGTATTGCGAGAAGCCGTCTATTTGGTCTTCATGCTGGCGAAGAAACGAAGACCATCATCAGTGCAGTTGGTTCAGGCACACCGTTAATCGGGTGTTACACCTATGGTGAGCAGGCTCCACTCGGTGAAGATGTAAAGACCTGCCAAACTGGTTTTCATAATGAGACCACCGTTATTTTGGTCTTAGGAGAGTAACGCCTTTAATGAAACTTTTTCCATTTAAACATAAGCGCCGCCCAAAGGCGCATAAGGCTACTCAGGATCAAAAAGCACTTGAGCAAAGTGCGCGCATATTGTTACGTCGGAACTTTGAACTGACCCAGATGAATGATCGCTTCGATAAGCAGATCCTTCAACTTAAGGTACTTCAAGAATCGATTCTTCTTGCTAACCAAACTAAAGATGTCCATGCCATCTTTGAATCGATTGGACGGCTATTACTTAAGCATGTGAACTACGACCGCTTCTTTGTTATCGTTAAGACAGAAAAAAGCTTTGCGCCAGTTGCTGCCGTAGGCTTTGATGACGCGCCATTCAATGAACGATTTTCTCGTCTCCAGCAGTCTGACGCACTAACTAAGCTCTTTGGTGGGCAGCCGTCGTGGCTTCTTGATCCCTCGGGCGATCCATTGGCAAACGAAGTCCTAGGCGCGTTGAATGTCAGCTCAGTGGCTCTGATGCGACTTTCGACCCGACAGCACGACGCCATGCTCGGTGTCTGTATGGACCAGCCAATTGATGCGCTTTCGCTCGACGATGTCGATTTCCTCTTCTTACTGGTTGGCCAGCTTTCGGCGGTCATTGAGAATATCGATAGCTTTAACCTATTGCAGGCGCAGTATAAAGAACTTCGGCAGCTGGATAAGGCAAAGACTATCTTCTTGTCGATCGCCTCGCATCAGCTGCGAACTCCGCTTTCAGTGATGAAGTTTGCGATTAGCTTCTTGGTTGGCCAACAGGCTGGTACTCTGAACCCAAAGCAGCTTGAGATGGTTGAAGAAATGAAAAAGAGTAATCTCCGGCTGATCAACTTGGTGAACAATCTTCTCAGCGTTACTCGTATCCAAGAAGGACGAATTAGGGTTAATCCAGAACAGTTTAACCTTGCTTCACTTATCCAAGAGATCACAAAAGATTATGAAGAACAGCGGTCGAAAAAGGGTGTTACTATTGTGGCTACCATCCCACCCGAGATCAGCCTTACCGCCGACAAAATGCTCATCCGGGAAGCACTTGCCAACCTCGTGAGTAATGGTATTAAGTATAATAAAGATAGCGGACACCTTGTGATCCAAGCGCGCCAGGAAGCGGGTCGGGTGATTGTTAACGTAATGGATACCGGTATTGGCGTGCCCAAGGAAGATATGAATCGGCTATTTAGTGCCTTCTATCGCAGCGAACGAGCATCGGTTGTTGATCCGGAAGGCGTAGGTCTTGGGCTCTATGTAACTCGTGAATTTATTCGACTCCACCACGGTGAGGTTGTTGCCGCGAGTGAACCAGACAGAGGAACGGCATTTACTATTGTTTTACCGAATAAAATATAAGGAGGGTTATGGACCCCCAGGCTCAGAAAACTGTTTTAATTGCTGAAGATGAACCATTTCTTCATAAAATGCTTGTCCAAACATTTGAGCTTGCCGGCTTTAAGGTCCTGCCGGCGATGGATGGTGAGGTTGCGCTGAATTATGCATTAACTCAACATCCAGACATTTCTATTCTTGATATTCTTATGCCGAAGCTGGATGGCGTACGGGTATTGCAGCGGATGCGACAAGATCTTTGGGGGAGGAACGCCTTAATTATCATGCTGACAAACCTTACGGCTGATGATCAGATCACGAAAGCCATGGCCGCTACGCCGCCGTCGTACTATTTTGTGAAATCAAATATGGAGCCTGATCAACTGCTCGGCAAAGTTACGGAGATGTTAGCTCAAACGCCTGCGGCATAATCGAGAAATACCAGAACTAAAAAACGGCTACTCGCCGTTTTTTAGTTCTGGTAGGTACTCTTCTATTCCAGAGATGAACAAGCTATCTTAATCGTTTCAGAAAAAGTCGGGAAGGCATGAATCATGCTAGCGATGTCGCTGGCTTTCGCGCGCAGCTTCATCGCAAGAGCGAGTTCATGAATCATCTCGCCGGCTCGTGGTCCAACTATTGAAGCGCCAATAATCTTTTCATTTTTATCTGTCAGTACTTTTACGAAGCCGTTCATCTCGTTTTCGGTGTTGGCTCGGCCGACAATGGCAATTGGTGCTACACCTTTTTTGTATGCAATTTTCTTTTCTTTTATTTCATCTTCACTCATCCCCACCCCGGCAACTTCTGGATCAGTAAATACACAACGAGGCACTACGTCGTAGTTCGGTCGGATCTTGTTGTATGAGAAGGCGTTATGGGCTGCAATATGACTTTGGTAAGAGGCGGTAGGCGTGTATTGGTAAGGCCCTACGACGTCACCAGCAGCGTAGATATGGCTTGCCGAGGTCTGAAGGTAGCTATTTACTTTGATGCCGTGGTTATCGTATTTAATGCCGGCCTTTTCCAGGTCGAGATTGAGTGAGGGGCGCTTGCCTGTGGCAACAAGAATCTCTTCGACCACAATCGCCTCTTTTTTTGTGCCCTTCTCGACATGAACAACTTTTTTATCACCTTTTCTCTCAACGGCAGTAATTTTTGCTTCACAGTATATATCGACACCACGGTTTTCGAACAGCGCTTGAACCAGCCGACTGACGTCAGAATCGTCACGAACCAGGAGTCTCGGAGCGGCATCGGCCATGGTGACCTTGCTGCCAAAGGTAGAAAAGATCTGCGCAAACTCACAACCGATCGGACCGCCGCCTATAATGAAGATAGATTTCGGCAGATGGTTAAAGTTCACGGCATGTTTAAAGGTAATGTAACCAGCTTCGTCGAGACCAGGAATAGGAGGAACAAAGACATCGGTGCCGGCAGCAATGAGGAAGTGTTTTGCGCTATAGGTCTTACCACCAGCTTCAACGGTGTGCGGGCCGGTAAATTTTGCCTTACCCATCACTACTGTCATACCATCTTCTTCAAACGAGGCTGCGCCTCTGGCTGCTCCAGTACGAGAAACGACTAAGTCTTTCCAGCGCTTCACTTTACTGTAATCAAGCGTTGCCTTCTCAACTAAGACGCCATACTGTTTAGCGTTTTGAACTGTCTCGTAGGTCTTTGCTGCATGAAGTAAGGCTTTTGTTGGCACGCAGGCAAAGTTGGGGCATTCGCCACCAATCGCTACCGATTCAAAGATAGCTACCGATTTATTGCGACTACGGGCATAATGAGCGCCGACTGACCCACCGGATCCGGAGCCAATCACAATTAAGTCAAAATCGTATTTCACCTGTCCCCTCCTGTAAGTATCGATGTTAGCCTAAGTGCAGCGTTCCGTTAGCGATAAGAATTAAGAGCCAACCTAAGGCAACCAGTAGGAGGCCAATCGCCAGTCGCATATAGTGCTTATTATCTTGCTTCCACTGTTTAATCTTGCCAAGCTCAACCCCGAAGATGACCAGCAGTAAGATGACTAAGAGCGGTGCAACGAAAATGAAGTTGTACAGTACGAGTAGCATGAAGGCACTGAAGTTAAAGTCGAGCGAAAGCATGGTGATGATCGCGAGGTAGGGTGCGCCCGTGCAGGGTAGTTCAACACCGGCGACAAAGGCACCGAGGAAGATGACGCCAGGAATCGTGATATTTTTCGAATATTTTTTAATCTTTTCTGCGAAGAAGTGAGGAATCTCCAGTGAGAAGCCCTGGCCATACCAGAAGAAGTCTTTAAGCTCAAGGATACCGGCAAATATTACCAAGGCGCCGACAGCCATGGAGATATACTCAGTAACCCAAAGAGGAATCGTTGTCAGGAAGTACATGAGCCCCAGGCCAGCGAGTAAGTACGTAACAAAGATGGCAAAGATGTAGAGACCACCGAGCATGAGGAGCCGGCCAATTGAACCCTTGCCGCTCAAGACAAGCGAAATCATTAGGATAAGTACGCCAATGGCGCAGGGGTTGATCGAGTCAATGGCGGCCGTACCGATAACGACGGAAAGCGTGGGTAGACTAATATCGAGCATCGGTTTCTCCTTTTAGCTTGCCCGTTTGGACAGCGGCTTGGTAGCTCAAGCAAAGCTTATCGGTTCTATCCTTCTCTTCACCAAACTCGACGATCAGACAGTCTCCAGGAGGAACGGTACTGACCTGGTCGATAACGTAGTTCTCTGGGTGCGTGAGCTTTCGCTGGGTAAACGTTTTGTCATCATTTACTTGATAAGCAAAAACTTGCATCGTTCCGCTAGAGCCATCCGGACAGAGATCTCCTGTGGCGTAGGTTTCTGTGCCGGTGTTGGTAGGAACGGTAAACGATCGAGAGGTAAGTTCTCCGCCGATGACATTAAAGAAGTTGTCGAACATCGCTTGCTGCGGAGTCATAATAACCCCTTCAAAATGAATCCGTTCGTCGTTGTGCTCGTGTAGAACGCTTGTTCCGATACGGTTAAGGAAGCCTTGAGGATCTTTAAGGTCAATCTTGTTGCCACAGGCCCACACTTGAAAATCCGCATGCCAGTGAACGGGCCCGCCGCTCCAAGAGGCCATGTTCAGAAATACGGTGGAGGCCATCATAGCTACTGAGGTAACGATGACGAGGCCAGTCATCGACCAGAAAAAGAACCGTTTTAGGGTTTCCGATTGCTTCTTGACGAGAATGGCAATAACGGTGAGAACCAATAGTAAGAGAAACGCATAGCCGACAACCGGTAACGTTAACGCTTCCACTCTTTCTTGGAGGGTGATGAGCGGGTTATATTCCTCGTGTGTTTCAGCACCAAGTACCTGCGCCGACAGTCCATTGATCGGCTCATTGTATGTCGAAGCGTTCATGAGTGAACTATCGAGCGGTTCTTGACCTGACTGGGTGGTGCCAAATTCTTGGGATATTTGCATAGGTATCCTTACTATAGCATAGGTATTTTATTGATTGTTAGCGACTCGTGACTCACTCTTTTCTTTAAATAACGTTTGGCTGATAAGCCATTCGAACAATTTATACACAATCCAAATGGCAGCGCTCCAGCCAATGATTAATGCCCAGTCATGGAGGTCGATAGGATGAATCTTGAAGAGGTTGGCAATCGCGGGGATGTACATGATGACCAGCTGTAAGCCAAGTGACGCACCGATGGCACCAAGGAGCCAAGGATTAGAAAAGAATGAGGTGCGGTAGCTGGTGCGAATGATGAACAGCCGCACGAGCTCAAAGACGACGATCGCATTGAAGGCTATACCACGAGCTTCTTCAACGCTTTCAGAGAGGTTGAATTGATAGAGCCAGAGGATACCAACAGTCATGAGGGTGCCAAAGAGGATCATTTTTACCCATAATTTTGCGTCAATAATATCGGTTTGAAACTTCTTAGGTGAATATTGCATGATGCCTTTTTCGGCGGGGTCGAGTCCCAGCGCAATGGCTGGCAGTCCATCGGTGACTACATTAATCCAAAGCAGCATGATGGTCGTGAGCGGTACTTCTTGAAAGAACATGACGGCAAAGAAGACGACTAACACCTCGCCGATATTGCAGGAAAGAAGGTAGTCAACAAACTTACGTATATTGTCAAAAATTCCTCGTCCTTCTTCAATGGCGGCGATGATCGTTGCAAACTTGTCGTCAAGCAGCACCATGTCTGCGGCTTCCTTAGCCACATCGGTTCCGGTAATACCCATAGCGATACCCATGTCTGCCTTTTTCAGAGCCGGTGCATCGTTCACGCCATCACCAGTCATGGCGACGATTCGACCGTTCTTTTTCAGTGCTTCAACGATACGCATCTTCATACCTGGGTTAACTCGAGCGTAGACACGAACTTCATCAACCGCTTTAGCGAGCTGTTGGTCGCTTAGCTTATCCAGCTCGACGCCGGTGAGGGCATTTCCGGTAATGCCAATTTCCTTGGCGACTGCCTTGGCAGTATCGACATGGTCACCAGTAATCATAATTGTACGGATACCCGCTGTCTCACAGCTTTTAATGAGGTCACGAATTTCAGCGCGAGGAGGATCGATCATGCCTTGCAGGCCAATGAAGATAAGCTCATCTTCGAACTCTTTTTCGGTTTTCTTGGCGGGGCGGTAGGCAAAGGCGAGGGTCCGAAGGGCCTTCTCAGCCATCTCTTTGGTGGTCTTAAGAATAGTTTCGCGATCGGTAGCAGTCAGTTTAGTGACCTTGCCATTTTTAAGAATATGGGTGCAGTGGGGGAGTACCATTTCAGGAGCGCCTTTAGAGTAAACAGCTGCCTCATTCCCCTCTTTCACTAAAACACTCATCATCTTGCGTTCTGAGCTAAACGGTATTTCTTTGATACGTTCAGCCTGTCCGGCCTTCACCTTATTCTTTGCGGCACTGGCAAGGAGAGCTAGTTCAGTTGGGTCGCCCATCTTCTCCTTGTCTTCAAGCCTGGCGTTGTTACAGAGGAGCCCAGCTTTAAGGATAAGTTCAAGCTCGGAGGGTCGAGTGTTTCCTGAGTGTAGCGTAATCTCACCTTGCGTTTCGTAGCCGGTACCACTTACCATATAGTGTGCACCATCAACCGCAATTTCGGTGACCGTCATCTCGCCTTTCGTTAGCGTACCGGTTTTATCAGCGCAGATTGTGTCGGTGGAGCCAAGGGTTTCGGCAGAGTTGAGTCGTCGGATAAGAGCGTTTCTGGTAAGCATGCGCTGTGTACCAAGGGCCAGGGCAATCGTTACGACTGCGGGTAGCCCTTCGGGGACCGCTGCTACGGCGAGTGAGATCGAAAAGATAAATGACTGGAGGGCGCGTTCAAACGGTTGAAGGTGAGTGAACTCTGAGGCAAAGAATACAATAAAGAGAAAAATAAAGATCGAAATGGCAAGCACGCCGTAACCAAGAACCTTGCCGACATTGTCGAGTCGTTTTTGAATGGGCGTTGCTTCTTCAGTGGCTTCGGCAACATCCTTTGCGATCTTACCGATCTCTGTGTGGTCCCCGGTAACGGTTACGACACCAAGGCCTCTGCCCTGAGTAACGGTTGTTCCGGCAAAAACCATATTCTTTTGATCGGCCAGCTGGACAAATCCTTTGATCGGTTCCACTGTTTTCTCAATAGGTGTTGACTCGCCAGTAAGTGAGGCTTCACTGACCTGCAATACGGCGACATCGAGTAATCGAATATCGGCAGGGACTTTCATGCCTTCTTCAAGTATGACAACATCGCCTGGCACGAGTTCAGTCACATCGACCTCATGCTCCTTTCCCTGTCGGACGACTTTAGCCTTAAAGGCAAGGAGTTTCTTGAGCGCTTCAACGGCTTTCTCTGCCTTGTATTCCTGCATGAACCCAAGAAAGGTGATCATGAGGATAATAGCGAGGATGAGCACTGATTCAACAAGATCTGCCTGATCTCGCTCGCCGAAGAGCCAAACAAAAAAGATCAGTGCTGCCGCTGCTAAGAGTATGATAATAAGGCTATTCTTAAATTGAGAGAAGTAGACGGCCCAGGGTGAGATCGGTTTTTTTGGGGTCAGCTGATTTCGACCATACCGTTTTAATCTTGCACGGGCCTCAGTTGTTGTGAGGCCATCATGGCCAACTGAAAAATGGGAGTAGAGCTCCGCCGTGGTAAATGTAAAAAAATGGTCCCTCGCTTGCATTACTCTTAGTATAGCGTTCGTTTTTGAAAAAACCAAGGAATATGTTTGACAGCCCCGGTAATAAGTCAGTATAATAGAGGTATGGATATTTTAGGATTAATTGTTCCGTCGTCCAAGAAGAAGGGGAGCGCTTCAAAGAAGGCCACTAAGGCAAAAAAGAGCGCTACGGCACAGAAAAAGAAAGCCGGAAACTGCGAATTCTGTTAGCAGAACGTAGGAGCTTCATGGATTCTCGTGTAACCTTCGACATCTCAACCCGCGCGATTCTCAAAGTGATTGGGATTCTTCTGGGCCTATGGTTCCTCTACTATATTCGAGACATTGTGCTCTTGCTTTTTGTGGTGATCATATTAGTCATGGCGTTAGCGCCTATTGTTGACCGCTGGCAGGCCTACATGCCTCGGGGTGTTGCCGTTGGACTCCTGTTCTTACTCATCCTTGGCGTTCTCTCGCTGATTATTGGGTTGATTCTGCCCCCACTTATCAATCAGATCAGCGACCTTGCTTTCAATCTTCCGGAATACGGTGAAAAGCTGCAAAGCGCCTTTTCCGATTTGACCCGTCAGACTGATAGTCTAGCTGTTGCCGAACGGGCGGTTCAGACGTTATCTGATCAGCTAACGAAGTTATCCCAAGGACTGTTTCAGGCAACACTTGGCGTGCTCAGCGGCTTCTTTACTTTTCTAACGGTTACAGTGCTGGCAATTTATCTGCTCTTTGAAGAGCAGGGGATTAAGCGTTTTTGGCTCTCGCTGTTGCCTATTGAGCGCAAAGTAAGCGTTGCCCATGCCCTGGCAAAGATTGGCGACAAACTAGGCTCATGGCTTCGAGGCCAGCTATTTCTTATGGTGATTATCGGTATCGTCTCAGGTATTTATGCTGGCATACTCGGCTTGCCGTATGCTCTCACGCTTGGCTTATGGGCTGGACTCACTGAGGTCATCCCCTATATTGGCCCGATTCTCGGCGGTATTCCTATCGTACTCATTGCCTTCTTTGATAGTCCGGTTAAGGCACTTGTGGCGTTTGTGTTGCTCGCTTTGACACAGCAGTTCGAAAGTAATTTCTTAGTTCCTAAAGTAATGCAAAAGGCCGTTGGCATCTCTCCGGTAATCGTCATTCTTGCTTTAATGATTGGCGGAAAGCTGTTCGGTATTACCGGAACGATCTTAGCGGTGCCGATTGCCGCAGCCGCAGCAGTGCTCGTTCAAGAATGGCCACGGCTTACCAAGGTTATTCACAAGAACTAAAATAAGAACACCAACTAAAAAAGATCCGGCCTGGATCTTTTTTAGTTTTGAACTTTGGGTTTTGATTATTCCATAATTACGCGCTGGTCTTGGAAAGCTTCAGCTCGTTCGCAAATCCGACGCATCACCTTCACGCACTCAACCGGATATTTCCCAACAGCAGTTTCGTCTGAAAGCCAGACTGCGCTTGTGCCATCAAGTACCGCATTGGCGATGTCAGAGACTTCGGCTCGAGTAGGGTATGGGTTGTCGATCATGCTGGTCAGCATCTGTGTCGCCGTAATCGATGGCTTGCCGGCAAAGTTACACTTGTTAATAATCATTTTTTGGACAAATGGCACTTCTTCGACCGGAATTTCCGCGCCCATGTCACCGCGGGCGATCATGACAACATCTGATGCCTCGATAATCTCATCAATATTATTGATACCGGCTTGGCGCTCAACTTTAGAGACAATCTTTCGGTCAGCAGGCATGAGCTTTCGGAGATCGTTTACATCGTTGGCGTCCTGAACAAACGAGATACCAATGTAGGGATAATTCTGAGTTAAACCAAACTCAAGATCTTTCTTATCTTTCTCGGTTAAGGCGCTTGTTGTCATGTGGGTATCGGGAACGTTAATGGCCTTGTTTGACATCAAGATCCCGCCTTGGGTAACAGTTGCCTCAATAGCCTCATCGGTGATCCTATCGGCAACACAAACGATGGCACCATTGGCAAGGAGAATTCGCTCACCAGCCTTAACATCTTTGACGAGATCGACGCCAGTCATCACAATCTGATCGTCATTCGTCTGCTCTCCGTCGCGAACAAAGGTTACTTTCTGCCCGACGGCGAGTGGTCGACCGCTCTCTGACTGCTTTCCAACGCGCATGCGTGGACCAGAAAGGTCCTGATATATCTGTGCTGGTCGACCAACATGCTCGATGGCCTGTTCAATCCACTTACCCCATTCGATATATTGATCATACGTGCCATGGGCAAAGTTGAAACGAAAGATATCCACGCCCTCGCGAAGCATGTCGGCAATAGTTTCTGGGTTGGCCGAGGCTGGGCCTACATTAGCGATTATTTTTGTCCGCATAAAAAAACTCCTTCCACCGAGTTCTGTTCATATAAAAATCTGATTTATGGTATCACATATCGTGACGCCCATCAATCGTTAAAAAATAGATTGAGAAGTGAGAGGGGTTTACAGGTACGATTTTTCTTCGTATAATAACTCGTAGATTCGCACCTTATATCGATTCCCCCTCTGGGGAATCTTTTTCCGGCGTAGCTCAATGGCAGAGCGGGTGGCTGTTAACCACTAGGTTGTAGGT
>CBINIT010000028.1:0-13366 GCA_966250865.1 uncultured Candidatus Berkelbacteria bacterium
GAAAGGTAGTTGGTCTCCGATTACGGTTGCTGATTATACTAACGTAGTCTCGCCGTACAATACCTATCTCAACAAAGGACTTCCTCCGACAGCCATTGCCAGTCCAAGCCTTGCCTCACTGAAAGCAGTGAAGGCGCCCGAGCAACATGATTTTTATTACTTTTTTCATACCGCCGATGGTCAAACGATCTTCTCTCGAAACGGTACTGAGCACAATGCTAATAAGGCGAAATATTTACGATAAGCACCTAGTCTCTCCTTGTTGCTTACGTTTGACTTTATGCTGGTCTGGCGTTAGAGTATGATTTGATATTTAACGAAAGGCAATACCTGTGATCGGTCGTTTTTTAGGTCTCTTTTCGCATGATATTGGCATCGATCTTGGAACAGCGAATACGCTCGTCTATGTTCGTGGTAAGGGAATTATAATCAACGAGCCATCGGTTGTTGCCATCAACCAGCGCACAAAACAAATCTTAGCCATTGGCGATGAGGCTCGCGCCATGGTCGGCCGTACGCCGGGTCATATTGTGGCGATTCGACCATTGGTTGACGGGGTAGTGTCTGATTTCGAAGTCACTGAGCAGATGCTGAAGTATTTTATTCAGAAGGTGCACAAAGATAAGTTCTCTTTTTTCCCTCACCCGCGTGTCGTAATTGGTATCCCATATGGCGTTACCGAAGTTGAGCGACGAGCAGTTGAAGAGGCGGCGCTCAATGCCGGTGCTAGAGAGGTGTTTCTTATCGAGGAGCCGGTTGCGGCGGCGATTGGCGCACGACTACCAATCCAGGATGCTGCTGGAAGTATGATTGTCGATATTGGTGGAGGTACTACCGAAGTAGCAGTCGTTTCTTTGGGGGGTATCATCGCAAGTCGAAGTTTGCGTATCGCTGGCGATGAACTGAATAGCGATATTATTGAGTTTGCTCGCAATGAATACAACTTGCTTTTAGGCGAGCGAACTGCTGAGGACATTAAGATTGCTATTGGATCGGTGTTACCGATGGGTGAAAAGGTGGAAATGCCCATGCGAGGCCGTGATCTTGTTACTGGCTTGCCAAAAGAGGTGATGGTAACTGATGAAGCGATTCGACGAGCGATCACGAAATCGGTAAAGCAAATCGTTGATTCGATTAAGGCAACTATTGAAGAAACGCCTCCAGAGCTAGTTGCCGACATTATGGCGAGAGGCATTGTCCTCGCTGGTGGCGGCGCGCTGCTACGACACCTGGATAAGGTCATTGCCGAGACCACTAAGACGAAAGTATATGTTGCTGACGACCCACTAACTAGTGTTGTCCGTGGTACCGGTGTGGTGCTTGAGGATCTTGAAGCACTGAAAGAAGTACTCGTACCGCAGCAAGTTATTCGCTAATAAAAGGAGTGGGGATGCCCTATCGTAATCACATCCTTACTGCCTGTGTTGGACTCGTCTTGCTTCTTGCGAGTTACTTCAGTGCTCTTTCTCTCCCAAGTAGCCTACTTACCACACTTATTGAACCAGTAGTGGCAGCCGAAGGTAAGACGGTTCGCAAAAGTGCTTCTTTTGTTGACATTATTGTTAACATTCGTAACCTGGCTCGAGAAAATGCAGAGCTGCATAAACGCAATCACGAGCTTGAGGCCGAGATCAGTAAACTTAAAGAAGTCGAGCACGAAAACCACATATTACGTGATGAGCTTAATTTTTCAAAAGAAGCAAAGACGGAGTATATACCTGCTCAGTTGCTTGGTCAGACTCCAACCGGGATTGTTAAAGATTTTATTATTGATAAGGGTAGTAGAGATGGCATTGTCGGCGGGTCAGCTGTAGTTGCTCATGGCTATATGATCGGTATAGTTAAAACGGTTACTACTGGCCAATCAACCGTTCGTCTAATTACCCATCCTCGATCGATGATCCCGGTGATTACTCAGGATTCTCGGGCTCACGGCCTGCTGCGGGGCGGTATCGGCGGGCTAACGATCAGTGATGTCTTGATTGATCAAAATATTAAATCAGGCGAGACGGTCGTTACGAGCGGTCTTGGGGGAGCATTGCCGAGCGGTCTTGCTGTAGGCAAACTTGTCGAAGTTACGGCCAAGAGCGGCGATATTACCAAGCACGCTACGCTTACCTCGCCCGTAGACATATCTCGTCTTGAGGTTGTCTTTATTCGACGTGGAGGAGGGTGATGGTTGTCCAATACGTTGTACTCTCCTTGATTACCGTAGTTCTCCTTACGGTCGAGATCGTACTTGGTAGGTGGCTCGCAGTTGGTACACCGCATCTTATCTTTGCGTTGTTGCTCTCCCTTTGCTTGGTTGGCCAGCGGCCATTATTGACTTTTTATGTTGTACTGAGCGGATTCCTTCTCGACCTTGTTCCCGGATCATTGCCTGGTTTCCATTTGCTCGTCTTCAGTGTGACAGCCCTTATCTTAATCTTCTTGCAGCGAAGTTTTTTTCATCAACCGACGTTTATTGTCACGCTTATCATCTTCTTTATTTTTTCGCTTATTTTTGAGACTCTTCTTGGCATCACTTACGGAGGTGTGGGCTGGATTGTGGTTATCCCGGCAGTAACAACGACTCTCATCGCCCTCATCTTCTATAGAGTAATTGGCTGGTTCGGTAACTCTCGGGAGGTGTTGCTCCATGCCTAGTATTTTCGAGCCTACTGATCCTATCGGTTCCTTTGAGCAGAGCAGCCGTGAGTTTCAGGTAAATGTTGAGCCGATGAGTGATCTCACCGATGCTTCTATTCAGGAAGCTGGCGACGAAAGCGAACAACGACAGTTTCGGTGGCCGTTGCTTTTACAGGCCGTAGTTTTTGTTATTTTGCTTTCACGCCTTATGAATCTACAAATTACTGAGGGCAGAACTTTCCGTGTCTTGGCTGAAGGTAATCGTGTTGAAACGAAGCTGTTGCCCGCACCTCGAGGAGAGATTGTAGACTACAAGGGTGAGGTTTTGGCGAAAAATACACCGCAATATAATCTTGAGCTTTACCCGGCTCAGCTTCCATCGGAAAAGACTGATCGGGAAATCATTTATAACAAAGTTGTTTCTGTAGCAGGGCTCAATCTTGACGATATTATCGCCAAAATCGATAAGCAGGGTCTCCACTCTATCGAGCCTATTGTTCTCAAGACCAATCTTCCCCAGGAGACCGCACTGCTATGGGAGATAGAATTCAGCAATCTTTCTGGAGTGGCAATCGTTCGCCTGCCCATTCGTTCGTATGAAACTATTCCAGGACTAGCACACCTTCTTGGATATGTTGGTAAGTTAACTGCTGAAGATCAGCAAAAGCGACCAGACATTCTTCCTCAGGCCACCATTGGTAAGACCGGGCTAGAGGCGAAGTACGACCGCTATCTTCAAGGGAAGCCCGGCGAAGAAGAGATCGAAGTTGACTCAAAGGGACAGGTTCAACGGACTATTGGCGCTAAAGCGCCCATCCCAGGCCAGCGGCTTGAATTGTACTTGAATAAAGGTCTTCAGCAAAAGATGTCAGAGGCGCTGAGTGACGGGCTCAAAAGGGCTGACCGCACCAAAGGTGTTGTGGTCGCTCTTGATCCACGCAATGGCGGTATCTTGGGCATGGTTAGCTTGCCAAGCTATGACAACAATGCCTTTATCGTCCCTGACCGCAGCGATGAACGATCTCGGTACTTCTCCGATAAAGACCTCCCTCTGTTTAACCGAGCCGTTGCGGGAACGTATCCACCGGGTTCAACGATCAAGCCGCTATGGGCGATTGCTGGCCTGCAAGAGGGAGTAATCCAAGAAAAAACATCAATCAAAACACCTGCCGAAATTCGAATCGGAGACTCCGTGTTCCCTGACTGGAAGTATCATGAATTTGCTGATGTAAAAAAAGCTATTGCTGAGTCGAATAATATCTTCTTTTATGCTATTGCCGGCGGGTATGACAAAATTAGAGGTATTGGTCCGCAAAAGCTGAAGGAACATGGTGAGCAGCTAGGCTTGGGTGTCGCAACAGGTGTCGACTTGCCGGGAGAGGCAAGTGGTTTGCTTCCTGATCCAGATTGGAAGAAGCGAGTAAAGAAACTGCCTTGGTATATCGGTGATAGTTACCATATGGGTATTGGTCAGGGCGATGTGCTGGTGACACCACTCCAGATTATTCGTTCGATTGCTGCAATTGCTAACGGGGGTACTGTCTACGAACCCCATCTCGTGAAAGAAGTTAAAGATGCGAACGATGCTACTGTTTTCACTAATGAGCCTAAGGCGGTAGGGAAGATTGAGGGAAGTGGCGACATTCTTCGGATTGTTCGAGAGGGTATGCGAAGAACTGTTACTGATGGAACAGCTCGACCGCTCGGTGAGCTACCTATCGAGGTTGCTGGCAAGACGGGTACGGCTCAGTTTGAGCAGAAAGACAAGACACACGCTTGGTTCGTTGGTTTTGCGCCATACAATGAACCGACCATTGCGCTCGCCGTAATGGTAGAGGGTGGGGGCGATAGTTATGCCGTAGCTGTGCCCATTGCTAAGGATATATTAGCCTGGTATAGTGAACATGCAGCAGAAAGTGCTGACAAACAATAGGGACTATGCTATAGTATAGGTCCGTCTAGAATATCTGCAACCCAATATCGCCGCGGGGCGATATTACTATTCTTACGGCAGATAGAGAGAAAGGAACAACGATGAAAGACGTTGTATTAACTCCCGCTGGTCTCGATAAGATTAAGCAGGAACTTGATGAGCTAAAGAAGCGCCGAAAAGAGATTATTGCTCGTATTCAAACAGCAAAAGAATTCGGTGATCTTTCCGAAAACGCTGAATACGATGATGCCCGTAATGAGCAATCTTTTGTTGAAGGTCGCATCCAAGAGCTCGATGAGATGATTAAACATGCCAAAATCGTTGAGAAAACCGCCAAGGCTGGCGACAAAATCAATGTTGGAAGTACGGTGACCGTTCAAGTGGAAGGTGACGAGGAAGTTTACGAAATCGTTGGTGCCAACGAATCTGACCCAGCTTCTGGCAAAGTTTCAATTGAGTCACCCATCGGTACAGCTCTCGTAGGTGCCTCAAAGGGTGATACCGTAGTTGTTCAGACGCCTGCTGGAAAATTTGATTATAAAATTGTTAACGTAAGCTAAGAGCGTGTCCTATGTATTGGGCTGATGAAATAGCTGAAAAAGTCATAGCCCGTTCTCCCGGTAAGACGACGTATCACGTGCATGACTATAAAACTCCTTCAGGGCGCATCCATGTCGGTGCGCTTTGTGGTGTTATTATTCATGGCGTAGTAGCGCGGGCTATTGCAGCAAAGGGCCATAACGTTGAGTATGTTTATGGCTTTGATGATTACGATCCCATGGACGGATTTCCAGTCTATCTTCCCGATTCCTTTCGTCAGTATATGGGGATGCCACTTTCGGAAATTCCATCGCCTGAAGATGGTTACACCAGCTTTGCTGAACTCTATGCACAAGAATTTATCACTGTTTTTAATCAACTTGGCTTTACACCAAAGATCATTCGCATGAGCGAATTCTACAAAGCTGGTAAGTTAAACGATGCTATTCGACTCGTTCTCGACAATGCCCCAAGAATTCGAGAAATATATAAGGAAGTAAGCCGTTCCGAAAAGCCAAGCGATTGGTACGGGCTTAACGTTGTCTGTCCAAACTGTGGCAAAATTGGTACGACTCGGGTTTATGATTGGGACGGTAGCCAGGTGTCCTTTGTCTGTGAGCCGGCTATGGTTAAATGGGCGGAAGGTTGTGGCTACAAAGGGAAGATCGATCCATTTGATGGCCGTTCGAAACTTCCGTGGAAGGTTGAATGGGCGGCTAAATGGTGGCTCTTTGGTGAGGACCTCGAGACTGCCGGTAAAGACCACATGACCAAGGGTGGATCGTTTGATGTTGCAGCGGCAATCAGTCGTGAGGTATTTAGCACTGAACCACCGGTGGGTAGAGAGTTTCCCTATGAGTGGCTTTTGATCGGTGGGCGTAAAATGAGCTCATCGAAAGGTACTGGAGCGAGCGCTAAGGAAGTTGCTGCGCTGCTGCCTGCCCATCTTCTTAACTTCTTTATCGCTAAGGGCAAGATTAACCGTCACAAAGAGTTTTCTCCCGATGGTAATACTATGCCTTTGCTTTATGATGAGTACGATAAAGCACTTGTTGCTTACCATAGCGATCCCGACAGTGATCTAGCGAAAGCTATTCAGTATACTAAGACCGAAAATCAGCACATACCATACTACACCATGCGTTTTACCAAAGTAGCCTTTCTTTCGCAGATGCCCAATGTGAATATTTGGGATATTGCGCGAGCAGAGAAGGGTAGCGAGCTGAGTCCAGAAGATGAGGTGGAGTTAACTGAGCGTCTAGCCTACGCTGCGCAGTGGCTTGCTGATTTTGCGCCAGATGAATACAAATTTATTCTTCAATCTGAACTACCTGCCGTTACTCTTACATCAGAACAAAAAGAATTTATTGCTAAGCTCTACGTATTAATGCTAGAAGCAGGCGAACTCACTGGTGCCGAGCTTCACGAAAAGATCCACGCTTTAAAAACTGAACTAACCATCTCGCCTAAGGAAGCTTTTGGTGCGATATATCAGCTCTTCTTGGCCAAAGACTCAGGGCCGCAAGCAGGTTGGTTCCTCGCTGCACTTGATCGAGAGTTTGTGCTGCATCGGTTGAAGCAAGTATCAGAGTAATTGTTCTTGTGCCCGCCTTAGGTCTAGGGTACAATTCTCGTAGATAGGGGTCATATGCTAGATATTAAGTTTATTCGAGATAACCGTGAGTTAGTTAAAGCTGGCGTGATCAATAAAAACGCCGATCCAGAGCTCGTTGATAATGCTCTAACTTTCGACGAGCAACGCCGTATACTTCAGGCTAAAGCTGACGATCTGCGTGCTAAGCGAAAAACATTGGGTCGTGACGCGATTGACGAAGCGAGAGCGCTCAAACAAGCGCTCGATACTGTCGAAAATGAGCTGAACACTACTACGGAAACGTTAAACAGCCTCTTGCGTCAGATCCCTAATATCCCCTATGAAGATGTTCCGGTTGGCAAGAACGATGAAGAAAATGTCGTTGTCCGACGAGTTGGTGATATTCCAGAGCTCGACTTCGAGCCAAAAGATCACATGGAACTTGGTTTGGCACTCAACCTACTGGACACACAGAAAGCCTCACAGATTAGTGGTGCTCGCTTTGCCTATATTAAAGGCCGACTTGTTCAGGTCCAATTTGCGCTTATCCAATATGCCTTAAGCGTTCTTACAAATGAAACAAAGCTTGCTGAAATTGCAGAAAAGGCGAACCTTACCGTTCCAGCCAAACCGTTCACTCCAGTCGTTCCGCCAGTCATGCTTCGTCCTGAGGTTATGGATAAAATGGCGCGCCTTGAGCCTAAGGATGATCGCTACTATATTCCGTCCGACGATCTCTACCTCGTTGGAAGCGCCGAACACACCCTTGGACCGTTGCATATGGATGAAACCCTTGCTGAAAAAGATCTCCCGATCCGTTACCTTGGCTATTCCACGGCTTTCCGACGTGAGGCAGGAACCTACGGCAAGGATACAAAGGGCATTTTGCGTGTTCACCAGTTCGATAAACTCGAAATGGAGTCATTTACGACTCCTGAATCATCCTTTACTGAGCATCAACTGTTTGTCGCTATTGAGGAGTATTTTGTCCAGTCACTGGGCCTGGCCTACCAAGTCATTGCCTCGTGTACCGGCGACTTGGGTGACCCAAATGCTCGTAAGCTCGACATCGAAGTTTGGGTGCCAAGCCAACAAAAATATCGAGAGACACATTCTGCTGACTACATGACCGATTATCAAGCTCGACGATTGAATATAAAAGTTAAACGGGCTAATGGTGAAACGCAGTACGTGCATATGAACGATGCCACTGCTTTTGCTATTGGACGTACGCTGATCGCAATTATGGAAAATTATCAGCAGGCCGACGGCTCTATAAGAATTCCCGATGTATTAGCGCCCTTTTGTGGGTTTAATGAAATACGATAGGAGCTTGTATGCAAATCATTACCAAGGTCCGCCACACCGAAGTTGAACAGCGCCTTAAGGACTATGCTGAGGCAAAGATTGGTGAAAAGTGCGTACAGTACTTGGGTGATGACAGCTCTGTTGTTTGCGAAATTGAGTTTGATGACCAATTCGGCAGTAAGGGTGGTGAGGACAAGCGTGTTGATGTAACGATTACCTTGCCGCATGAACATTTACCGCTCCATATTGAAGAGAGCGACGCGACATTTCAAGAAGCAATCGACCGAGTAGCTGACCGTATCGACAAAGCCTTAGTGCGCTACAAGGAAACACGAAAGAGCTAGTTTCTGGTGCCCATTTCCTTGGCTGGTATTGCTATGACCAGTTTTATTTTTGTGATATGGTGAGGGGAAGAAAGTGAGTGCCCATGAAACTGTTACAGAAACTATTTAGCGGTAATGAACGAACCGTTGCTAGACTTAAGACGATCGTAAATAATGTAAATGCACTTGAGCAACATGTAGCTGAATTGACTGATGAGCAGCTCCATGCGAAAACGGAGGAACTGCGCTCTCATATTGCCGTTCGTATGGAGCGGTTTCAGGGCGGGGCGATCGATGAGGGTTTTGACCGCGACAAGATAGAAGATGAGCAGCGTAGACAGCGAACTGCCTACCAGCAAGCTATCCTTGATGATCTCCTCCCAGAAGCTTTTGCGGTTGTTCGTGAAGCTGCCAAACGAACCATAGGACAGCGTCACTATGATGTTCAAGTCATGGGTGGTGTAGCCCTCCACCAAGGTAAAATTGCTGAAATGAAAACCGGTGAGGGAAAGACACTGGTTGCTACCTTGCCACTCTATTTGAATGCGTTGCTCGGCGAAGGAGCTCATCTTATTACCGTTAACGACTTTTTAGCGAAATACCATGCCCAGTGGATGGGTCAAGTGTACTATGCGCTTGGCATGAGCTGCGCGGCTGTTACTCACGATAAGTCTTGGATATTCACACCTGAGTCAGTTACCGATCAGCGAGAAGAAGCGATTGAAGCTGGTCTTATCGATCCCGATTGGCCACTGCTTCGCGCCTGTACTCGTCAGGAAGCATACGCCGCTGACATTACCTATGGAACAAACAATGAGTTCGGCTTTGATTATCTTCGAGACAATATGGTCTACCGATCGGCTGACATGGTGCAACGAGGTTTCCGTTTTGCCATTATCGACGAGGTTGACTCTATTTTGATCGATGAGGCGCGAACTCCACTAATTATCTCAGCGCCTGCAGAGGAGTCGGCTAGTCTTTACGGACAGTTCGCAGCGATTGTCGCACAACTTGATCCCGAAAAAGACTATAAGGTAGACGAAAAAGACCGAGCGGCAACTATTACCGATGAAGGTATTGCGCATGTTGAGCAGCTGACTAATCTCGATAATTTCTACGACCCAAAAAATATTATGCTGGTTCATCACCTTGAGGCGGCCTTAAAAGCACGAGCCCTATTTAAGCGTGATAAGGACTATGTCGTTCGTGATAACGAAATCGTTATCGTCGATGAATTCACTGGACGACTCATGGAAGGTCGCCGCTATAGTGAAGGTTTGCATCAGGCTATTGAAGCGAAAGAAGGGGTAGAGGTTAAGCGAGAGAGCGACACGCTCGCAACTATTAGTTTCCAAAATCTGTTTCGCATGTATGACAAACTGGCCGGTATGACTGGTACGGCAGAGACAGAAAGCGAAGAGTTCTGGAAGATTTATGGCCTTGAAGTAGTCGTGATGCCTACCCACAGAGCGAACATTCGCGTTGACTACCAAGATCGTATTTATAAAAATGAAACGGCTAAGTTAGCTGCCGTAGTTGCTGATGTAAAAGAACGGCAAGCTGCTGGTCAGCCAGTACTCATTGGTACTATTTCTGTTGAGAAAAATGAGCACCTCTCTCGTTTGCTGAACCAGGCAGGCGTAAAACATGAAACGTTAAATGCCAAGAATCATGAACGGGAAGCACAGGTTATTGCTCAAGCAGGACGACTCGGATCGGTAACCTTGGCTACCAACATGGCCGGTCGTGGTGTTGATATTATTTTAGGTGGCATGCCAAGTGACCCTGAAGAAGCTCGAAAGGTTCGTGAGCTTGGCGGCCTTCGAGTTATCGGTACTGAACGACATGAATCACGCCGTATCGATAACCAGCTACGTGGACGTGCGGGACGACAAGGCGATCCTGGCCAGTCTATCTTCTATGTTTCGATGGAAGACGACCTGATGCGTATCTTCGGTGGCGAAAAGATGAAAATGATGATGGAGCGCTTGGGTTTGCCAGACGAAGAGGCGATTGAGCACAAGATGATCTCCGGTGCCCTTGAGCAGGCACAGCGACGAGTAGAGGGTCACAACTTTGATATTCGAAAGCACTTAGTTGAGTACGATGACGTCATGAACCGTCATCGACAAGTCATCTATCGAAAGCGTCGTCGTATCCTTGAGCTTGATCCGCTTAAAGACGGGTGGCTCCACGAGGAAATCCTAGACCTCTTGGAAGAGGATGAACAACCAAAGTTTGAGGCAAAGCTTAAAACCTTCACCGAAGAAGTCATGAAGCAACTCGAGCGTGCAGTTTACCTTCGAACGATCGACATGTTCTGGATCGAGCATTTGAATGCCATGCAAGAGCTGCGTGAGGGTATCGGCTTGCGAGGCTATGGGCAGCATGACCCCCTCGTCGAGTACAAGCACGAGGCACATAATCTCTTTAACCGCCTTCTTGATTCTATCGACGATGAGGTCATCGAGATCATTTTGAAAACTGAGTTAACGGAAAAGACGGCTCCAACTCAAACCATTGAACCCGAAAAACAGCGCGAGATGACTTACCAGGGTGCTGATGAATCTATGGCAGGTGGGGCAATTAGTAACATGGCAAGAGCTGAGACAGCTTCTCAGACCGGGAAACATGTATCAACCAATGGAATTTCAGGCAATCTCAGTGATGTAGAAGTGACGGTTCGTTCTGCAGGGCACAAAGCCGATCCGGTAAAAAATGCAGATAAGGTTGGCCGTAACGATCCCTGTCCTTGCGGTAGTGGCAAAAAGTACAAAAAGTGTCACGGTCAATAGTGATTTAACCTTGAGGCACATATGAGCGAAAGGCCGCCTGGTGGCGAACAGCGCTGGCTGGACCCTGAACGATCGAAAGTCCTGAGCAATCGAGAATTTTTGGGCGTATATGCTAATTTGAGTGTTCCAGAGACCTACTTTAGGCCAGGCCAGCACGTTCTTTCTGTAGGTGAAGGCCTGTCTAATTTTGCCCGCAAAGTACGCGATGAATTTGGGGCATCAGTAACTGCTATCGATCCTATCTATTCGTTGGGTAAGGAAATACTGACGTTAGACAAAGAAATAATTAAACAACGTCTCGATGAATATTATGGGGACGGAGTACGGTATATAGACTTCAGACCAAAGTTGGCTGATTGGCCAGCCGAGGAGCAAGTTCCTGATCCATCACAGCTGGTTGCTGGATCGGTGTATGAGCTTCCCTTTAAAAACAAAAGTTTTGATACGATAGTTTCTAATAGATTGATGGAGCATATTAATTTTGCTCAGGCGATTCCCGAGCTCATGCGAGTCATTAAATCTGAAGGCGAGATACGATTTGGTGATTGCCTTATTAGTGCGGTGCCGCGTCAGCAATTATTACTTCCCGGTAGAGCGGAGAGGACTGAAGAGGGTGGTGATAAAATTATGATCCACCCATCGCCTGGATTTTACGAAGGGATGCACTGGCTTGCCGAAAATACTGAAGCATCGGTCTACTTTCAACTTACCGGGCAAAATCGCTATGCTCATATTGATGAGCGCT
Source organism: uncultured Candidatus Berkelbacteria bacterium (assembly GCA_966250865.1). Taxonomy (GTDB): domain Bacteria; phylum Patescibacteriota; class UBA1384; order CAYGGE01; family CAYGGE01; genus CAYGGE01. The sequence goes on from CBINIT010000028.1 coordinate 11,867, forward strand.
TCAAACTTTTCTATACGGCCGGACTCATGATTATTCGACTTGATCAAATGGAACCTGTAACCTTACCTTATTCCCGCAAATCACTGGAGCATCTCGAAAGAAGCGGGGCTTTTAACCACCTGCACTATCAGGATTTTCCTCACATTGGTGAAGTCTATCAAGTAGATTTCAAAGGCAAAGACGAGAATGATCAGATGCCCGCATTCCCCCTCGTCAAATTAGATCGGCCCAGTATCGTAGATGAAGAGTAGGCCCAGAGGAGTAGCTATGGCTTGGAAGACAATGGCTTCAAAAGAAATATACCGTAATCGTTGGCTATGGCTCACTGAGGATGAAGTATCGCTTCCCTCGGGTCATCAAGCGACATATGCTGTCTTTCACAAGAAACCGTTTGCCTTGATCATTCCCTGGGATGGAAGTCGATTTACGCTGGTCGGACAGTACCGCTATCAGGTAAGATCGCATTCTTGGGAGTTCCCTCAAGGTCATTTTGAGCATGACTCCATTGAGGAGACGGCAAAGAGAGAGTTAAAAGAAGAGACAGGGCTGACCGCAAAGAATATAGAGCAAATCGCATCTTTCTATGTTGCCTCTGGGGCCATCGATCAGGAATGTCATGTTTTCCTAGCCACCGATTTATCGGAAGGCGAATCTGAACTTGAGCAGACCGAAGAGGGTCTGGAAGTGAAAAAAGTTACGATGACCGAGATAAAAGAGCTTATCGCGAGTGGTGAACTCAAAGATGGTCCAAGTATTGCGGCCTTATCCTATCTCTTGGTAAAAGGTAAGTATGAGTAGGATTATTACAATTTGTGCCAGCGCAGCTCACTATAAACAAGCCCTTGAGATTGAAGCGCAGCTGAAGAAACTAGGCTATAAAACCAAAGTGCCAAAAACGGCTGGCGTTATGAAGCGGACAGGTAATTTTGATGTTGCTTCCTACAAGACCTGGTATGAAAATAAGAGTGATTATGGCAAAAAGACAGCGCTCATGAAAGGTCATCTTAAGAAAATCGATGCTGCCGATGCTATTCTTGTGACGAACTTTGAGAAGAACGGTGTTCCTGGCTACATTGGTGGCAATGCTCTGCTTGAGATGTTTTACGCCTTTCTTCAAAAGAAGCCTATCTATGTCTATAACGAGATAAGTGAAGGTCTAGCGATTGCTGAAGAAGTCTACGGCCTAAACCCAATATTCATCGGCGGTGATCTCACGAGGATTTCACAGAAGGTGCACCCATGAACGAAGAGCGTCCTCAGGTAGGGGTAGGTGTAATAGTCATTCGAGATAATACCTTACTGTTAGGTAGGCGAAAGAGTGCTCACGGTCGTGGACACTATAGTTCAGGTGGAGGTCACCTTGAATATATGGAGGGCTTTGAGACGGCGGTACGTCGAGAACTCAAGGAAGAAACGGGCCTTGAAATAGGTGAGCTTGATTTTTTGTGTCTTATCAACCTCAAAGAGTATGCCCCTAAACACTATGTCGACATTGGATTT
>CBINIT010000029.1:0-12930 GCA_966250865.1 uncultured Candidatus Berkelbacteria bacterium
ACGATCCCGACGCGCAAATCGGAAATCTTTTCGACCGCTTCGGATAATCAGCCGCAAGTTGATATTCATGTTCTTCAGGGCGAACGAGAAATGGCCGGCGACAACCGAACCTTGGGTCGCTTTATTCTCGATGGTATCCCGCCAGCTCCACGTGGCGTTCCGCAAATTGAAGTTACCTTCGATATCGACGCCAATGGCATTCTGAATGTTTCGGCTAAAGACAAGGGTACCGGTAAAGAGCAGAAGATCACCATCACTGCTTCAACGGGGCTTTCGGACGAAGAGATCGAGAAGATGCGCAAAGATGCTGAGATGCATGCTGCTGATGATGCCAAGAAGAAGGAGCTCATTGAAGCAAAGAATGCTGCTGACAATCTTATCTACACAACTGAGAAAACTCTGAAAGATGCAGGAGACAAGGTGACTCCGGACGACAAGCGGCCTGTTGAAGATAAGATTATGGCAGTGAAGAACGCGGTAAATACTGATGATGCAGAAAAGATCAAAGCGGCAACTGAGGAGTTGATGCAAGCTATCCAGGCCATTGCTACCAAGCTCTACTCCGAAGGTCAGCAGTCGACCGACGAGACACAGCCCGAAGGCGAGAAACCAACCGATGATGCTGAACCCAAGGAATAGCATTTGGTGATATACTAGAGACACTGGACAGTTCCGTAGCTGGACGGTAAGGAGGGATGGTGGTCCGTAAGCTTGCGATCGCTACGATATTGCTCATTTTGCCTTTTTTCTTAACTGGTTGTGGCCTGAAAAAGCCGAAGAGTTCAGCTGTCAGCCCGTCGCCTAGCTTAAGTGCTGTACCGACGGGTGACCAGACGGCTACGGTGGTGGGCGAGAATAGCTACTTAGGCATTGAGGCTGCAACGGCCGAGAGTGTCATGGCGCAAAGTATCTCGCTGGCCGATACTAAGGCAAAAGCGTGGCGGGCCAATGCGGCGTTAGTTCATTACTCTGTTCGTTTTGCTTCAGACCTTACGGTTGGTGCGATTACCGAAACCTTGAGTTATGGTTCGCCAAGTGAAGCGTATGACTGGTGGACGGTTACGATCGCTGGGAAAACGGGTAAGGCGGTCCGGGCTGTAATCCCTAAAGAAGATTATCTCGGAACCAGCTACACGGCGATCCCTCGTCAGCACTGGAAGATGAATTATGTTGAGGCACTTCAGCTTGCTGATACGCACGGTGGTTCGGCCTATCGAGCAAAGCACGCCGATAGCGAGATCACGGCTGTTTTATCGGTCAGTGAGCCAAAGAATTATCTTTGGTGGGCGGTGACCTATCGCTCAGCAACTGCTGATCCACTCCAGATCCTTATCAACCCTTCAACCAAAGAAGTGATGAACGCGAGCGGTGAGCCTATTACTCCATCGGCCACGCCGTCTAGTGAAGCCACAGAACCGGTAATTGATGAATCTGGTAGCGTGGTTGATCAGCTCTAACCCTATTTCTATATTCCCGATAACTGAGAGACGTTTACAGTTATGAAAGATTACTATCAAATACTCGGTGTGTCTCGAGATGCAAAACCCGACGAGATCAAGAAGGCCTACCGTCATTTAGCGCATAAATATCATCCTGACAAAGCTGGCAAAGAGACTGAAGCTCAGTTTAAAGAAGTGAATGAAGCATACCAGGTTCTCTCGGATCCTCAGAAAAAACAGGCATATGACCAATTCGGCACGACAGATTTTGGTGCGGGTGGAGGGTCCCGAGGTGGCGGCTTCGAGGACATCTTCAGTCAATTCGGTGGTCAGTCCAGCGGCTTTGGTGGGTTTGGTTCGGTCTTTGATGACTTGTTTGGTGCTGCATTTGCTCAGATGCAAGTTCAGCTAGAAATTCCGTTAACCCAAGCTCTTTTAGGTGGAAAGATCTCGTTCGCCGTTCAAGACCAGGAGATTGATCTCACGGTCCCAGCGGGAACAAAAGATGGAGATGCCTTCCGCTTCCCTGGAAAGGGTGGAGTCTATCGTGGTGGTCGGGGCGATCTCATTGTCGTCATCAAAGTAAAATTTCCTCGTCGATTGTCGGCTGAGCAGAAGCGACTGATCGAAGAACTCCAGCGAACCGGTATGTAAGACTGGACAAAACGGTAAAAATAGACTAAAATTGTGGAGTAAAAATCGGTTATGAAAGAAGCAGCTACCGTCCCTTTATATGTCGATACCGAAACGCCCACGGTGCATTGGTATGGCTTCAATAGTCTTATCGCAGTGCTAAGCTTGTTGATGGTAATAGTCGCCAGCCTGCTCCTTGAGTATGAACTGGCAAAGCTAAGAAGCCCAGAAGCGGGATTCCTACCAACTCCAACCGTTCTGGACGGTGCACTCGCTATAATCACGGTCCTTCTCGGACTTGCTAATCTTAGCGTGTTAGTGTTTGTATTTCTTCGCCACTTGAAACTGCGAAAGTGGATGGGTAGCACGGTGATGATTGGCTGGGTGTTACTGGCGGTATTGGCGGTAGTCTTGCAGGATCGGTTTTTACTCATACTGTTTCCCTGAGGTGAGCGCTCGTAGCTCAGTGGATAGAGCAGAGGGTTTCTAACCCTTTGGTCGGGGGTTCGAGTCCCTCCGAGCGCGCCAAATGGATGACTGCCAGCGAAGCTGGCTGCTAGCCATTTGGCAAGTTCAGATAGCAGGGAATCGAACGGGCGCGAGCTGGCGTAGCGCCCCGGCCTGAAAGGTCGAGTCCCTCCGAGCGCGCCAAAAAGTAGTATGGTGGCTGTAGCTCAGCGGCAGAGCAACGGGTTGTGGTCCCGTGGGTCGAGGGTTCAAATCCCTTCAGCCACCCCATAAAATACTCACCGAAAGGTGGGTATTTTTAATTGGTCATCTTGTACTATACTCTTTCGGCAATACATAGTACGATGAACCTGAAAGGACGCATATGACAACGATTATTGAAGGTATTGTGACGAGTGGCTCAAAGCGGGGGAGAGAGCTTGGCTTCCCTACCTTCAATCTAATAGCCGATCAGAAGAATCTCGAAGATGGAATTTATATTTCCGAAACTACGTTTAACGATCAAAAGCTCCCCAGCGTTACCTTTGTGGGTACCCCAGATACGTTTGACGATAAGAATTGGCGGGTTGAAACGCATATCCTAGACTTTAGCCAAGATCTATATCAATCAAAAATTGCCGTTGAACTCTTGGAGAAGATACGCAACAACCAGCGATTTCCCGACGTGGCGACACTCGTCGCCCAAATGCAGGCCGATGTTGAAAAGACGCGTCACTATTTTGCTACCCAGTCCAACAGACAAAAGGCTTGAAAAATATTTCGAAATATGGTTAAATATTACCTGTATAAGCTCGGTTAACCCCGATTGCTCTTGCGCTCGTAGCTCAGTGGATTAGAGCGACTGTCTTCGGAACAGTAGGTCGGGGGTTCGAATCCCTCCGAGCGCGCCATTCCTTGCAATACGGGCCAGTAGCTCAGCGGCAGAGCAAGTGCCTCTTAAGCACTGGGTCCTGGGTTCGAATCCCAGCTGGCCCTCCAAAACATAGCGGTCCGGCCCCATCGTCTAGAGGCCCAGGACGTCGGGTTTTCATCCCGAAAATCAGGGGTTCGAATCCCCTTGGGGCCGCCAAGACGAAGAATGCTCATCGAAAGATGAGCGTTTTTCGTCTTGGCGAGTCTCACTTCTTTGATGACGAAGAGCAAGGACGGTATTTCTACAGTCGAACCTTGCTCTTCGTGAGTTTTAAATTATTGAAGACTGCCTGTGGGTGTAGCTGTGGGTGATGTGCCTATGGTCGCCGAAGGAGTGGTTGGGGTGTCGTTCTCTCCTGCATCCTCGCTATCTTCAAGCGATGTATTGTCCTCATCTTGATCGATGATCGTTGTTTCGTTCGTGGGCACTGTTTGATCAGTGGTGCGGTTGAAGCCGAAGTAGTAGAGCAGTACGCCGATGATGAGCGCGATGACCGCAAGGGTAAGAATTGTCGTTGTATTGTTATTCGACATTTGGTTCCTTTCTTTTTTAGCACTACTAGCCTACCGCTATCTTGAAGGAATAGTATGGGTAAATGTCACAATTTTTCTATGCTATACTAGAAAATCATGGCTACATTAAACATAGTTGACGTAGAAACAACCGGACTCTCGGCCTCAGTGCATAGGGTTATTGAACTCGGCATCATTCATGTGGTAGATGGCGAGGTATGTGAACGCTATCAGCAGCTTGTTAACCCAGGTGTTTCTATCCCCTCTTTTATTACGGCACATACAGGCATTGACGATGCTATGGTGCATAATGCCCCGAGTTTTAATGACATACTGCCCAAGATTCGTGGGCTGCTTGACCGTGGTATCTTCATAGCTCACAATGTGGCATTTGACTACTCGTTTATCCGCGCCGAATACCTGCGCCAGGGAGCGAGTTTTGTAGCGCCTCAGCTTTGTACGGTTAAGCTGTCACGTAGGCTGTACCCTGGCTATCAGCGTCACGGGCTTGATCACATTATTCGTCGCTTCAATATTGATTGTCCGGCCCGTCATCGAGCGCTTGATGATGCTGAAGTGGTTTGGCAGTTCTACAAAAAAGTCAGCGAGTCGGTAGACCCCACCGAGTTTATGACAAGTTATTAATTAGATCTTAAATATTCGTTTGCCCGGAGTACGAGAACATTGGGGGCCGCAGGCCCAATTTTTGATTCCATAGCCAGCTTAACCGCTTCAGCTAGCGGCATTTTAAGAAGTTCGATGGTTGCAATATCGTCTGCATGACGTTCGGTTACGGTCAACCCTTGAGCGAGGAAAAGGTGCATTGTTGCATCAATAACCATCATCATCGACTCCACTGAACCCAGACCAATCCATTCCGAAGCCTGGAGACCTGCTTCTTCTTTAAGTTCACGCTGTGCTGCTTCCAGCGGTCCTTCACCTGGGTCGATGCCCCCTGTAATGGTGAGGACTGTTGGTTTGCCGGCAGCGTATTGATACTCCTTTATGAGGTACACGTTGCCTTCGTCGTCAATGGGCAATACACTGACGCCTGACTGAATGGTTACAACGCCGAAGATACCATGCTTTCCATCGGGACGTTCGACTGAGTCTTCTCGAAGTTCAAGCCAAGGGTTCTTATAGATAGCTTTTGATTGAAGAAGTTGGTAAGGGTTTGACGACTTACTCATTGAGGGCCTCTCGTTTCTCATTGTCTGCTGCTTTTAAATAGAGCGGTATGAGGGCAAGCAGGAGAACTGCGGCTATAATCCAGGTGAATTCTATTGAATAGCGTTTGGCCAGTAACCCCATGACAACAAGACCAGCAGCAGCGCCAAGTTTCCCAAGCATTGAGTCAAATGATAATACCGTTGCTCGCTTGTCTTTGGGTACAAAACTGTTGATGTACGCCTTATGCGTAGGCTTAAGCATGCCTCGGCCAACTTCGTGCATCAGAAATGTCGACAAGGCCAGGGCGAAGATCGATGTGCTTGCTGAAAAGAAGATCGGTAGGGCGAGACAGAGAGCTGTCACAATAAGAATCCAGACACTTGGTTTGTTTTGCTTGACGAGCTCTCGGACAATATAGTTCCCTAGAGTAATAGCAATAGAAATTCCGGCCCATGCCCAGCCAAGAACCCATATCTCTCCACCTGCAAGCTCATTCATGCGAGGCGACCAATACATATTAAGGGCCATGAAAGCAAACGAGCTAACTACAGATGTGATAATAAGCCAAAAGATGACCGGATGTTTGGCGCCGTAAAGCATGCTTTCCTTGGCAACCGTTCGCATATCAACGAGTCCTTGGCGGAAACTAGGTTGCTTGGTGCTGGCTGTTCGGTCTGGCTCATGGAGCGTACGGCTCGCAAATAGTGTTGCGGCCAGTGAAGCAATTGACCCTATGGCAAAGGGAAGCGCGAGATGAATCGAACCCGCATAGGCACCAATAAGCCCTCCGGCAACTCCTGCTATGCCGCCAATAACGCCGGCATGGGAGAAGACAAAGTCAACCTTGCCTTGCACATGGCCGTCTTCTATTGAGTCGACTACCCATGCGTCAAGTGCCCCTGAGGCAAAAGTATATGCAAGGGCGGCTAAAAGCTCTGCAATAATGAACATGACGATGGACTGTGAGAAAAAGTATACGCCATATCCTAAGAAAAGGAGAAAACTACTCAGAATAATCGCACGTCGACGGCCAAAGCTATCGGCATAGGCACCTGTTGGTATCTCAAAGAAGAAGATACCAGCCATAAAGGCAAAGTTAACCAGGTTGACTTGAAAAAGGTCAAGACCTTTGCTGAGCAAGAAGAGTACGTAGATCGTTGCGCTTAAGTTAGTCGCAAAGTCGGTAAGAAATGTGAGGATGTAGTATGTGTTCTTGCTGGTTGATGCGGGATGAGTAGCATTCATCTTTCACCTCACTGTTTCAGGTGTTTCATTGAGTATAGCTATTATTCGTATAAGATCATAGTCGGTAGCGCGGTCAATCAATACAAAAAATGGTTGCTTGGCAACCATTTTTTGTATGTAGGCAAGTGTACTTTTACTACTTGCTGCTCATCTTGGATGACGTAAAGATCATCCAGAGTGCTGAAAGGCCGACTAAGACGTAGACGACACGTGCGACTACTGAGCCTACACCGAAGATAGTGTCAACGAGATTGAAATCAAAAAGACCAACGAGGCCCCAGTTAAGCCCCCCGACGATGACGAGGATGACGGCTACCCAGTCAAGACCGCTCATCTTTTGCATTATGTATCACCTCCCCTCTCAATTGTTAGAGCTAAACAACTCGGTGGCGATATTTAGTGAAGCATGCAAAAGGCTGCTTACTCATATTGTACTGTAATGAAGGCATTGAGTCTACTGTAATGGGCTGTTCACCTTGAAATAAGGAGAAGCTTTGGTTAGAATGGTGACAATAATAAGCTAAGCGTGCGAGGTATCAATGAGCATTGCGGAACTACCCATTGGAAGCAAAGCGCCTGAGGTTGTTAATGTCGTTATCGAGATTCCAGCTGGAAGCAAGAATAAATATGAATATGACGAAGAGCTGCACGTAATCAAGCTTGATCGTGTTGGCTATGCCGCCATGGCTCACCCGTATGACTATGGCTTTATTCCTGAGACTCGAAGTGAAGACGGCGATCATCTTGATGCATTTGTTGTCCTTGATCACAGCGTCTTTCCAGGCTGTTTGGTTGCGGCTCGTCCGGTCGGTTTGATGCGTATGGTTGATGACGGTGAGGCTGATGAGAAAATCATCTGCGTTCCTGCCAAGGACGTGCGTTACGATCACATCACCGATCTCGCACAGCTCTCGGCTCACTTGCCAAAAGAGATCCAGCATTTTTTCGAGCACTATAAAGACCTTCAGGGTAAGAAGGCAGAAGTCACCGGTTGGGGCGATGCTGCCGAAGCAAAAAAAGTTATTACTGAGGCTCAAGAGGCATTTTCTAAAGAATAGTTTCTTTATATCTGCCTAGAAAAAAGATCGTGCTTCACGGTCTTTTTTCTTGATGTTATAGTACAAGTACCATCATAATTTAGGAGGACTCATGAAAAATGCTCCGGTAAGTAGTGTACTCTCAATCGTCTTTGGAGTTATCGTCCTGCTTGTTCCTCAGATTCTCTCATACGCTATCGGCGTCTATCTTATCCTTGTTGGTGCCTTGGCAATTACCAAAGAGAAATAGGAGCTCGTCTGCATGGGCGATAAAGTTAAGCTGTTTACTCGGCTGCTTGTTACCATAAGCGTTGTTTCTTTGGCGACCAACGCTTTTTTGGCATGGCAATGGCAGAGCGAACGCCAACTTCTTCAGGGGATTATTGCTGGTACGAAGACAGAGCTTGAGCTTCGAGCGGACAAAAATCGTGAGCTTACCCAAGAAAACCGAAGCTTCAAGACCGACATCGCAATAAAAGAGCAGGAACTAGCTAAGAAGACAACCGAGCTCGCGGCAAAGCAAAGCGAACTTAACGATTTATCAAAGCAGCTAAACGATAAGAAGGCTGAGCTTGATAAGAAGATAAAAGATCTGGCAAGCGCCCAGAAGCAAATTGACTCCCAAAAGTCGCAACTTGCCGCAAACGCATCCGAACTCTCTAAGCTACGGGATCGGCCACCGCTCTTCTCCTTTCAGGTAAAAGCAACCGGTATCTCTGAGGTTGAATCAAAGAAGGAGGCAGTAAAGCAGGTAGTGACCGATGCCTACGACGTGATCGAAGAGATCTACGGCAAGGCATACCTACTTCATAGTGTGACCATCACCTTTGTTGATGAGTTTTCCAATCCAAAGGCCGCTGGTGAAATCGTAATTAGCAACAGTAAGGATGGTCTTGCTATCGATATTCGAATAAAAGACTTTGATAAGACTAGTTTCAATGATATTAACACCATAATCCATGAAGTCGTTCATGCATTTCGTGGCTTGGCTACACTGGAGCCGACGGCTTTTGAGGAAGGATCGACCGTTGCGGCAACCGACGTAGTAATGCGTAAGCTTGCTGCTGCAGGGAAGATTCCTAAATTTAGTTCATATTACATCCAGCTTTCCGATGCTGAGTTTGCCCAAAAACAAGCCAGTCTTTCTATCCCTCGTAATAATGATACTTTCTATGGTAGTAGCCAAGTGGTTGAGTTCTATCAGGTCATGGGTAAAGCATGGTATCAGCTGTATGAGCAAGACGCTGCATTTTTCAAGAAATTTAATGACAAAATCTACGAGCGTAAGGCACGCGGTGAAGAAGTCACCGAGAAGATGGTGCTCGACACCATCCATGAGGTCTTGCCAGGCGTCTCGCTCTCTGGGGCGGCTTGGAATCTAAAATAATACCCCTGATAATATCTTGTAGTAATATTCTTTGTACCCTCCATGCAGTGTGGTATGATAGTTCTGATATAAAGGAGGGACGTGGGTCTCTTAGATATCTTCAAACGCCGCTCAATTGAATCACGCTATGCCTTATCACTCGACATCGGTACCGAGTTCGTCAAGGCCTTGGTCTTTAAAGTGGAAGACGATGGCAAGGGCTATGTTTTAGGCTACGGCCGCCAGCGTCAGAAGCTTTCGGATATGCAAGGTGGGACCGTTACCGATATTCATGGGGTTATCCGTAACTGCGAGGCAGCGATCGAACGGGCTGGTGAGATGGCTGGTGTCATCCCGCAGCAGACAATCATTGGTATCGCGGGTGAACTAGTAAAAGGCACGACAACGGATATTCGGTATATTCGACCCAACTCTAAAGCCAAGATTGATATGGTTGAGCTGAAGGATATTGTGTCCCGTGTCCAACGTCGCGCCTTTGATCGGGCCCGGACGCTTTTAGCTTGGGAAAGTGGTCATAGTGAGCTTGATGTTCGATTGGTTAATGCAGCCATTGTCGACGTACGAATCGATGGTCATAAAGTAACTAATCCTTTAGGGTTCCAAGGTCGTGAAGTGCAGGTCGGAGTCTATAACTGTTTCGCCCCGATTGTTCACCTTGGCGCCTTACAGACCATCGCCGACGAACTGGAACTTGATTTGCTGTCAGTTGCCGCTGAGCCGTATGCGGTTGCTCGTTGCATGGGTCCTGAGGAGTCTTCTGAGTTTTCTGCTATCTTTGTCGATATTGGCGGCGGAACGAGCGATATTGCTGTTGTCCGCTCAGGTGGGCTTGAAGGTACGAAGATGTTTGCCATTGGTGGCCGAGCCTTTACTAAGCGTATATCACAAGTTATGAATATTTCCTTCTCCGAGGCAGAAGATCTGAAGCTTCGTTATGCTCAAGGAACACTTGAGAAGGAGCTTGCTAACTCAGTGCGCGACGCGTTAGCCTCTGACTGTGCGGTTTGGCTCGCTGGCCTTGAACTGACGCTTGAAGAATTTTCAGGGTCCGAACTCTTACCGAATCGAATTCTGCTGTGTGGTGGTGGTTCGGGGCTTCCTGACATTTACGAAACACTGCAAAATGCTAAATGGAGCAAGTCACTATCCTTCTCTCGAAAGCCGACCATTCACTTTGTTCAACCAAAAGACATTACTACCATTATCGATAAAACCGGCGAATTAAAAGAGCCGCGCGACGTTACTCCGATGGCACTTGCCAATGTTGCTCTTGAGCTTGTTGGCCAAGAACGATTAATGGATGGCGTATTAAGTCGAGTGGTGAGTAGCCTTAAGGCATAAAGATAAGGTACAATGTAGATTACTATGGATGAAATTCTTTACCTCGAACCAGACGAAGAGATTACCAGCGTTATCGATAAGCTGAAGAAGGCGAATGCTGATTCGGTGGGTTTGGTAATTCCCCGAAGTGCTACCCTAGTGCATAGCATTGTTAATCTTAAATTGCTAAAAAAAGAAGCGGAAAGTCTCAATAAAGACATTGCCTTGGTGATGACTGATCGAATTGGCAAAAATATTGCTTCACAGGTAGGCATCCCGGTCTACGAAGATGTACATGCAAAGCGGCCAGTTAATGCCCATGCTATGCCTGATCTTCCTAAGGGCGACGAAGTTATTGAAGTTGATATGTCAGGTGGTCATACAAAAGAGTCAACTCATGAGTCATCAAAAGACGAAGCATTTGTAGTGAAGCAGTACGATGCTGATATACATAGAGAAAAAGACGTTCCAGTAAATGAACCTCACGAACAGTTTCGAAAGCATTCCGTGGGAGCTGTTGATGATGAACCAGAGCGATCGAAGTCTGAACCGTCCGCTCCTGAAGTAGCGCATCATGAGTCACGTGCTCGTCACGAGGAAGTAACTATGTCTCGATCGAAAAAGAAAAGCAAGAAACGTCTGATTGTGGCTTTTGTGTTACTTGCTGTACTTATTATCGCGTCTGCGTTCGGACTGCCTCAGTCAACGGTTGTTGTAACGGTTGCCGCTGAGTCATTTGAACAGACAGTACCAATTGCTGTTTCTTCAGAAGAGAAAGAAGCTGATGGCGAAGTGGGGACGCTAGCCGCTAAGGGTGAATTGTTTACCGTTGAAAATGATGACGCTCGTCGTGTTACTGCAACTGGCAAAAAAGATGTAGGCGGCAAGGCAACGGGCAGTGTAACGGTGTCCAACGCCTGGGATAGTAATCCGCTGAAGCTTAATGCCGGAACGACATTTACCGCGACCGACGGAAAAGTTTTTGAGCTGGCTGATGCTGTAACTGTTCCTGGCGCAACAGCTGAGCTGCGCCAAGGTCAATTGGTAGTAGTAGCGGGAAAGGTGACGGCAACAATTAAAGCTACCGAACCAGGAGAGAGCTACAATATTAAGGCGAGTAAGTTCTCAATTCAAGGCATCCCCAGTGAGCGCCAAGATAAGATCTTTGGCGAAAGTACAAAGGATTTTTCCGGTGGCTTTACGAAACAAGTCAGCGTTATGACGCAAGGCGATATTGATAAAGCTAAGGATGAAATGGTCGACGATCTAAAAGAGAAAGCGCAGCAAGAGCTCACAAAACAGACTAAAGACCAGAAGTTGCTCGCTGAGGCATTAGTTTCAGATGTGGTAAGCGTCGAAACCAATCCGAAAGAAGTGGGCACCGAGACTGATTACTTTGATCTTAAGGTTAAGGTAAAAAATCAGGTTATGACCTTCGATGAGAAGGTGGTGAATAAGGCAGTCGACGTAGCAATTCGAGCTAAGGTACCTGACGATAAAGAGCTCCTTCTTGGTGAGGACGATGAATTCGTTATTGAAGTAGATAAGACTGATTATGACAACCAGCAGTTAGTGCTTGCGGCTAAGGTCAAGACCAAAATTGGTACGAGAGTCGATCCTCAAGAAGCAAAACAAGGATTGGCTGGTAAGTCTCGAGATGAGGTTGAGGCTACATTATCTCGTTTACCGAATGTGAAAGATGTTGAGCTTCGCAAATTCCCATCGTGGTGGTGGCAAGATCTTTCCTTTATGAGCTGGAACACTCGAGTAAAAGTGAACTATGAGTAATGCTACAGAAAAATCGGGAGAGGGGGCAGTTGTCTTGCTCGGTCTTGATATTGGTCGTAAGCGAACAGGACTTGCTCTCGCTCAAGATAACATAACTACTGAACATGAGACGCTAACCTCCCTAGACACACTTATTGATGAAGTCAAACGGATTTGTCAGAATCAAGGCGTAACGACGCTGGTAGTTGGCTTGCCACTTAATCACGACCATACAGAATCTGAACAATCGGCTTGGGTAAGAGAGTGGGCACAGCGTATTGAGCAAGATCTTCAACTTCCCGTAATTTTGGAGGACGAATATCTTACCAGCTGGGAGGCACAGCGGCAGCTTAAAGCACTTGGCCTGTCCGATGAGCAGATTAGTCAACGAATCGATGCTCGCAGTGCCAAGATACTTCTCGACCAGTATCTCGCTAATCAATGATGAATATACTAAAGCTATTTATTCGTAGTCTTATTGTCCTTGCCATTGCCTTTAGCCTAGGCATTTTTTATGGCTATGGTCGTATTGTTCGGCAGGCTTTACCGATTAGCCAGACAGAAACAATTACGGTTACTGAAGGCGAAGGGCCTCGGGCTATTGCTCAAAAACTCGTACAAGAAGAGATTCTCGATACTGATCGTTCATTTCTTGCCTTTGTCCTGATCACCGGTAAGCGTAATACGTTTTACCCTGGTGTCTATGAATTGCCGCCCGGCTCTTCAATTGCTGATGTCGTACGGATCATGACATCAGGTAAGAAAGATCAGGTAATTGTTCGAATTAAGGAAGGTTCACGGATCAAGGATATTGCGGCAGAGGTGGCAAAAAAGCTACCCATTACCGCAGTAGAGTTTGAGGCTTTGGCGTCTGTAGCTCAGTACGAGGGCTATTTGTTCCCAGACACCTACTACTTCACCAAGGAAACGACCGCCACCCAGATTATTAAGACGATGCGGGACAATTTTGATAAAAAAACAAAGGACCTTGCCTTGACGCCTCAAGATGGGGTGATGGCGAGTATTGTTGAGCGCGAGG
>CBINIT010000030.1:0-12142 GCA_966250865.1 uncultured Candidatus Berkelbacteria bacterium
ATTGTTTTTGAGAGCGGCATTCTCAACGGTTTCGGTAGTCTCGAAATCAAGAATGATGGCGTTGGCTTTGCGAATGCGCATCTGTTTGAGTCGTCTGGCTACTGATTTGCCTGATTCGGTAAGAGAGCCATGCAAGAGGGGAAGAAGGTCGTCGCTGGTGATGGCTTCGTAGGTCCCTGGACTGCCGAGAAAAACCCGATCGCCTACTGACAGCTCGCCGGTAATCATGTTGCCAAAGATCTGGCCGTTCGCGGTTGAGCTGTCATCGGTTACGAGGTTGAGCTTCCCGTCTCGGAGGTAGTATGCCTCTGCCTTGCCGGTGAAGGCAAGGTGAATCTCGTCGCCGACGACAAGAGCAATGAGGGCGTGGATGGCATCACGCTTATCCTCACCTTCTCTAGCCAACTGCTCAACGAGCCGATTTGCCTTAGCAAGTGCGTACTCAAAACTCTCAAGCGGCGTGTGCCGCTCTTGCCGGTAGTACTCTCTGGTGATCATGTTGATTAACGACGAGCCAATTGCTGAGACACTGTTCCAGGTACTATCTATTTGGAGCACAAAGTACAATTTACCGAGATGGCGGTCAGCGAGGTCGGGAGCTGACTGAACTTTAGAGGTCAAAAAGACTTCAGGCAGTTTGCCTGAATTGGTAAGCCGTATATGAGAAGGCACGAACGGCATACCTATTCCCTCCAGTTAACAAACAAGTGGTTTGGTGTAAACCCTTTTGTAGCACGATAACTTGCAGTTAGTATAACAGAAAAATCGTCCTGAAGAAACTGAGGACGAAGCTAGTTAACGTAGCCCTCAATCTTTTCTATCTTTGCCGCGAGGATAAAATCGTTGTCTGATAGGCCGTTGATAGCATGGGTCCAGAGCTTGATTTTTACCTTGTTGAAGTCAACTTTAATGACCGGATGATGACCTTCCTCTTCGGCAAGCTCAGCAACTTTGTTGACGAAGGCAATTGCCTCAACAAAGTTTCGGAAGGTAAACTCATGCCAGATCTTCATGCCCTCTTTGACTTCCCAGGTCAAGGTCAGCTCTTTCTGGAATTTCTCAATTTCTTCGGCCGTAAGTGGCGGGATGCCACCTTCACAAGGGACGCATTTTTTATTTAAGAGACTCATCGGTAATCCTTTCTTCAAGCAATGTAAATCGGGGTCCTCGATAGCCGTCCCGTTCAACCATTTCGGTAAACATGGCCACCGGCCGAACCCAAAGCGCTCCTTTGGCAACGCTTCGGTAAACAATAAGTTGTTCGCCGGACTCGCTGTGGGTGGCGAGGCCAATTACGTCATACAAATCACCGTGTTTAAAGTGACGGTATCGTCCCAGCGGGAGAAAAACATCGGACATTTCCCTAACTCTCGAGTTTATAAATTGAGGAATATTTTGTCTTAATATAGTCAATGAAGAATTGAGCGGAGAGTGGCTTGCCGGTGACATGTTCAACGAGTTTACCGGCAGTGTAATAACGACCGTGAGCATGAACATGTTTACGTAACCAGGTCTTAATCGCGCCGTATTCGCCTTTCGCCATCTCGTCATCGAGCGTTGGAATGTCCTTTTGCATCTTGGCGAAGAATTGAGCAGCGTAGAGGGTTCCGAGGGCATAGGAGGGGAAGTAGCCCACGTAGCCACTAGACCAGTGGACATCCTGGAGAACACCGAGGCGGTCGTTGGGGACTCGAATGCCAAGATATTCTTTCATCTTAGCGTTCCACAGCTCGGGAAGGTCTTCGGGCTGAATCGTTCCTTCAATGAGGCCCTTTTCAATCTCGAATCGGAGGATAATATGAAGGTCGTAGGTTACCTCGTCGGCTTCGGTACGAATGAGCGAGGGCTGGACACTGTTAACCGCTTTGTAGAAGTCGGACGGACTGACCTTTTCGAGCGGATGAGGAAATGCTTTGCGAAGCTTGGGGTAGAAATAGTCCCAGAACGGTTTGCCGAGACTGATATGTGTCTCCCAAAGTTTTGACTGTGATTCGTGGATGCCAAAAGAAATAGCTTCGGCGAGTGGCGTGCCAAAACATTCGCACGGCAGTCCTTGTTCGTACAGCGCGTGTCCGACTTCGTGAGTAGTGGTGAGGATGGCATACATGAGGTCGTGCTTGTCGTAACGGGTGGTGATGCGGACATCTTCTGGGTGGATAGTTTCAGTAAAGGGATGAGTACTTGCATCGATCCGACCACAAGCGAAGTCGTAGCCGATCTTCTCTGCAACGAAGGTGTTATAAACAATTTGATCCTCAATGGCGTAGTTGCCTTGGATCATCTTTCGGTCAACGGGCTGACCTGCAGTTTTAATTTGATGCAAGAAGGGGACGAGGAAGTTTTTCAATTCAGCAAAGATGGGAGCAATTTGGCTTGCAGTCATGCCCGGCTCAAAGGTATCGATTAAGGCATCGTACGGCGACTCGTCGTAACCGACATATTCTGCTTCTTGTCGCTTCAATTCGATAATCTGACGGAGATGGGGGAGAAAGAGTTCAAAATTATTGGTTTCTCGGGCCTCGGCCCACACATGGTGCGACTCGCTGGTTACTTGAGTCATCTTTTTTACGAACTCAGTCGGCAAGTTTTTTGCACGTTGAAACTCATGCCAAACTTCGCGAACAATCGCTGCTTCACGATCGGGAAGTTTGTCGGCGTCGAGTAGTTTCTTGGCCTTGGTGAGGCACTGGTCGTCATCAATCGCTAAAAAACGGTCATGATGGAGTCCTGCGAGGTAGCTCATGGTTTGAGCACGCACCATGCCTCCCTTTTTTGGCATGTTGACCTGCTCGTCCCATGATAGGAGCGCTAGGGTTGATTTAAGATGCGAGAGTTCGCTCAGTCGCTCGCAGAGTTCTGCGCAATGAATGTATTCCATAAGTTACCCCTTTGCCTAGCATTATACCTGTTTCACCAGCTTTTGAAAGGTGCTACCATATGGACATGAATAAGCGAATCAAGTTTTACGATCACCTAGTTAAGCCCATGCTATCTGGCAATAAAACTGCGACCTGGCGCTTGTTTGACGATAAGAACTTCCAGGCTGGCGATGTTGTGGATTGCATCAATACGCAGACTGGTGAACAGTTTGCGGTGATTGAAATAACTGATGTATACGAAAAGCCGTTGGGCCAACTTACTGACAACGACTGGGTGGGGCATGAACGGTTCGCCTCAGACGAGGCTATGTATGCCGCCTACCGCGAGTACTACCCCGGTCAACCAGTCGGTCCCGATACCCTCGTAAAAATTATTCACTTCAACGTTTTGAAATAAAAAAAGCAGGCCGCCGGGAAACTCCCGACGGCCCACTCTGCGGACCAGACTAGGCCTTTCTTTCCTAGTCGAAGAATGCGCCGTAGACGGCGCGGACAGCGTTGTCGATGTCCCGCTCATCGACACCGATGACGATGCTCATCTCGCCACCAGTCTGCGAGATGAGCGTGATGTTGATGCTGGCGGCCCCGAGCGCGCTAAAGGCGCGGCCGCTGATGTTTGGCGTGTGCGACATGCCCTGGCCGACGACTGCGAGTAGCGCGAGGCCCTCGGTCACCTCAATCGCATCAGGGGCGTAGCGGGTCTCGAGCATCCGTTTGAACTGCTGGATCTGTGTGCGGTTTACCTCAGCCGCAAAGACCAGCGTGATAGTATCGATGCCCGTCGTGAACTGATCGAACGGGACGCCTACCTCTCGTACGGCCTCCAGGATGTTGGCGACGTATCCGATTTTGGCGTTCATAAACGCCTCGCGGATCGTTACCGAAGTGAAACCCTTCCGGCTGGCGATGCCCGTCACCGGGTATTGATCGCTCTCACGTGTCGCCACGATCAGGGTTCCCGGGTGTTCAGGTTGACCAGTATTCATGATCCTAGTCGGGATACCTGCGACCATGACCGGTGCCACTGCCTCGTCGTGGAACACGGTTGCTCCACCATATGTCAGCTCGCGAAGCTCACCGTAGGTGAGAACAGGGATTCCGAGTGGATTGTTGACGACGCGCGGGTTGGCGCGCCGAAGCCCATTAGTGTCCGTCCAGTTTTCGTACAGTGAGGCGTGAAGCGCGGCGGCAAGGATGGCTCCGGTGATGTCCGATCCGCCGCGGGAGAAGGTGCGGATCGTGTCGTCGTGCCCCATGCCGTAGAAACCGGGGATGACGTAGCAGGCTGAGCGTATCACCGACTGAATCGTCCCATAAGTCAGATCTGCCTCCAACTTCCCACTGTCACTGAAGAAGATCAGCTCTGTTGGGTCGCAGAACTCCCAGCCCAGGTAGTGGGCAAGGATTGCGGCATTCAGCCACTCGCCCCGGCTCTTCGCCCAGTCGAGAGATGCGGTGACCATACCTTGCTCGATCATGCTGAAGGCGTCCGCAAGGTCAAAATCGATCTCGAGGTCGCTGACGATGGCCGCGAACCTATTGAAGATCAGGCCACCTGCCAATGCGTTGCCGCCATGCCAGCGGATGAATAGGTCGGTAACCTTATCATCCTCAGGGTAGCGTGCGCCGGGCGCCGAGGCAACCACGACCCGACGGGTCGGGTCTGCAAGCAGGATCTCGCGAACCTGCTGAAAGCGGGCAGCGGTTGCGAGCGAGCTGCCGCCGAACTTGCAGACTTTCAGATCTGACATCGAACATTCCTTTCCTCGAACGATACAGAGAAGACCTCAGTGAAGAGACGGCGTGCCGCCACCTCCTCGGTCGAAGTCTTCTCGGTTGTTAAGGACCTAACAAAAACCGCCGGAGCCGGCGGTCTGCAATGTTCTTTGTGTGAGTCAGGTTACAGCGAAAGAACCACCGGCGTGGAGGCGGGCATCTTCTTGGTGGTCTTAGTTGTAGCGGTTACCTGAAACATAAGCAAAGTATAGATTATTCCTCGGATAAAGTCAATTGAAAGTCCAGTGCCAATGGAAGATGGTCAGAGATGGGGATAGCGGGAACAGTAAAAGAATTAATCTGGATATCAGGAGTTACAAGACAGTAATCGGCAAAGCGACTGGGTTTGGGGTAGAGTGGTCCGCGAGTATCTGTAATGGAAAATTCTGTAATGAGGTTTTTCATGCCAGACTCAAGGATACGGAGACTTTCAACGCCTGGATTCATATTAAAGTCACCACAGAGAATCTTGGCACCAGTGTAACGGTCCATGACTGCCTTTAGCTTATTTGATTGCTCTAGCCGAACGGCAACATCGTCTTTCGAGCTAAACCACCATAACCCGTGAAAGTTAAAGATTGTGATTTTACCTTCAGAGGTTGCGAGGGTAGTGTGCTGGACATTACGTGCTTGGGTGCTGCCGTTGAGCACCTCACGGGGCATGAATCGGTCGCGGTAGACAAACGTATCGCCTTGCTCGGTAATGTGTAGCGATTTGCGAATAAACGTAGCTAGGCCAAATTCAAGGTGAAAGTCGACCCGACCATCGTGATCGTAGCCGTCGACCGCTGGTGCAAAGTGGCCAACGAAGTCGGGGAGGGCGTGGGAGAGCTCGGTGAAAAGGTTGGCGCGGTAGGGGTCAGGTTGCTGGAACTGCCCTTTCTTTTCGTCAAGCAAGCCGCCAGCTTTTGGTGTCGTTTCATCACTCGTCGTGTGATAGACTTCCTGAAAACAAAAGATGTCGGTGTCGGCAGACTGCTCTTTGACGAACGACATGAGTGGCTTGTAAACTCGCCCACCCCAGGTGTTTAATGAAATGAGTTTCATATTCTGACTATACGTATGCTTTTCCAGGTGTGCAAGCTTGCTGTAAAACTTGCTAATGTCTTTATCCTGTATGTTATGCAGAATACTATTGAAAGGAGCTCCTATGGCAGATGCAAGTGATGAACTAAAAGAAGCAGCCGATGCAGTAGATGAGCTGGAAGAGCGGGCAGAAAAGGCTGAAGCAGACGCTGAGGCGGCGAAGAACAGACTTGAACAGCAAGATGCTCAGCGGCGTCTCGATGAGTATACGCGGATCCATACTGAAGACGCTGAAGGTTCAGCCCGTGAAGGTGACCTCGGTATGCTTTAATGAGTGAGTATATATGTAAGTATCAAAAAAAGACCGGTAGTACAGTCTCTCTATCTTTTTATTGGTCAGGGTGGTGGGACTTGAACCCACGGCCTCAGGACCCCCAGCCCTGCGCGCTACCGACTGCGCCACACCCTGTTGCTCAACAATATAACAAGAAGCTCCCGGAAAGCAAAATGCCGTTGGTCTCAATTGGTGCAAGGCTGCCTTCTTACCGAAGTAAGAGTGTACCTCCTGAGACGGAAGATACGGTTTTCCAGCGACCTAGTCATTGATTTAATAACCAGGAGCCAGAAGCGGCGAGGCCGTGGGTACCCGCACGCTCGGTCCACAGACCGAACAGATATGAGGCTCTATCGTCCGCCGAAGCGGACGAAAACCCAGTTGCAAATTGGTGAAAGCCCAACGACAAATCGTCCCCGAGAGCTATCCGTACTCTACCATAAAACAGGCTAAAGAGAAAGGGAAAAGGCTCCTAAAAGAGCGGGGCGCTGGTCCCCATGAGTAGGCCGAAAACAAATCGAGCAGGCGTGAAGATGAGAGTCTGGAGCACTGGGAATCCGGCATAGGATAGGGCGAGTAAGCCAATCAAGAAGTATGTACCATATTGTTCAAGGTACATATACGTCCCAAAGTCCATGATTGTACCTAAGATCTTTGAACCATCGAGTGGTGGGATAGGAATGAGGTTGAAAAACATGAGGCTGAGGTTGAGCCATATTACCGTGGTAGTGAAGAGATAGGCGGCAGAGCCTATCTGGGGCTGAAAGATGTAGTTCAATCCGGCAAAGAAGAGGGCGAGGATAAGGTTTGAGGCTGGACCAGCCAAGGCAACTTTGAGATTGTCCAGAGCGGGATCGCGAAAGTTTCCTGGATTAACCGGAACAGGCTTGGCCCATCCTACGCCTACAAAAAAGATTAACAAGGTACCGAGTGGATCAAGGTGTGCTAACGGGTTGAGGGTTAGTCTCCCCATATGCTCGGCGGTGGGGTCACCAAGCCGTCTTGCTATGTAGGCATGGGCTGCTTCGTGAAAGGAAAGCGCCAGAATAAGGGCGATGGCGATAAGGATAAAGGTAGCGGGATCTTGACTGAGGAGCTGGAGCATTGCTCTCCTTCGTGATACTTGCTTCTTTTGCTTATTTATGATACCATAGCAACGTTGTCTAGAGAAAATTTACCAGAGAAAAAACGTCACATAAAGGATTCACCATGAAAATGTCAGTTCTCACCTACCGTGATTTCTGTGTAGTCTGTGAAAAAGGCCCTCAGATGGCCATGAATCGTCCTCACTCCCAGCACAAGACCAAGAAAATGATTCGACCAAATCTTGGCAAGTGGAACGGAATGATGGTTTGTGCTAGCTGCCGTAAGAGCCTTTCGAAGCCTGAGCACATTAAAAAGACTGCCGTAAAGCCAACCGCCTAAACTGACCTCAACCTAACTAAAAAATCCCGTGTAATACGGGATTTTTTAGTTTGAAGGGTGTTTACTCTTCAGAGGTGCTCATAGCGTCGTCGCTTGAAGCGTCATCGCTAGAAGTAGCAGCGGGAGCGGCAGCCGGAGCGCCGTTCATGCCAGCTTGCTTCTGTCGGAAGCAGTCAGCACAAAGGACGTTGTTTGGGTCACGAGGCTCGAAAGGCACTTCGCCTTCTGCGCCGCAATTGGCACAGATGATTTTGTGCATCGTTCGTGGACCACGGTTGTCGCGCATGCCACCAGCTTGCTTCTGTTCCTTGATCTTGCGTCGGCAATCGGCGCAGCGGATAGGAGCAGAGAAGCCCTTTGAGTTGTAAAATTCCTGCTCAGAAGCGGTCCAAACGAATTCGTTACCGCAATCCTTACAGGTCAAAGTTTGATCTTGCATGGTTTGTATCACCTAATCGGTTTATTACCACGGAGGAAAATTCCTGGGGTAGTAACCACTTGTTTAAGGGACTCGACGCACCCTACGGATTTTCCTACGGGGTACCCTTACAATGCCTTCAGTATACTAGAATTGATGCAAATAGTCAATCAAATTACCCTGGGCATACATGTAGTTATACCTGAAAATAGGTCCGCCAAAGTCGTTTGCCATGGTCCTTAGTTCGGTGAGCAAGCATCAGTAACAAGCCAACAAAAAACGGCAGCCATAGCTGGAAGAATCGATAGAGGAGTGTTGTAATGACTGCTTGATGTCGGGTGTAGTCAAACTTCATCAGAAAATAGGTAAAGGACAGCTCGACCAGACCGATGCCTTGGAAGATGGGCGAGGCGGTTAAAATGATCACCGTCAGGGCATACGCAATGGCACCGAACCAAAGAGGCGCGGGTAAGTCCAACGCTTTAAGTGTGACAAGTACGAGTACGATACCGATCAGGTCGACAGCAACGGTATAAAAAAAGGAGCGGTAGAGTGCTGCCCTATTGAGTTTTCGTGATTGCCACTCGGTCATGAATTGGTGAAGGTCAGGAATAAACCGTTTTGCAATAGCGTAGCTGGCACCTCGTTGTCTACGGAAGAGCACAAAGAACTCAATGCCAGTCATTGCTAGGAAGGTAATAACGCCGAGGGCGGTATACCATTCTGCGGGCGAAAGCTTGTCGATGAGAAGGAGATAGCCGATAGTTGGAATGAGGAGCAAGAGGAAGGAGAGTCCACTCATCAATAAAAACGTAATTGAGGCCATGTGATTTTCTAACGGGGAGATGTCATACGGCTTGAGCTCTTCGGTAAAGGCAAATTGTGAGACCGTGAACCCTGCCGGTAAGAAACTGCCGATGAAGAAGCGGCGTAAGAAGAGGGAAAGAGCTTTGCGATAGGGAAGTGTTTTGTTCATGATGCGAAGTGTTTCGCGATAAAAAAGGCTTTGCATCATGATATAGCCCGCTGAGAGCAGCGCGCCAAGGAGAACGTAGACTGGCTTTCCGCGGCTGACGATACCGTTCAGTGACAGGATCTCGGCTCGTTCGTTGTAAAGAAAATACCCAAACAACCCAATAAAAATCAGCGAGAGGGCCATTCTCGCTGCGTCTTGCAATAATTTTTTCATGCGGCGGCTTTCAATCATGCTTTACTAGTATAACGCAATACGAAGCATTTCGACTAGCCAATGTGAGCATGATCATTCCAGGTGAGAAGCTGCCAGGTCTTATCCTCTTTGCGTTGGCAAACGGTAATGCCCGTATTCATAGTGTAGAGTGCGGTATTGAGCGAAAGATAAACTTCAGGCATAACATATTGCGGCAAGATCATCTCGAGGATGAGAAACTTGAGAATTGTGCCGTGGGTAACGACGAGAATATTAGAATCAGGTTCGTCGCAAAGTGACTGGGCAAATGATTTCGTCCGCTTGGCCAGGTCATCAAAGTTCTCTTCATCACTATGGCGCCAGGTTGGATTGGCGAAGTTTGCTTCACAGAGTTTTTTTATGTATGAGGCCGTCGGATCATCGTAGGCTTTGTCCTCGACTTCTGAAGGCTTTTTCACCTCGCGAATCCGTTCGTCAAACGAGACATCTTTTTTGAGGACGTTGTTAATAATCTCAGCGGTTTGTTTGGTACGAACATACGGGCTAGCAATAATCCGATCTACGGCAATAGCTGAAAAACGTCGTGCCAAGGCTTCAGCTTGCTGCGTACCAGTTGCAGAGAGCTCGGCTGTCACCGGCTGGTGCAGCTGATTGGCATTGTGGTCGGTTTGGCCGTGACGGACAAAATAAACGCGCATAAGCTCCTTTTATAAAAACGGACCGGAGGCCGCTTATTCAAAACCACTGTTTTCTATAGTATACCGCGTTTTTCATGTGGGTATTAGAATAATCCACAATTTATCGCTGTGCTTACCTGCTAAGTTAGAGAACTTCACCACTTATTCTTTTGCTCGCGGCGGTAAACTACAGGTAGATCGGGCTCCCTGCGGGTAGAAGTCTGATCGTCCTTTTCACTGTGTCGCTGTGTCAGCGAGTTGGTGGTAATGCCATGAAGAATTTTTTTGTCATGCTACTCGCATCCCTCCTTTTTGTTGCGCCGGTAGCTGCACAAGTTGTCGACAATGCCGAGCCGAGCGAACTTCCAGTTGAGCCAGTCTCGACTATCGCTCCTGCACAGCTTGTCGAAGTCTCTATCCCTGACTTTTTGCCAACCGAGGTAGAGACGGAGTTGATGACCTCCTTGTATGTCAATGAGGAGGCGTCCGCAGCTGAGCCTAATTTGTTGCTCTCTGTAGATGGGCAATCCTTTTTTGTACCAGTACTCTTGCCGGGCGTCGGGCTTAGTATGTTTTGGATCGAGCTTCCCGCTAAGGTTAGCGTGGATGCATCGCCATCCCTGGTGCCAGCACTTCCCTCAATAGAGAAAGCACGAGGGGATTCAGCTAGAGTTGTGGCGAAGTCTCGCTTGCGAGACACGGTGGGCCGAGTTGCTATGCTACCTAAGCAAGTGCTTAAGCCGCGCAGACCACTGAATGGTGGTGTAGTAGGTTCTCCACATGCCAATCCCACAGAGAAGGCTGTGCCCATGCTCCGGGCGAAGGAGGGTCATCAAGGGTTTGTTGGTCCGCCGTATATACCACCAGTAAAACAAGCTCAGACCGTGTCGGATGTTAAACTTCGCGAACGTATGCGTCGCGAATTGCAGCACCAGCGCTACTGGAGTCGATTTGTGCCTTTGCTTCAGGTACTTGCACTGTGCTCACCGTTTATTGTACTCGCGCCGCTATTCTTCGAACGGTGGCGTAGTCGACGATATCGAAGGAGGCCCGGGGAGCTCTGGTGGGACGAAGCGTTGAGGGCATGTGGGCTTTTCTGGTTAAATCGGATTCGGGGCTACTTTGATCGTTGGAGCCCTTTACTGATCCGCTTTCGTAGCTGGCTTAGACGGAGTTGTTAGGTCACTGAGACAGAGGAGGGTAGTGGACGCAAAGGCAAGATAGTCGACGAGAACACTGAGGTCAGTGTCGGCTGGGCGCAATCCGCCACGGCATGAGAAAGGAGAACGAAGACCGCGGCGCGGTCGACCCGGTTGCCCTGTTGGGTGCCGGGTTTTTGGTTGCTAAGACGTAGAACGGCCGCGCTTCATGCGCGGCCGGTACAATGGGCGACTGCCCGACGCTAGCGTAGTAGCATGCCAGCGATCAAGATGATCATGAACGCTACTACGAGCGCAACCTCTTTGGGTTGCATTGGTATGTCCCCATTGAATACAGCGGGGAGGTTTTGGATGAACTCCATAATCGATTCCAGCATTGGAAACGACTCCTGGTCAACAAAAGATGGCCAATTCCATCCGTTGCAGCGACCCGGGTGCTCTCTCTTGAGAACATTCGGGTCATCACAACCTTCAATTTCGCCAGTAGTATACCTGAAAACAGGGAAAATGTCAAGACTACCGACCCATTTTCAATAAAAAAAGCCCGGCCGAAGTCGGGCTTAGCTCAATGATAAAGGAGGCTATTCAGCCAGGCCGTTGCGATGCAAGCAGTGCAGAAACAAACCGTTCATGGCGCCTGGTGTGACCGGTTCGGTAGACTTTTTAACCTGGTCTTCTATCTTGTTCGCGCAATCCCGACGGATATTCATGGGCTTCAGTGAATACCAGTAAAAAGCTAAACCAAGAACTACCAGAAGACTGAGACTTGTACTGATCGCCTTAGTGATGGGTTGAGACATAGTACCTCCTTATTCCTTACGAGTGCTCATGTCTCTACCATAGCAACGCTTGCTTGTCTGGACATTACTTGTTTCCCTAATTTTAGTTACACCCATCACTTGCTTGTTGGAGTTTTTTACGAATAATCAAAGCAATGCCTGAAGCGGCGCAACGCCCAGTGGAACAAGCATCTCTTCTTTCGTGAGTCCACCGTGAATACCGAGCATCTCGAAGGGGAGGTCAGGGAAAAATTCATACCAAACATGAAAGCCAGGCTTTGGAAGAACAAGTAGATTCCCGACACGTCGGGTAAAAGTTTTGGTAGGATTATTGAGACCGAAAAGGCCATCCTTCAGAGCATCTGCTACGAGCATGACCTCAGCTTTGCCTTCTAGCTCCTTCTTCAAAAAGTCCATGACAGTGTTGAGTTTGTCTGACTGGATGTAGAGAAAGACGTCATGTGGGCTGCCGCTTGGCAAGATGAGTTTATGGTTCTTAC
>CBINIT010000031.1:0-10669 GCA_966250865.1 uncultured Candidatus Berkelbacteria bacterium
TCTTGAGTATGACTGTTTCTACTCGCACGTCGGAGGTAATATTGACGCCCTCGACCTCATTCCCAAGATTGGTATCAAGGATCTGGATCAGTTCCGCTATGGTACCAGCAAATATGGTAAGACCTACTATCGCGTGCCACGCTCGGGCATCGCTATTGAACACACCATGTTTGGCGACCCCGCTAAGCTCTACGATATTGCCAAGAACAATGGATGGGATACCACTGGTGGTCATCCATCAGTTACGTTCAAAAAAGACATTGAAAAGACAAGTCGGCCAGTTGGCCAAACGGTTAACATCGCCATCTCAAGCAACCAGTTTAATACGAGCTGGTCGTATGATCCGATAACCAACATGTATGCCCGAACCATGGGTGGTGTCGTTCATAAAGACGGTACTAGTGGTGCGCAGATTAAGAGTAAGACGGTTATTGTACAGGAGATGACTTCACGACCAACAATAACACGCATCAATGAGCATGGCTTCATCATGGACACCGTTGGGAATGGAAAAGCAAAAATTTTCCAGGACGGGAAAGAGATTACTGGTACCTGGAAGAAAGCCTCACAAAAGGCACGAACCATTTTCTACGACAACACAGGCGAAGAGATCCGCTACAACCCTGGCCAACGTTGGGTCACTGTTGTTGCCCCTGGAACTGCCGTTACGGTAACCACCTCTTCGGCTTCACCCACCGCTCAATAGAAGAATTACATTCAGAAAAGTGTCTTCCGCGAGGGAGGCTCTTTTTGTATTGCTAAAACATATACTACTTGGTATAGTTGCTGCCAATGAACCTTAGTATATCCTCGTAGTGATTAAAGAAGGGTCGGAAGCCGAAACTTAGCTTTCCGTGCCGTCTTCTATCACTACGAGGCGCCACTGCCTCACTTCTCTTCCTGGAGACCTTGATGCGTTACTTACTTTTCCTACTGCTTTCGCTATGCTTCGCCGTTCCTGCAAAAGCGAGCGAGACTACGCCAATCTGCCGGTTCATCACGATGACCGGTGCGACGGCAATCGACTACGCCCCCGACGGGAGCACGGTGGCTGTTGGCTACAGCTCTGGCGAGACCAAGGTGTACAACGCTGTGGTCGGGCGCCATTTGTTGACGCTTAAGACCTACGTCGGTGCGATCACCGCTCTGCGGTTCACGCCGGACAGCACGTGTCTTATAATCGGCGGGAGTATCGGTGTCATCGTCTGCCGCGACATCAAAACCGGTCGGCTCTTGGAGACAATCTGTACGCCATCAAAGGAAGTAAGACACATCGTCTTCTCGCCTAACGGTAAGTTGCTCGCCATCGGCAGTGGGCAGAACCATCTGGAAGCCTACGAGCGAGGCGAGCGGTGGGTGCCTAAGCGGGAGATCGTGACTGGCGACCGAGAGGTCACCAGCGTCTTCTTTACCGCGAACAACCGCTTGATTGGCGTTGCCGGTACCGAAGGCACAGTGAACTTCATGGACGTCCGCACCGGGGAGACTACCGGTCAGATCGTCATAGGTGGTACGATCGGCGCGATAAGCGCTAATTTTGCCAATACCGAGATGGTAATCTGTGGACGCTTTATGGCTCCGGTGAAATACAGCGTCTACGGACATCGACTGGTTCCGATATCAGACCAAATATTTTCGCAAGTAGCGATGTACAGCCCCAACCTATCGGACATCGCGTTTGGCCTACGGGGGCGAGTCCAGATCTGGAACCGGTACAGGGAGGAGGTAACAGCGACTTTTAGCTACCATGTGCCGTATGGCACCATCGAGTGCATCCGGTACTCACCTGACGGTGAGCGGCTACTGACGCTATCTCAGCGTGGTGCCGTCTATCTGTGGGACAAGAGCTTCATCGTCCCACCATAGGCGCACCGAAGAAATAAGGAGGAAAGGCGGCGGTCGCGCGCAGTATTGCGGCGGCCGTCTTTTCGTAAACTAAAAAGAGCCCCTTACGGAGCTCTTTTTAGTTTTAGTTCGTTACTGAATGGTGCTAGCAACAGCCTTTACCTTGTTTACGTACGCCATTGAGTGGTTATAGTTATGGATCGCTCCATCAACGTTACCTTGGTCGATACCGCCTCGCTTGAGGAGGTTACCGGCCGCCACAAGGGCATCTTTGGCATTACAAAGGTCGGCCTTACCGTCACCGTCACCGTCTGCCTGGTAGGCACGGAACGTCCCAGCATTAAACTGCATCGGTCCGTTACCGCCCATACCACCGTAACAACCGTAGGCGGTCTTACCAGACTCTACCTGCCAGATGGCAGCAAGTTCCTTCCAGTGGTTAGGAATACCAGCCTTAGCGGCTGCTTCCTGTGCCATTCGGTGAGCCTCATCGGCTGACACACGTTGAATGGCACCACGGTTGGTCGAAGTAGCTACTGACTGCACTTGCTGACGTTTAGCCAGCTCACGAAGTCGAGCCTCTTCTTGTTCCTGGGCAAGTGACTTGCCCGGCTTGATCTCAATTGTAGGTTGCTCGATAGCAAGGAGAGAGTAATTCTGACTATCGAGTTTTAATGATGTTTCGAATACCTGCTGAGGTTCCGATACCACCGGTGTTGCAGTTTCAGCCGCATGAAGCGGGATAACTGAGACAACGGTCATCACAATGGCAGTTGCTGTTGAAACGAGACGTTTCGCAACAGCCTTTTCACGTTTCCGTTTCAGAAAGGTCTTACGGTTAAACTCATCAACTTGAGCCGTAATGAAGGCAAAAGCCGATTCGATCCGTTTGACCCTCACGTTACGGGTCTGGTTCATCTGACTGCGTCTTCCTTTAGGAGACGTAGTATTCTTCCGCCTAGCACCGTGAGCTTTACCATCTAACGGTTCATGCATGAATGAGTGACACAGAACAGGTTAGGAGGGACGGCTCGTACTTCTTACAGAAGGTGGTGCCTTTTGGAAGAACTTCGAATGTTACCATATTTTGCTACTCCTGTCAAGGGCTTGCTTAGGCCGTTTGTAAACACCACGAAGTGTTCCTATTGGAGTAGCGTCACCAGTTTAAGGTGCTTTGTACTAAAAAAGAGGCTCTATAGTGACCTACCAAACCTCTTGTACGCTACCTATATTATGAAAATCTGATAGATATGTCAAGTCCGTTTGCTATAATAGAGGCTATTATGACTACTCAAGAGTTGGCAGATCAACCAAAACCTCGAGACGAGAGCTGGCTAGCGGATCGCCTCAATTACCTCTGGGATACCTATTTTTCCGATGTTAGCCGACCCAATCCGGTTATAGCGGTTTTTGGCCGTGCCTCGAAAACGCGCTTAGGCTCAATCGGCATGCAGGGTTGGCATCGGCAGGGAACATTTCGTGGTTACCGCACTCATAGTTCGATTGAAGATGGTACAACCGTCATCAAGCTCACAGGCTATTTTAAAAAGCCAGAGATTCCAAACTACGTGCTCGATGTGACCCTAGCTCACGAGATGGTGCACTACGCTCATGGCTTCCACTCGCCGCACCCGCAGCTCTATAAGCACCCACATCAAGGGAATATTGTCAACGATGAGCTAAAGAAGCGAGGACTAGGGGAGTTGCTCAAACAGCAAAAGGCCTGGCTCAAGGCAAACTGGGAAGACATAGCCAGTAAAACATCTACTAAACCGAGGAGTCGACGTGTCAAACGACTGTCTATTTTGCAACTTATTAACGGCCGGTAAGCTCAATTTAGTGTATGAAGATGATAAAGTCGTTGCTTTTCCCGACATCGACCCAAAAGCAGCAACGCATATCTTAATTATTCCTCGGGAACATATCGATTCTGTAAACATGTCTACCGAGGAACACGAAGCCGTTCTTGGGCACTTATTCACTGTGGCGAAGACGATTGCCGCAGAAAAGAGGATTAGTGAGTCGGGGTATCGACTCGTAGTCAATACGGGCCCTCATGCCGGCCAAAGTGTGTTCCATGTCCATATGCACCTTCTGGGTGGCCAACCACTTGGACATTCGAACTCAGATCATAGTTGGGAGTAATTTTTGTCATCCTTAACCGGAAGGCCGCAGCCGCTCTGGATTGAGGATCGGTCATCTACTCACTAAAACCGATTCCTAATTAGAGCTGCCTTTTTTCAGGAATGATAACTTAGCTTGCCTGTTCTATTGACAGGCATAAATCCCGATGTAATATATACGTAAGGTTCTACGGTAAAGGAGGTACTTCACAGTCAAAGGACTGCACCTCAGGTGAGCTTGCTCATTAAGTATTTTGTATTCCTCGGTTGAGCGATCTTAACTCAACCAACAAAAAGTACGAGATGCTTTTTAGGCTAAGCAGCCGAAACTTGAGTGGCAACCCAGACCACTCCTCACAAACCTGTGAGCTTATGGGAAAGGCCCGTGGCAGCCCGTGCCACAACACGCACCTCTCGCAGCCCTGCTGCAATCGGAGTAAGACCAATGCGTTCCAAACACCCGCCCGGCGCGTGGCTGGGCAAGACCTTCGGTCCGCTCGTGGCATTGGTTGCCGCGATGTTGATCGCCTGTGGCATCTCGCCGGTTCAGGCCGGCACCCTCGGCACGCCCATCTCCCCGCCGGCCGCCAATGGCCTGGTACTGGAGAATACTGGCATCACCGCGGCGACCTTCGACCAGAAGGAGGCCCGGACCGCACAGCTCGGGGTGACCCAGGCAACGATCGCATCCGCGACCGACACCGTGCAGGCGCCCACCTCGCTGAACGACATCCGCGCCAATGACCCCGCGAGCTTCGCCCCGACCCTCCAGCCGAACAACGGGACGACCTCGCCGAACGACATCACGACGAACCTGACGCTCACCGCCACCAGTGCGCCGCCGACGATCTTCGCGGACAGCAACACCGGCAACATCGGCGTCACGGATCACTCGGGTTTCCGTACCTCCTCCGTCCGTACCTAGCACAAGGAGTGCAGGTACGGGTTACGGAGGAATCCTACACCCCGTGGCTCCCGCAGCCACGAGCCCGATCCACCCTCATGGGAGTTATGCGGCCGGAGCGTAGCCTAGCTACACTACCGTCTGCGCCTCCTATCCACAATGCGCTCGAAGTTCTCTGGCCCCGTCCGAGAGAGCGCATCTGCGGAGTCTGGGCGCTCTGCCCGACCCCTACCGTCCTTCCTCACTGCCCACTCGGGTGATGAGGGCGCGGCTCCCCGACGTGGGGACCCGCGCTTCGGTTTTATAGAGCTACTTTTCTTGATTTTTTGCCCTCCAAGCAGTATAATTAATCCATAAACTATCCGAAGGGAAGGTGATTTTTTAGTAATGGCATACCAACCAACCGAGAGAACAGCCGAACCTCGCCGCGAGCGCAAGGAAGGCTTTGAATCAATTCTCCGTCGTTTTTTCCGCGATGTACAACAGAGCGGCATTCTTTCTGAAGCCAAAAAGCGACGCTACTTCTCTAAGGATATTTCCCGCAAAGCAAAACGCGATATCGCTATCCGCAAAGCAGCCCGAAAACGTGTAAAGCGCGGATACTAAACTTCTCCACCGGAGGACTCCGCTTCCGAGTCGAAGAATAAACGATATTGTTCGAGTGAAGTCGAGAACTTCATATGGAGAAAGATATATCATGTCACTCCTCGAAACTATCACTTCAGATCTCCTGCAAGCGGCCAAAAACAATGAGCCGCTTGTTCGAGATACCTTGCGAGGCCTAAAGTCATCAATCAAAAATAGTGAGATCGCAAAGGGCCACACCCTTTCCGACGACGAGATTGTTGATGTCTTGACCAAAGAAGTAAAGCAACGTAAGGAATCAATCGACTCCTTTACCAACGGTGGCCGACCAGAACTCGCCGAAAAAGAACAGGCTGAGATCGACATCTTAAATCGATATCTTCCTGAGCAAATGAGTGAGGACGAAGTTCGATCTATTGTCGATGAAGTCCTTACCACCACTGGCGCTTCGACAAAACAAGAGATGGGTAAGGTCATGGGCGCACTCATGCCTCGACTTAAAGGGAAGGCCGATATGAGCTTAGTCAGCCGACTAGTGAACGAGAAATTACACTAAAAAGTTGTCATTCTTAACTGGAAGCGAAGCGCTCCAGATTGAGAATCGGTCACATCAAAGAACCGATCCTCGATCCGAAGCGGCTCATGCCTTTCGGTCAAGGATGACAGCTACTACACATGATAAACATTCACTACACCAACCGAACAAAAACTGCCCTCCCCAAAGAGGCATTTTTTGATACCATTCGCACAACCTTGAAAAATCACGGTATTACGGATAATGTAGATGTTGAGCTTCGTGTCATCGGCAAAGCAGCGATGCGCAAGCTGAATCGCACCTACCGTCACAAAGACTACGCCACCGACGTCTTAAGCTTCCCAGTCTGGCATAACCTTGAAGTCATCAATGAACAGCTTAAAAGTGAATCACAAGTGTTATTGGGCAGTGTAGTGGTTTGTTTGCCGGTTGCTGAGCGCGATGCAAAACAAGAGGGAAAGGAAACAGTCTCTCACATTCAGTTTCTCATCGACCACAGTCTGCTTCACCTCATGGGCTTCCATCACGAAGGCGACGAATAGCTTTTTGTGTCTAGTATTTGGTATTATAAGTACTTACGATACCAGCTACTACATACTAACTGCATGGGTACCTCGGAGGGGCATTAATGGCTAATCGATCGATCATTGTTGGGCTTGATGTCGGAACAACTAAAGTAGCGGCCTGTGTCGGCCAGCTACAAGAGGATATGCTAAGTATTGTTGGTTACGGCATTGCCCCCAATGCAGGTTTTCGAAAAGGCGTCGTCGCCGATCTCGAAGAAACGATTAGCGCCATCTCCGCAGCACTCGAAGAAGCCGAACGAACCAGTGGCCTGCCTATTGCCAATGCCTATGTGAGCATCAATGGCACGCATATTATTTCTACGATCTCAAAAGGTGTTATCGCCGTAAGTCGCGCCGATGGCGAAGTAAGCGAAGCCGATACCGAACGCGCTCTAGAAGCGGCCAGAGCCGTTGCCTTACCACCTAACCGTGAGCTCATCCATGTTATCCCACGCAAGTACGTCATTGACGGTCAAGAAGGAGTTACTGATCCGGTTGGCATGAGTGGCATTCGTCTTGAAGTTGAAACCCTGGTTATCGGCGGAGCGACAAGCGCTATCAAGAACCTTTCAAAAAGTGCGTATCAAGCTGGACTCGAGACGAACGGATTAGTCTTCTCACCGCTTGCCACCGCCAAAGCGCTTCTTTCGAAGAAGCAGAAAGAGAATGGCGTTATCCTTATCGATATCGGGGCTGGAACCACTACCTACATTGTCTACGAAGAGGGCGAGATTAGCCGAACGAATGTACTGCCTGTTGGCTCATCGAGCATTACGAACGATATCGCCATTGGCTTGCGAACGAACCTTGACCTCGCTGAGAAGATTAAGGTCATGCACGGCACCGCCAATCCAGCGACGGTTCGCGACTCAGAGAAGATCGATCTCTCCGAGCTCGACGAAAATGAAAATCAACGCATCCCGCGAAAGTTTGTAGCCGAGATTATCGAAGCACGCCTCAATGAGATCTTTACCATGATTAAAGATGACATTAAGGGTCTCGACAGTGAGGGCATGTTGCCAGCTGGTGTCATCCTTACCGGCGGCGGAAGCAAGCTCGATGGCATGGTGGACTATGTTAAGGAAAGTCTGAAATTACCTGTCCAGATTGGCCATCCACTTTTAGAGATCTCCGGTCTCGTTGATAAACTTGACGATCCAAGCTACTCAGCTTGCATTGGTCTTATGATTTGGGGTATATTCGAAACAGCTGAAAGTGCACCGGCCAATGCAAAGGTCGACATGAAACAACTGAACGGGGTTGTCGACAAGGCCCGTGGCTTCTTTAAGCAATTCATGCCGTGAATGACAATACTTGACCTAGTTAATTGAAATTGGTAAGAAGGAGGGGAACCTTATACCGATAGTTTATGGTCGGATAAGGCTAAAGGAGCCCCTATGCCCATGTCAGAATTAGATACATTTGCCTCGATTAAGGTTGTTGGTGTTGGTGGATCCGGTGGAAACGCAGTCATGCGTATGATTCAAGCAAAGCTGCGCGGTATTGAGTTTATTGCGGTCAATACCGATGCTCAAGCACTCTCACACAATGAAGCTCCAGTAAAAATTCAAATCGGTAAAGACTCAACCCGCGGTCTCGGTGCGGGTGCCGATCCTGAAGTTGGCCGCAAAGCTGCCGAAGAAAACAAAGAAGAAATCTACGAAGCCCTGAAGGGCTCTGATATGGTATTTGTCACTTGCGGTATGGGTGGTGGTACCGGTACTGGTGCGGCCCCACTCGTGGCACAGATCGCTAAAGAACTCGGCGCCCTCACCGTTGGCGTCGTAACTAAACCATTTACCTTTGAAGGTATCCGCCGCAAGAAGATGGCCGATCTCGGTATCGAAGAGCTCAAAGATAAAGTTGATACACTGATCACCATCCCGAACGACCGTCTTCTTCAAGTTATCGATAAGAAGACGACGCTTGCTGATGCCTTCGGCATTGTTGACGATGTCCTTCGTCAAGGTGTTCAGGGTATCGCTGACCTCATCACGCTCCACGGTCTTATTAACGTCGACTTTGCTGACGTTCGAACCATCATGACCGACGCCGGTTCTGCTCTTATGGGTATTGGCCGCGGTTCAGGCGACAACCGAGCCATTGAGGCTGCCAGAGCCGCTATTGACTCCCCATTACTTGAGCTCTCTATTGAAGGCGCCAAAGGTATTCTCTTCAACATTACCGGCGGCCCAGATCTTGGTATGTACGAAATCGACGAGGCTGCGAAGGTTATTACTGAAGCTGCCGACCCTGAAGCCAACATTATCTTCGGTTCAATTATCGATGAAGCCATGGCCGGTGAAGTCAAAATCACGGTTATCGCTACTGGTTTTGAGAACGAAGAACGAGCTGCTAAGAAGCGACCAGCCATGGAAACCAGCGCCCCCATCCAACAACCCCAACAACAGCAAAGCGGTGGGTTTGGCTTTGGCTTTAACTCGAACAATGCTCCAGAGCCAGAAGACGATGAACCCAAAGAAGATGAGCTCGATGTTCCAGCATTTATCCGTCGTAAGCTGAAGTAACAACCGTTTCAATTAGCTCTTACACCACCTGGATTCGTCCAGGTGGTTTTATTTTGTGGTTACCAATATTCAGTACAACTATATACCTGCATAATACTTGACTTAATACGGACATATGAATACAGCGGTCTTACTGACAAAGGCAGTTGAGAGTAACGATTTACAGCGATGCATTTATCCCTATGTACCTCGAACGACAAGTGACTTGACGTTGTTTTAAAACAATGTAGCGCTTGCTCGTGGGGGAGATGATTGTGGATATGTCTTAGCGATAGGGCAAGCGCGAACCTGTATTTGGCATGTTTGACACATTGCCACGATTACTAGTGGTTGTGGTACAGTAAGTAGGTGAACAACTAGTAGTGCATGGGCACTGGGTTCATCCGACAAGGATGGGGCGGGTGACAACACCAATCCGTAACTTACAAAAACACACCTATTGCAGAAGGAGGGAAGATGCATTGTCCAAACTGCAAAGGCGAATCACAAGTCATCGACACGCGAGAAGTGGAAAATAGTATCCGCCGCCGCCGTGTCTGCATGGGCTGTCAAAACCGCTTTACAACCTATGAACGGATCGAACTGCCAAAGCTCATGATCATCAAGCGAGACGGAAGACGGGAAAGCTTTTCCCGGGAGAAACTGGCGGAAGGGATCCGTAAGGCCTGTGAGAAGCGGCCAGTCTGTCTGGCTAATATCGAGCAGATTGTCGATGAGATTGAGCGCGAGCTCTACGACCAAGGCGAGGCGGAAGTACCATCGCTGCACGTCGGAGAACACGTCATGAATCAGCTGAAGAAGCTCGACGGTATCGCGTATATTCGATTCGCCTCTGTCTATCGGCAATTTACCGATATTCGCTCATTGGAGCGAGAGGTTAAGAAATTGACGAACTAGTTCGTCATCATTAGAAACAAACATCGCTAGTAGCAGTACTAGTTTAAGGAGGCGCTGTGCCTAACAGTTCAAACAACCCAAAGAAAACCGACCGGATCGCTGAGACCTTTATTGTCCGTAGCAAAACCAAAAAGAAGAAAAAGACCAGTGACGCGCTGCTTTCACCAGCCGTTGTTGAAGTAGCCGGCGAAACATCTACCGCTGCTAAGTCTGCAGTCACCACAGTATGGGATCTTCCTGCTGAGTTTGTTGTTCCTGAAAGTAATGAGCTCCACGCCGTCGGTGAAAAGATCTTTTTCGATCGCTACGCCTTTAAAGATGGCAAGAAGGAAACACTTGCTGTTGGCGACACCGTGGTTGTTTGTGTAAATCTTGAAACCGGTCAGCGTGAGATTGGTAAGGTCGAGAAGATCGAAGGGGACAACGTCACCGTTCTCTTACGTGACGGCACCACCACCGATCGAGCCGTTGAACACATCGACAAACCGCTCGAAACCAATCCTGGCCAGATGATGGATCGTATTGCTCGCGGTATTGCTTCTGCGGAAACCACCGAAGAAAAGAAAAAAGAGTGGGAAGCGAAGTACCGCTGGCTTCTCGAAGGTTGGAAGTTTGTTCCAGCTGGACGCATCTTAACCGGTGCTGGTACACCTCAAGCCCTTACTTACTACAACTGTTATGTTATC
>CBINIT010000032.1:0-10433 GCA_966250865.1 uncultured Candidatus Berkelbacteria bacterium
GCTGTCTGGCTCAGCAGAGAGTTAAAGCATGCTTCAAGGTAGGGTTGGCTATTATAGCCGACAATAATGATCGCTGTCATAACACCTACTTATCGAGCTGGTTAAGGCTAATCTTTCTGGCAAGATTGTTCAGTTGGTACTCAATCCGAGCGGCCTTGGCGTAGACGCGGTAGATAATATAGAGCATAAAAATAAAGGCGAGACTGACCACGGAGCCAAGGGTTAGGGTGTAGTCTTTGGTGAACTGATTGATGCGTTCGATAAGCAACGGATATACGACGAGGGTCGTTGCAATAATCCAAATGACACTCCAGAATACAAACATAATAAGTGTCTCTTGCTTCTTCTTAAAGTCGAGATAACTTTTTGCGATCGTCGTGAGAGCAAGAATGACGGCCAATAGCTTAATAACAATAATCATGAGCGTATCCTCCTGGTAAGTAGGCCAAGGACAATATTAATCGCATTGAGCGCAGCTTGGCCTTTAGACTTTGAATAGTCAGTATATATTGTGGTGATCGGTACTTCTTTATAGCGCAATTTCTTCGCTTTGATTTCTCCTATGATCTCTGAGCAGAGCTCATAGCCAGTAGTAGACAGCTCCATCATATCGAGTGCCTTGCGGGTAAAGGCCTTGTAACCGCTTTGCGAGTCGCTCACCCAGATACCGAAAAAGGCAAAAGTGACGAAGTTTAATAGGTTATTGCCGAGCACTTTGTACTTCGGCATGGCTTCGGATTTCTGAATAAGTCGGGAGCCGATGACCACATCGACTTCATCTTTGACGAGTGGCTTAATCAGGTTGGCCATATCGGCGCCGTCGTGCTGACCATCGCCATCCATCGTAACTACGATGTCGGCACCAAGTCGCTTTGCCGCTTCGAGTCCAGTGAGAGTCGTTCCGCCCATGCCAAGGTTAATTGATTGGCGTAGGCAAATGGCGCCGGCCTGCTCAGCTTTCTTTTTCGTGCTGTCTTGTGAGTAGTCATCAACAACAAGAGGCGTTATCTTGTCGATGCCTTTAAGTGTTTTAGGGATCGACTGAATAACGTCTTTAATAACCCGCGATTCGTTGTGGGCTGGAATAACTACAACCAAATGCATAAGATAGACTCAGTGTCATCATATAGCGAAACAATAGGTTTGTAAACCTAATAGTAGGTAATAAAATGCAACAGGGAGCATCAAACGATGCTCCCTGGGGCGGGTCGACTACAAGTCAGTCTCGCAGTCTGGTGCCAACTTCCATCCCTACCGCTACACCGGCGGCGAAGATAGTTAATATCGCGACTCCTTGTACGCCGAACTGTTCGGCGACAAAGACTGGTATCGTGATCCAGACTAAGGGACAGGTCACGATACAGCCAGTGAGGAGTACGATAAGATCGATCGATGCCCTGATTGCGGTCAGGGTATGCTCTGCGATGATCATCCAGAGCGGTGTGCAGTTTTCCCGTTCGGCGGGGGCGGCTGGGGTTGCTGCTGATTCCATTCAGTAAAGGTCTCGAAGGTGAATGAATTAGATGCACTTTAGCATAATGCTAATGATTTGTCGACTGTAGTTTTAAGAATTAATTAATTCATCTTCGCTATGCTGTGTGTTGAGTCCCTTGTCTTATGGGTGCACTCGGCGCTTGTTTGTCGTCAACTCTTGAGGTCTATGGTATAGTAGTCCCATGACTCCAGAGTTCAAGAAGAAGGCTATTAAGCCGACAAAAACTGTCGGACAACGTCTTAAAGCGGCTCGTCTAGAGAAGAAGATGACGCTTGAGATGGTTGAAGAACAGACGAATATTAAACTGAAGTACCTTAAAGCGATCGAACAAGACCGACACGATGTTTTGCCGACCGAAGTATATACTTTAGGTTTTATTCGATGCTATGGCGAAACGGTAGGGCTGAACCCCAAGCGACTGATCGATCAGTACCACTTAGAGCATGAGGCATTTACGACAGCTAAAGGCCAAACTACGGCGGTACTAGCTCCCTCGACAACCCTGAAACGCTCGACGGTCATTGTCACTCCTCGCATGCTCTTCCTGTTGGGTACTGCGACATTGGTGCTAGCACTGGTGCTGTACATTGCGAGCGGAGTTCGTACGTTCTTAGCTCCGCCAAGCTTAGTTATCGAGAAACCTCGAGTAGAGAGTCGCATCACGAGCAGTCAGCTGGATGTTGTAGGCAAAACTGATCCAGCCGTAAGCCTGACGATTAACGGTGAGCTTATCAACGTTGAACCTAGTGGGAAATTTAAACAGCAGCTTGCGGTTATCCCTGGTTTAAATACTCTAGAGTTTACCGCCGTAAACCGTGTCGGTAAGGAGACAAAGCAGACGATTAAAGTGTTGGCTGAGTACGAAATTGCTACCCCTGAACCTAGCCCCCTCCCCAGTCCTTCGCCATCGCCTACTTCGTCACCAGTACCGAGTCCGAGTAACAATTAAAGGAGTTCATCATGGCAAACGATGGAAAGCAACAAGCGTTAGAAATGGCGCTTGGTCAAATTGAAAAGCAGTTCGGCAAAGGCTCAATTATGCGTATGGGCGAATCGCGAAGTCTTGCCGTTGAAACCATTCCAACTGGTTCGCTCGCGCTTGATCTTGCGCTGGGCGCTGGTGGTGTTCCCCGGGGTCGTATTGTTGAGATCTATGGGCCTGAATCTTCAGGTAAGACAACGCTCGCGATTCATATTATGCGAGAAGCCCAGAAGCAGGGTGGCATGGCTGCGATTGTCGATGCAGAGCATGCATTTGACCCTGACTATGCGAAGCGTATTGGGGTTAATATCGATGAGCTGCTCATCTCTCAGCCAGACACCGGCGAACAGGCTTTGGAGATTGTCGAAACGTTGGTCCGTAGTAATGCTCTCGATGTTATCGTGATTGACTCTGTTGCGGCCCTGGTACCAAGAGCAGAAATTGAGGGCGAAATGGGTGATGCCATGGTTGGGGTTCAGGCACGCTTGATGAGCCAGGCCTTGCGTAAGCTCACCGGTGCCATTTCGAAAAGCAAGACTGTCGTCATCTTCATTAACCAAATCCGTATGAAGATCGGTGTCATGTTTGGTAACCCAGAAACAACCTCGGGTGGTAACGCCTTGAAGTTTTATGCCTCAGTCCGTATGGATATTCGACGTAAAGAACAGATTAAAGTTGGTGATGATACGATCGGTATCCATGTCGGAGTCAAGATTGTAAAGAACAAAATTGCTCCCCCATTCCGTACCGCTGAATTCGATCTTATGTACGAAGGTGGTATTTCCTATGAAGGTGACTTGATTGAACTGGGAGTGAAATACGATATCGTCGCAAAGAGCGGCTCCTGGTATCAATACCAAGAAGAAAAGCTTGGCCAAGGCAAAGAAGGAGCCAGACAGTATCTGAAAGACCATCCTGAAACGACTAAAAAGATTGCGGATGCCATTACCGCCGCGGCCATGCCCAAAAAGGGTGAAGCCGAAGCACCAGTAAAAAATGAAGCGGCTACTTTACCAGAGCCAGCCGAGGTGGACGCTGAGGAGTAAGTATATGGACGAATGGGTTCAGAAAACGATGCAACAGGCCCTTCGGTACCTTGAGCGTCGTGCCCGAACAGAACAAGAACTCCGAAAGAAACTCCGCGATAAACAACTCCCGCCTCAAGCAATTGAGGCGGTTTTGGTTAAGCTTAAAGATCTTGGATATGTGAATGACCAGAAGTACGCACTAGACTTTCAACGGTCGCGCGATGACTACAAACCCACGGGCAAGCAGAGACTGAAAGTTGAGCTCTACCAAAAAGGCGTACCAAAAGACGTTATCGAGACGGTTCAAACTGATAAAGAAAAAGAGTTCTCACTTGCCTTGCGAGCGGCTGAAACACGACTTCGACAATACGCTGGTCTCGACAAAGAAGTCTTTTATCGCCGAATGTCTGGCTTTCTCGCCAGGCGTGGTTTTGATTATGGAACCATTAAACAGGTTATCGATAAACTCCAAAAACCACTTTAAACCAGTTAGTCACTTGACTTTTTGATCTCAAACAGGTATACTCTCTTGTTCTGGCGATACGTTGCCCCGTTGCTAGAATGTTTGTTTATTGTGGGGCACTATCCCGCGGCTCTTCAGGAGGGACCGGGAAATGGATCGGATTCGCGTTACGAACACCTGCGCGGTTGCACTGATTTATTGGGACA
This sequence comes from uncultured Candidatus Berkelbacteria bacterium, assembly GCA_966250865.1. Lineage (GTDB taxonomy): Bacteria > Patescibacteriota > UBA1384 > CAYGGE01 > CAYGGE01 > CAYGGE01. Next base: position 4,175 of record CBINIT010000032.1, read on the forward strand.
GGAACCCGCGTAACCTCTTCATCGAGGTGAAAGATGACGGTCACCCTATGAAACTGGTGCGCCGTCAGCTCTGCCCCATCGGGGGCAATTGGATTGGTCCCGCTGCTCTGGCGGATCGGTCGCCGCGTGACACCTGCGTTCGTGAATTGCTGGAGGAGCTTTCCTTCGAGCGGCCCCTTCGGTCCTCGCTGGAACTCGGCCTGCTCGGTCACCTGGCAGAAGGCGACTTCGCGCCCACGCCGGAGCCGACTATCGCGCCGGATCCGGCAGCCGTGGGACTCCTTGCGGATCTCAAGGGTATTATCACGAGCCGGCTGGAGCCCGTGGTTGCGACCATTAACACGGTCACCACCGAAGCACTCCGTCGGGCTGACCCGGAATACCCGAAAGAGGGATTCACGTTCCTCGCGAACTACTTCGGCTGCCCTCTGGGCGACGATGAGTGGATCCGGCTGGCAGAACTGCAAAGAACTTACGGGAACCTCTCGAACGAGTCCGTCACCTTGACCGTGCGTCTCGAGCAGATCCTGGCTCAGGGTACGAAGCTGGCGTTCGGCCATGATGTCGGGCTCCGTACGCTTCTACTCGGCCTCGGTGTTCACGAGGCCAGTCGGATCGCGACGGTCAACGGCGTCAGCTACGATGTCGTCGGCATGCCCGCGGCGAGCTACGAAGAGGTGCTCGCCGCGTACGATGTAGCCAGGCGGCCACAGCCGTAGTACCCAGTACCTGCTGGGTTACGACGAAGAAGGCCTCCGGATCAATTCCGGAGGCCTTCTCGCGTTTTTAAAGGGTTTACTATTTGAGCGTCTCAACTAAATCCAGCTTCTCCCAGGGGAGTTCCAGATCAGCCCTCCCAAAATGGCCGTAGGCTGCCGTCTGGCGATAGATTGGTCGACGTAGGTTAAAGCGTTCGATGATTCCTTTCGGTGTTAGGTCGACGCGTTGTTGAATGGTCTCTACTAATTCTTTTTCCTCTATAGCTCCTGTTCCTTTGGTATCTACCAAAAGCGCGACAGGATCAGCAACACCAATCGCATAGGCGAGTTGGACTTCGCATCGCTGCGCTAGGCCAGCAGCGACAATGTTCTTTGCGAGATATCGCGCCATATAGGCGCCAGAACGATCTACTTTGGTCGCATCTTTCCCAGAAAATGCGCCGCCACCGTGGGCGACTACTGGTCCATAGGTATCGATAATGATCTTCCTCCCCGTTAGCCCGGTATCGCCTTGGGGTCCTCCGGTCACAAATCGGCCGGTTGGATTGATTAAAAGTTTGGTTTTTGACGGATCATAGTATCTGCCAAGAATTGGCCTGATCACATGCTTGGTAAGATCAAGGTGCAACTCCTCTTGTGTTGCATCGGGATGATGCTGGGCCGAAACGATCACTGAGCTCGCAAAAATCTCTTGGCCATGTTCCTCAATGGTGACTTGTGCTTTGCCGTCAGGACGAAGGTAGGGGATGGTCCCATCTTTTCTGACCTTAGCGAGTTTTCTGGTTAGGCCATGAGCGAGTACCGTTGCCAGCGGCATGAGCTCTTCTGTCTCATTGGTCGCATAACCAACCATAATTCCTTGATCCCCGGCCCCACCGGTATCGACGCCTTGGGCGATATCGGGTGATTGCTGGTGGATGCTTAAGAGCACGCCGCATGACTCGGCATCAAACCCAAAAGATGGGTCCGTGTAGCCGATCTCTCGAACAACGCCACGGGCCACCTGTTCTATATCTACATAGCCTTGGGTGGTTACCTCGCCAGTAATAATGATCTGTCCGATGGTGACGAGTGTTTCGCAGGCGACTCGAGAGTCTGGATCTTGGACGAGAAAGGCGTCGAGAATGGCATCGGAAATCTGATCGGCAATCTTGTCTGGATGCCCCTCAGTAACTGACTCTGCAGTTTGAGTAGAGTATAGTTTCTCCATATAAAAAACCTCCCACTAACGAGAGGCTGCTTTTTATTCGCGTAGGCGAATCGCATCGTCCCTCTCGGGCCGGTTTGGGCACCGTAGCTATTGCTCGGTTGCCGGATAGGTCTTGAGCCGGAACTCACCTATCACTCTGGATGTTGGCTTTATTTAATCATAAACCAGAAAAGTTATCAAGAGACCGTTATAACAAAAGAGCCCCGAAAGGCTCTTTTGGTTTTTATTTGAGGTAGTCTTTGAGCCGGTCTGCTTGCTCGTGTTTTTTGAGTCGCTGCAAGGCTTTGGCTTCAATCTGTCGAATACGTTCACGAGTGACGCCAAACTCCTGACCTACTTCCTCAAGCGTATGGGTACGGCCATCTTCCAGACCGAAGCGCATCTTCAGTATCTTCTGCTCACGTGGGTTGAGGTATTGGAGGAATTCAGAGACATGGCCTCGAAGCAGTTCGTAGATGGCTGATTCTTCTGGCGAGAGTGAAACCTTATCTTCAAGGAAGTCACCAAGTCGTGAATCTTCTTCTTCGCCAACTGGGGCTTCAAGAGAGACGGTCTCTTGGCTGATTTTCAGAATATGTTCGACTTTCTCAATCGGCAAGCTCATCTCAGCCGCAATTTCTTCAGGCGATGGCTCGCGACCGAGGTCTTGAACAAGCTGACGCTGGACACGAATGAGCTTATTGATAGTTTCAACCATGTGCACCGGAATACGGATCGTTCTGGCTTGGTCGGCAATGGCTCGGGTAATAGCCTGTCGAATCCACCATGTGGCGTAAGTTGAAAACTTGAAGCCCTTCTTGTAGTCAAATTTTTCAACCGCGCGAAGCAAGCCAGTGTTACCTTCTTGAATGAGGTCAAGAAGCGTAAGCCCACGGCCAATATACTTTTTTGCAATACTGACAACTAAGCGAAGGTTTGCTTCGATCAGCCGCTTCTTGGCGGTGATGTCGCCTTGGCCCATCCGTTTGGCGAGGCGAATCTCCTCCTCACTATTTAAGAGCGGAATACGTCCAATTTCTCGCAGATACATGCGGACTGAGTCATCGGAAATATCGGCGAGTTCGTTTTGCTTTGGTTTTTCGTTCTCGTCGGGAAGGGCGAGGAGGCGCTTTGGTTCTCGTACTTCAATACCGCGAACTGCCAAGGTGTCAAAGAGAGCATCGAGGGTTGGAATATCAGTTTCAACTTCGGGCCAGGCCTGAAGAATTTCTTGGTAGGTTACAAACCCATGACGCTTACCTTTTTCGATAAGCTCCTTAACCTCGCCGCTGTAGTCTACGGTTTCTTCAGGGATGACGTAACGTACTTTTTTTGGCATGCCAACTCTCCACAGATCATACTCGATTTTTACACTCGGAATGAGTGCATCGAAAATGGTTATTTTTGAATGAGGCTTGAAAACTCAGCGATCAACTCTTTGACAAGTTGGCGATCGCCCGCAGCTTCGGCCTCGCGAATTCGCTGCGCAAATTGGTTCTTCACTGCTTCTTTTTGATCTTCGTCATAGCGACCTATGAGGAGATCGATTTCGGCAGAAATCTCTGCTTGGGAGAGGCCTTTATATTTTTCCTGAATGAGGAAAATAAGGTCAGATATAGGTTCACTATACCACGATTTCAGCTGATTGTATAGTGACTCATGTTTGGCTCGTGCGCTAGCCGTGACCTCGAAAAGTCCGAGCAGGGTCTCGGCAGTTGAGAGTGTTTTATCTGGCTTGGGTTCGATTGCTGAACGCTCGGCCGGCTGACTGTTAGGGCCTCCCACCTTCTTCATGGCTTGCTGGATCGTTTCTTCCTTGACCTCAAGTCGTTTGGCAAGGAGCTGGATGTAATGCGCCTGTTCAATAACGTCGGGTATCCGCGCAAGCGCTGGCACAAGCTCTTTGGCTACTGCCTTCTTTTCGTCAACGGACAATTTTCGGGGAATATTCCCTTTTTGGAACTTGCTTAAGGTGGTATTCATCTGCCATTCGATGGCGGCCACTGGTTCAGCAGCAAGAGACTGCCAGAGCGCCGGGTTGGCGAGAACGACATCGCCAATGTCTTTATGGGGGAGGGGAATCGGGATGACTTTCACGGAGAGTCCATCGGTAATCGCCATATCGATCGCTTTTTTCGTTGCGGCTACACCGGCTCCATCGGCATCAAAAGCGAAAACAATATCCGCATCGTAGCGCGAGAGGATTCGCAAATGATCTTGGGTGAGGGCCGTTCCGCTGGTGGCGACGATATTGGTGGTCCCAACTTGATGGGCGCTAATCACATCCATCTGTCCTTCGGCGATAATCACTGTCCCGAGATCTTTAATCGACTGTTTTGCTTTTTCCAGACCGAATAAAATGCGACTCTTACGGAAGACCGGCGTCTCTGGGGTGTTGAGGTATTTTGGCTCACCTTTACTTAAAATACGACCGGTAAAGCCAACAGTATTACCCATGACATCGACAATAGGAAACATAATACGGTCGTAGAACATGTCTGGCTTGCCGGCCCGCTCGATTTCTTTGGCCGTGAAGCCGCGTTTAGTGAGTAAATCGGCAAGAACTTTTTTTCGAGGTGCATAGCCTATCCGCCAGGAACGAATGGTCGAATCGGTGATTCCCCGTTTCTTCAAGTAATCACGTGCTTCAGCGGCAACGGGGTGCTCCAGGAGTAATTTATGAAACAGCTGACTGGCGATGTTATTGATAGCGAAGTAGCGGCTTTTTTCGCTCGGTGCTTCACCGGGCTTTGGTTTCGATCGTTCAGTTAAGGTGATGCCGGCTCTGGCGGCAAGGATTTTTAGGGCATCACCAAACTCAATGGACTCAACGTCTTGGAGAAAGGTAAAGACGTCACCACCTTTATTACAGCCAAAGCACTTAAAGATCTGTCGTTCAGGATTAACCATGAACGATGGCGACCGTTCATGATGAAAGGGGCAGAGGCCTTTGTAGTTTGCCCCCGCTTTCTTCAGGGTGACGTATTGGCCGACTACATCGAGAATATCGACCCGATTTTTGATCTCTTCAATATCGTTCATTGTGTAATGACCATACCACAAATCTCTCTGAACTGGTAACGCAGTATTAGTGAAGCGGACAGGGGCAGGGTTTGCCTTTTAATAATTCTAGCTGTTCCTTTGGTGTATTGACGAAGCTATCTTGAATGTCAGTGTCGTCTGGCACCTCGGGAAGAGGCGAGCGGTGGACGTAGCCTCGGTTAGTCATCTCTTTCACGAGAGCCTCGTGTCGTTTGCGGAGTGCAGCTAATTTGCCAACCCATCGTTTGGTTTCGGGGTGTTGTCTATAGCCTGTTTTGTTATTCATTAAAATACTCCAAAGGGCATGGAGTTCTCGGTGCTCACCAAGAAGGTGAGCGCGGCACAAGATTGTTGGATTAACGTCCCAAATGCGCATAGTGTTGTAATGCTATATGTTGAGAGGTCCTGCGGCGGCGCTCGCCGCCGCAGTCCTTTCCGTTCTACCGACGCTTCCAGGTGCTTCCGCACTGGCAGCGTCGGTTCATTCCCTTGTATCTTTTCGGATCAACCTCCGCTGCGAAGCGCCGTCGGCAGTTGCGACAGAAGTCTGGGGCAAGGGAGAGGGTCTGACCGGCCAGGGTCTGAATTTCGTAGACCCTCTTTGGCGGGAAGGCCTGCTGATACTTAAGGCCTTCCACCTCGACCATGACACCTCCGTCTTTGGTGAAACGGGCACGAGCTCGTGCGAGCCTCACACAGATACTGACATCCCCCGTGGTTACCTCGGCGGCGGCCAGAAGAAATTCAGGAACCTTGGTCCCTGGGGTAAGCCGGAGTCTTACTCCGTACCTAGCCATTAGAAACCCTCCACGAACAAAGGCAACGTGCTGCCTATAGAGCCAGCTACACTATAAAGGAGAATATACCAGAGATCAAGAACTTAGTAGGTCTGCGCAACGACCCGGACAGGGGCAGCGTCGGTTGGCCAAGGAACCGGAAGGGCGAAGACATCAAAGTCTTCAAGACCAACGAGCTGATCCAGATTTGTGAGGTTTTCAATAATAAGAATCTCTTTTTCAAGCAGCAATTTATGCACGGCGTAGGGCTCACGGTCTGGGCTTGGCGTGTCGATGCCAATAATCTTTGCCCCAAAGGCAATAGCTGCTTGGGCAAAATCTTCAGTCAGTACGGGATACTCAGTGAAGTAGCTATCTTTCCCATAATTACTGCTCCACCCGGTGTGAATGAGTACAATATCACCAGGTAGCACACTGACACCTTCAAAAACAGAACCGTCGATCTCTTTTTTGTCTCGCGCATCAAGCAGTTTTCCGGTACCGATGAATTTCTCCACTGGAAATTCATACAG
>CBINIT010000033.1:0-10393 GCA_966250865.1 uncultured Candidatus Berkelbacteria bacterium
TTATTTTTATTGATAACGAAAAAGATGTAGCTCCCGGTAATTGTGCTTGGTACCGATTTAGCCTCATGAATTACGACGGTGAACTTTCTCCAGCAGCTTATGTTCCAATGAATTTGAAAACAAGTTTATGTAGCCCACGGTGGCAAGACTCATCTGGCAAATTAGCAGCTATAAGGGCTCGATTAATTGATACTGCACTTGCAGCAAGCTTTGACCTCGCCGACTGTGTTGTCTTTAGCTCGATGGCCACTGATGCTGGCCGTCCGGGAGACTTTGTTCTTACAATAGCAATTGTTCTTCTCGCTCTATCGGTTCTTGTGAGCTACAAGCCAAAGGCTAGGGTACTTGCTGGCCACACTGCTCTGATTATTATCCTGGGGCTACTTCTTCCGCTACTACCTATTATAGTGTCAACCGCTAATGCAGCCGTTCGTAATCCAAACGGTGGTACAACAAGAGGCTTATACTATTATCGAGGTTTTCACATAATTGCTGAAGGCTTGGCCAAGGCTTGGCCTAAAGATCAACAGGCACAAATCCAAGCACTGAGCTATATGGACAGTTATGTGCAAATACCAGCAACGCTTCCTAGAACGCCACAGGCGACCGAAGGGCGAAATTACTTTGAGTTGTATACAAAAGAGGAGCGCAAGGCTTGGCTAACTGGGTATATTGATGGCTTTGTTAATAAAACAGAAGCCAAAAAATTTCAGGCACTCATCCTAAAGATTGAAGAAGAGTCCGGTTGGGAGGCAGTCAAAATAGCAGAAGGTTCAATTCGTCAGTCGGTACCTGGTACCTTTAACAAGCAAAAGCGACCAGATGAGACTCTTCGTCCGCTACTCAACAGTTTCTCAAATGATGTTACCTCATTTTGTCGAAGTTTTGGTCCGACTGCGCAAGATAGCCGCGGACCGATGCGCTATAAGTCTACCTGGACACCGTATCAGAAAGAGTTTTTCTATAGATTTATATTACCAGCACGTTTTCGCAAGCACCAAAATGAGCCAACCTGGTCAGTTAAGGCTGAGCTGCCTAATGGCTCTACACGTTACGTTCCTAACTACCAAGAAGGTACTCAGAGCAGCAGCCACCCGTTAGCTCCATATACGGAGTACTATAACGTTTTACAACTTAAATTACTTTGCGATTCTATTGCCAATAAGCATGGCGGAGTAATTGGGTCAGCTGCTTGGGAAGATTTTATCGACGCTATTGGCTGGGGTGGTTGGGGTCTGGCTCGAAGAGTTGTACTAGCTCAGGCAGTTAAGCAGGCTGGCGTTGAGATTCTTGAAGGCGGTGTAAAGACAGGTATTAAAGAGGTTGCTAAGGCCAATTCTGGCAGAATGGGCTTATCTATCGCTAAACCAGCTGCGGAAGAATTTACTGTCGCAAGGTTACAGAGCAAATTTGGTGTCTTCCGAACAAGTATTAAGAATATGTTCGGTCGGCTTAATATTACGCAGGCGTTACGTGCGCAGCTCACTCGGACAATTCAGGAAGTTACCCTTATTATGGAAAATGACATGATTATAGGTAGATATGTGAACAGGGAGTTCGTAGAAGCTGTCTCAGAAAAAACTGTATTAAAAAAGTGCCCTGCAGGGACTCAAGGTATCTGTGATATTGAAGCAAGGTATTCTGAACAAGCACATGTTGTAGTCCCGGAACGTTATCGGCTCAGCGATCCAGTTTATGAAGTTCTGATTGATTTTAAGGAGGTTAACATCTCGCCACTTAACGCGTTCGGCACATTTCGAAGCACTACAGCACATGAATATGTTCACGCACTGACTTTTTATAAAGGAGACAGAGCTTATAAACTATGGTTGAACGCAATTCCGAGCCAAGCGTATAATCACTTTGACGAAGCCTGGACTGAGTGGTTTACGATTCAGGTGCTAAAACGTGCAGGAAAAAAAGCCGAGGAGGGGGTTTACGCTAACGAAGTGAAGCTAGCGCAATCTATATATGATGCACTTGTTCGAAAACTTGAGTATAGGGGTGTAGGAAGGCACAATGCAGTCATTGAAGCTGAGGAAGAGCTGGCTCGTCTTAAATTTACCGGAGAATTTACTCCTGAAGCACTTGACCGACTACTACCGGAGTTCGCAGCCCCTAAAGGGTTTAATGGTAAAAAAATATCGGAACAGATTATTAATACCATGACGTCAGATAAGAGTAAAAATAAGTCTAAATCACTTAATGCATTAGCAAAAGAAATCGATGCTGCAAGTAAGAGACTCTTCGTGTTGCGGTAGTTGTCAGCTGTGTTTATAATCAATGGGTTTTCAAAAAACCGATTAACTGATAGCATGGAACTATGAAGCGCCTATTCGGACTACGAAAAATTATTAGCCTTGGTATTTTTATCGCTTTTGTAGCGGTACTCGGTATCTATCTGACAACGGGTGCCCCAAAGGACTATGCTGCGATTATCTATCCGCCAATTCCAGCGGAGCATTTTGGGTATATCGACAAAGCTGTTGACCACTGTGGCGTACCGAAGAGCAAACGTGGTTTTATTGCTGCCGTAGCATTTGCTGAGAGTACATTTAATCCCAACGCTCAGTCTGGTGCTGGTGCGGTAGGGGTCATGCAGCTGCTTCGCGGGACTGGTTACGGCACGGCAGTGAAGTACGGCATTCCTGGGCTTAACGCAAGTACCTTTACCGACGCTCAGATTAGCTACATGATGGGTACTTGCTATATTCACTACCTCATGGGCGAGATTGTCGGGAACTACGATGAGGCAAACTGGAATGATGACCGCATTTTGACCGCGATAATGGCAGGTTATAACGCCGGACCAGCACGAGGTAAGTCGTATCTCGCTGGTGCCTACAACGGTCCGACCTCAAGCTTGCACTACGGCGCTAAGATCCTCCGCGCTTCACAGGTTTACAATTTGGACTTTGCCAGGTATGATCAGGAAAAGCTTCAGGGCGGAACTGAAATCGATATCCTATCTCGTATACGTGAAATTGTTTGGAATATCTTGCTACGTGTCATCCCTGATGATGACCAAGCACAATAGAACCTATGACAAGCCAAGAAATTCGTGAAAAATTTATCGCATTCCTTAAGGAGCGGGGGCATACACACATGCCGCCGTCTTCTTTAGTTCCTGAAGGCGATCAGTCAGTATTGTTTACTACGGCTGGTATGCAGCAATTTAAGGTCTACTACTCACAGCCGGACACGGCGCCAACACGACGCGTAGCGACCGTTCAGCCTTCTCTCCGTACGAATGATATCGATGAAGTCGGAGATCAAACCCATCTGACATTCTTTGAGATGCTTGGCTGGTTTAGCTTTGGGTATCAACCGGGCCAAACCGAAGAAGAGTTCGGCACTAGTTCGTATTTCAAGCGGACAGCGATTCGACAAGCTTACGAGTTTTACTGGAATATTCTAAAAATCGACCCAAAGCGCATCTTTATTACTGTTTATGAAGGCAAGCCGGGTGTTCCCCGTGACGACGAATCGGCATCGATCTGGAAAGAGCTCGGCCTTACCGATGATCAAATTCACTACATGGGGGAAGATAACTTCTGGAAGCTCGGTCCTAATAGTCCTTGTGGGCCGAGTACAGAGGTCTATGTCGATGGGGTTGAAGTAGGTAATGTTGTCTTTAACCAATACTTCATGCATGAAGACGGGTCGTTAACGCCGCTCGAATACCAAGGCGTTGATACTGGTCTTGGTTTTGAGCGTATCGCAACGAAAATGCAAGGCAAGACAACTGTCTATGAGACCGATCTCTTCGCGCCTATCGTTTCAAAAATCGAAGAACTGACCCAAGCGGAATACACAACACACTCAGCATATATTATTGCCGACCACCTGCGAGCCTCGACTTTCTTGGTGAAAGATGGTGTGCTGCCCTCCAATAAGGCACAAGGCTACATCCTTCGTCGCTTACTCCGTCGCTCAATCGCTAATGCTCACTTGCTTAACTTGAAGGAGAGCTGGCTAAACGATATCGTCGATATCATTGTTCGCGACTATTCGGCTCAATATGCTGAGCTTAAAGAAAAGCACACAGCAATTTTAGAAGTGCTTAATGCCGAAAAGACTAAGTTTAGTCGTACGCTTCAACAGGGCTTGAAAGAGCTCGAGCGAATTAAATCAAAACTCAGTGACGCCAAGATCGGTAGCGATGACGCATTCCGCTTGTTCGATACTTTTGGCTTCCCGATTGAATTAACTGAAGAGATCGCAGCAAAAGAAGGTTTGTCCGTAGACCGCGCTGCCTTTGATGAAAAATTCAAGGCGCACCAAGAAGCTTCTCGAGCCGGTCTCGACAAGGTCTTTAAAGGTGGGCTGGCTGATCATGAGCCTCAGACAATCAAGCATCACACAGCACACCATTTATTGCTTGCTGCTTTGCGCCAGGTCCTTGGTGACCATGTACTTCAACGTGGTTCGAATGTAACAGCAGAGCGCTTACGTATCGACTTCTCGCATCCCGAAAAAGTCACACCGGAACAGCTACAGCAAGTTGAGCAGATTGTGAACGATGCTATCAAGGCTGATCTCGAGGTAAAACGTGAAGAGATGCCTAAAGCCGAGGCTGAGAAGCTCGGTGCAATGGCCGAATTTGGGGCCAAGTATGGCGATATGGTTACGGTCTATTCTATTTTAAATCCAGGTGGTACCGCATTTTCACGCGAATTTTGTGGTGGACCGCACGTTAGCCGAACAAGTGAACTTGGTTCATTTAAAATACTGAAAGAAGAAGCTTCATCGGCCGGCATCCGTAGGATAAAGGCTAAAGTTGACTAGGTAATGAAAGCCAAGATCTCTTATTGGCTTTACCGATACCTGCCCGCCGAGCTGGCCGGCAATGTCTTTTCGATCACTGCTGGTTACGTCATACGGAATTATGCAACAAATCAGCTCCTTATTGCCTATGGCACGACATTGTTTGATAGCCTAGGCTATTTTAGTGTTATTATCATCCGTGATCTTTTAAAGAGCACAAAACAGCATCATACAACTCAAAAACGATATACCAAACATTCGTTAGCTAGAGATCTTGCTTTGCTTCTCGCTGAGTTTGGTTTTGCTGAGATGCTGGATATAGTGGTCATACGGCCGTATTTTATCTATGCTCTGCCCTTGGTAATTAAGCCGCTCGGGCTGGCTATTTTTATGGCAAATACTGCTGCAACGATCGTTTTTTACCTTGTCGCAATTATTATCCACGAACGTCTTCGTGTTGCCAGGCCTCACACTGTTGACGAACCTTGACAGACATGATACACTCGTTCTCCGTTGTGTTTTTCAAAGAGGGTGTGTATAGGTAGCGAGGAGACGATTGGATGAAAGATAAGATTAAAGTTATTGGCGCACGCGTCCATAATCTTAAGAATATTAACGTCGAAATTCCCAAGAACAAGCTTACCGTTATTACCGGTCTCTCAGGTTCAGGTAAGTCATCATTAGCCTTTGATACGATCTATGCCGAAGGCCAACGTCGCTATGTTGAGTCGCTCTCAAGCTATGCACGACAGTTTTTAGGTGTCATGGAAAAGCCTGACGTCGATTACATTGAAGGTCTTTCACCAGCTATCTCAATTGATCAGAAAACCGCCGGCCGAAGTCCTCGTTCAACGGTTGGTACGATGAGTGAGGTCTACGACTATCTTCGCCTGCTTTTTGCGAAGGTGGGGACGGTGCACTGTCCGGTTTGTGGTGGCATTGCAAACAAAGAACGTCGTGAGACTATCACGACCAATAGTGCTGGCACAAAGCGTAAGGTACTAACCACTGTTCATGTTTGTACTGAATGTGGTCATGAATTCCCTGAGATCACTATGAGTTCGTTTTCGTTCAATAGTCCTTCGGGTGCCTGTCAGGTCTGTCAGGGTCTTGGGGTACGTTTGGTTATCGATCCTGAATATGTCTTTCCGAACAAAAGGTTGACACTTGCTGAAGGCGCAATTCGTCCGTGGAGCCGTATCACGAGCCACGCCAGCTGGTATAACAAGACGCTTAAAACCATGAGCGAAACGTATAGCATCTCTCTTGATACACCGATTGCCAAACTTAACGATGCCGAAGTTGATCTCATTCTCTTTGGCGATAAGAGCGAAAATGGCACCTTTGAAGGTGTCATTCCAAATCTTGAGCGACGTTACAAAGAGACCGATTCAGACTATGTTCGTAATGAAATTGAGAAGTACATGGTGGAGAAAGTCTGTGATGTCTGTCACGGTAAGCGACTTAGACCTGAAGTTCTCGGTATTACCATCAACGATAAGTCAATTGCTGACATCACTTCGATGACAATTGAGACGGCGCAGGCCTTCTTTGCCGAACTTACCTTCCTCGATCAAGACGAAAAGATTACCGGACCGATTCTTCGAGAAATTCGTAACCGTTTGGGTTACTTGGTTCAAGTTGGCCTACCATACCTGACATTAGATCGTAATGCTGATACTCTTGCCGGTGGTGAGGCCCAACGTATTCGATTGGCTACTCAGCTGGGGTCAGCCTTGACCGGCGTTCTGTACATTCTCGATGAGCCATCCATCGGTCTCCATCCCAGAGATCATGACAACCTTATTGAAACTATCACCCAGCTCCGTGACCTCGGCAATACCGTTATTGTTGTCGAACACGACCAAACAACCATGGAAGCGGCTGATTATCTTATCGATGTGGGACCGGGTGCTGGCGATCACGGTGGTCGGATTGTCGCCAAAGGTACGCCTGAAGAAGTTAAAGCAAATGAAAACTCACCGACGGGTCGTTACCTTGCAGGTACAGCTCAGGTTGAGGTTCCGGCCAAGCGTCGCAAACCATCAGAGAATATGATTACGATTAGCGGTGCCACCGAGTTTAACCTCAAAGACGTCACCGTGAGTTTCCCGTTGAATACCTTCATCTGTGTCACGGGTGTTTCGGGCTCAGGTAAAAGCACACTCGTTTCCGATATCTTGGCCAAGGCTTTGGCGAAGAAGTTTCACAACGCCAAGACTGAACCAGGTGTCCATAAGTCGATTACCGGCCTTGAGCATATCAACAAAGTTATTGCTATCGATCAGTCGCCAATTGGCCGAACCCCTCGTTCAAATCCTGCCACGTATACCGGCGTTTTCACTCCCATTCGTGAACTATTTGCCGAAACTCCACTCGCAAAAGAACGTAAATACGATGAAGGTCACTTCTCATTTAATGTTCGTGGTGGCCGCTGTGAGAACTGCCGTGGTGAAGGCGCGATGAAGATCGAAATGCACTTCTTGCCCGATGTCTATGTTACCTGTGAATCCTGTAACGGTAGCCGTTATAATCAAGAAGTACTCGATGTCCTGTACAAGGAAAAGACGATTGCTGAAGTACTTGACCTGACTGTTGAAGATGCCTGCAAGTTCTTTGCTGATGTCAAACAGGTCTATGACAAGCTTAAAGTCCTTGCCGATGTTGGATTGGGCTACATGCACCTTGGCCAAACCGCTACCAGCCTGTCTGGTGGTGAGGCGCAACGCGTGAAGCTGGCAACCGAGCTATCCCGCCATGATACTGGCAAGACACTTTATATTCTTGATGAACCTACGAGCGGCCTTCACTTTGAGGATATTAAACGTTTACTCATTGTCTTGCAGGCGCTGGTTGAAAAGGGTAATACGATTTTAGTTATTGAGCACAACCTCGATGTTATTAAGTCTGCTGACTGGGTCATCGATATGGGCCCCGACGGTGGAAGCCACGGCGGACGAGTGGTTGCTGAAGGCACGCCAGAACAAGTTGCGAAGAGTAAAGAGTCACACACAGGTCGCTACTTGGCCAAAGTACTGTAAATTACCTAAAGGAGTGGCATGAAAATCCCTGATTTTGAGACAGAACAAGCGCTGCTCAAACAGGGATTTTCGGTTATTGGTGGGGTCGACGAGGTGGGTCGAGGCTGTTGGGCGGGGCCAGTGGTGGCTGCCTGCGTTGTTCTCGATCAGCAAGTTATTGACGCTGAACGGGTGACAGAAATTCGTGATTCGAAAGTTCTCTCAAAAACTAAACGGGAGCATCTCGATACCTTGATAAAAGATTTTTCAGTTTGGGCGATAGGGGAGTGTAGCGCTCAAGAAATTGACTCAATCGGTATTGGTAAGGCAACGCAACTTGCCATGCTCCGAGCAGTGCAAGCTCTTTCGGTTAAGCCTAACCACCTTCTTCTTGACGGTCGAGAAGCGGTTGCGCTACCAATTACCCAACGTTCGATCATCGACGGTGACGCTACGGTGCTCTCTATTGCAGCGGCTTCAATCGTCGCAAAAGTGTATCGCGATGCACTCATGACTAATTTTGACCTTGAGTATCCAGGTTATGGGTTCTCCCAGCATGTCGGGTACGGAACGAAGCAGCATCAAGAGGCACTTAAAGAACGCGGCACTACTCCATTGCATCGTACCTCGTATAAACCGATACAAAAATACAGCGTTTGACATGACTGGTATAATACGAACATCGCGAGTGACGAGGTTGTAATGGAACAAAGTGATGTACGGCGGCGCGTAGGCTCAGTGCACATCCTGCGATCGTATGATCTCGATGCACTGGTTCCTGGACTTTCTCGGCCGTGTCAAGTTGCTACCTGTCACGCAAGAGGGCTTCTCTTTCTTGTAACCCTCTGGTGTGCTGGACGACAAGAGCGGATCGATGAAGTCATTGCACAGTTCGCTATCCCGTCAACAGGATGCGGGAAAGGCGGACAAGATCCTTCCTGGGAGAAAGTTGCGTATGAGTTCGGCATTGTCGCCAATGACGAGCCAGCGGTCTGCGAAGTGGAGCGTCACCTCGCAGAGAGACATGATTTAGATGCAGACGCGATTAGCGCTGTCTGCGTGAGAATCGGTCTTAATATCCTCTCCCAAGATCAACAGGCTGTGGCGGCACGGGTCACCGCAGATGGGCAGCCTGTTAACTGAAAGGACTGCCCCGCTTGCTGCCAGCTGGCGGGGTACCTCTTCTGTTAACGGCAGTTGTCTGATATAGTAATTGCATCATTATTCGACTTTAGCTTGACTGGAGAACGACTATGACGCCGAAACTACCACAGCATAATTACGCGGTCATCATGGCAGGTGGCTCGGGTACTCGACTTTGGCCACTTTCCAGACGCAATCTACCAAAGCAGATGCAGAAATTTGTCAGCGATAAGACCTTGATCGATGAAACTGTCGACCGTCTCCTAACCTTTATTCCGGCGAGCAATATTTATATCTCGACTACTGGCAACTTAGCGGCCAAGATTAAAGAAGCAGTTCCCAATATTCCAGCTAAAAATATTATTATCGAGCCCTTTGCTAGGGGAACTACCGCTGCCTTTGCACTCGTTACCTCGACTATTTACCGCAACGATAAGGATGCGACCATCTTCAGCCTGGCCTCTGACCACTCAGTGACGAATGTCGAGGAATTTCAGCGAACGGTTCTTGATTCGTTTAACTACGTTATCGATAACCCCGAACAGATTGCCCTTATCGGCATCAAACCAACCCGCCCAGATACTGGCCTTGGCTACATTAAGGTTCTCGACAAGGTGAGTGATGAGCCGGTCATCTATAACGTTGAAAAGTTTGTTGAAAAGCCAGGTCTGAAAGTAGCGAAGCAATATGTCGAGAGCGGTGACTATTACTGGAACGCGGCTTATTACTGCTACAAGGCAAAGACGCTGATTGCGGCGTATAAAGATGCAGATCCGGAAATCATCGAACATGTTGAGGCCTTTATTGAATCAGGCAATCCAGATGACTTTTCCAAAGTACCGACCAAGGCGCATGAAATTGAGATTATCAACACGAAGAAGTATCATCTCGCCCTCGTTCCTGGCTACTTCCAGTGGAGCGATATTGGGAACTGGCAGGCATTGCATGAGGTACTTGCAACCATGCAAGGAAAAGACTTGGTAACCAGTAGTGCCAAGCATATCGACATTAACAGCTCAAACTGCTTGATTATGTCGACGGAAAATAAGCTGGTTGCGACCGTTGGTCTCGATAATGTTGTAGTGGTTGATACACCCGACGTATTGCTCGTACTGAATAAAGAACAGCCACAGGATATTAAGGAGCTGCTCGAATCGCTCAAAGCGCAAGGACTTACTGAATACCTCTAAACTTTTGAAGGGACACTATGGAAGAAAAACAGCTTTTTCGTGACGGACTCATCGAAGATCTTCAGTCGAGCGACAAACAGTACTGCCATGTCGTGACTATTGCCACCAAGCCAGACATTATTAAACAGGCGCCTATTTACCACGAGCTCAAAAAGCGTGGCGAGTTGGTGCTGCTTTGCCATACAGGCCAGCATCATGACTTCCGTTACAGTGGTGGCATGGAAGAAGAGTTTGGTTTGACGATCGATATCCATTTGGGTATTGACGGTACAT
>CBINIT010000034.1:0-10332 GCA_966250865.1 uncultured Candidatus Berkelbacteria bacterium
AAGGATCAAGAGATGCTTTATTATCACAATCCGTCAGGTGATACAAAAAAGAGCCAGGAAGGAGTCGAGATATCATTTAAGGATTTCAAAAGATATTTCGGCAATCGAGGCATTCTTGTTACTTAGGGTTATCTCGACCAAAGCACCGAGCGTTTGAAGGCATCGAGGTTCTCAACGGCGATCAACGTTCCCCTTGAAACACAAAGGATTGAGTCTTCGGCAACCTGGCAAGGAACGCCGGTTACCTTGGTAAGCAATGCATCGAGTTGACGAAGCTGCGCTCCTCCGCCGGTAAGAACGATGCCTTTATCCATCACATCGGCAGCAAGTTCAGGAGGGGTCTTTTGAAGCACGGACTTCACCGCTTGAATCACCTCATTGAGCTCTTCACGGATAGCGACGACAATGTCTGACGTAGAGACGATAACACTCTCGGGCAGTCCAGTAATCGTATTTGAGCCAGAGACTTCCATCTGGAGCTCTTTCTTAAGGGGCATAGCTGCACCAATTTTTATCTTAATCTCTTCAGCGGTCTGCTCGCCAATTAAGAGGTTATATTTTTTGCGCACATAGTTGGCAATCGCGGCATCAATCTTGATGCCACCTACTCGAACGCTCGTCGCTGCCACAATATCACCGAGCGCAATAACCGCCACCTCGGTCGTCCCACCACCCATGTCGATAATCATATTCCCCGAAGCAGAGGCAATGGGGATGTTAGCACCCAATGCAGCGGCAATGGGCTCTTTGATGATATAGGCATTCTTTGCGCCGGCCTGGAGACAGGCATCAACTACTGCACGACGCTCCGTTGAAGTAATGCCGGCTGGAACAGCAACCATGACATCGGGGCGGAGCAACCGAACTGGTCCACCAATTTTATTAATAAAATAACGAAGCATTGCCTCAGTAATGCGGTAGCTTGCGATGACACCGTCACGAAGTGGATGGACGGCAATAATCGACTCTGGCGTTCGACCAAGCATCTCCTTTGCCTCTTTGCCAATAGCCATGACCTTGTTGTCACTTGCTTCCAGCGCAACGACACAAGGTTCGTTAATGACAATTCCTCTACCGGGAACTGAGACTAAAACATTCGTTGTACCGAGGTCGACTGCTATTCGTCGGGTAATCATGCGGTTTTTTCCTTTACTTCACCCTCTTCCTCAGTTTCTACCTGGCGAATCTCTGCACCGACTGAAGTAAGTTTTTCTACCAGTCGTTCGTAGCCACGCTGGATAAGTTCTGCATGCTCAATAGTTGATTCGCCAGACGCTGCAAGGGCGGCTAAAACAAAGGCAATACCACTACGAAGGTCCGGAGAGGCAATCGTTGCTGCATGGAGTGGTGTCGGGCCGTGGATAATTGCCTGATGTGGGTTGATCAAGTCGATCTTTGCACCCATACGAACGAGTGAGTCAACATATTTTAAGCGGTTTTCATACATCCACTCATGGATCATTGTCTCACCGGTCGCCTGCGTTGCCAGAATGGCAAACTGAGGCTGGAGGTCGGTTGGGAAGCGAGGCCAGAAGCCCACTTGGATCTTGGTTGAGATATGGTTCCCAGCCTTAACCACGACTTCAGTTCCCTGCTGCTCGACTGAAACACCCATAAGCCGTAACTTGTGAATAATCGGATCGAGATCGGTAGGTGCTTCAGCCAGTCGAAGCTCACCGCCCGTAACCGCAGCAGCAACCGCAAAGGTTCCTGTTTCAATTTCATCGGCATTAATACGGTGTGTTGCACCCTGAAGGGACGATACACCAGTAATCTTGAGCGTCTGGGTTCCAACGCCTTCAATCTTTGCACCCATAGCGATGAGCAGCTCACAGAGGTTTACCACATGCGGCTCAGCAGCAGCTGGTCGGATGGTCGTGACCCCTTCAGTTAAGGCGGCGGCCATCAAGACGTTTTCTGTAGCTGTCACCGAAACTTCATCGAGATAGAGATAGGCGGCATGAAGCACTTCAACCTGTGCGTCGTAATAATCACCGTCATGTTCAATCGTTGCCCCCATTCCGCGGAGCGCCTCAAAGTGCGTATCGACAGGTCGCTTGCCGATAAGACAGCCACCTGGATGGGGAATGCGGATCTTTCCTAAACGGGCTAAAACAGGACCCAACAAGAGAATGGAAGCCCGTAAACGACGCCCCAATAAGTAGCTAATTTCAGTTTTATTAAGACCATCGCCCGAGATTTCCCAGGTATGAGCGTCAATCTGTTGGACTGAAGCGCCAAGGGAACGAATAATCTCAGCTAACGCATGAACATCCCGGATATCGGGAACGTTCGTCAGTCGAGTAGGGGTATCAGCTAAGAGAGCCGCACACATCGCTGGCAAAGCCGCATTTTTACTTCCTGAAATCTTAACAGCACCTCTTAACTGTCGTCCACCGCTAACGATAAAACGTGTCATAAACCTCTCTTTCTTCCTTCCACATTGTAGCGTAGCCCCCTACCAAGAACAACCCCAATGCGTTGGCGAGATGCCTAGTCTGCGTTACAATACGAGTATGCAGTATCAACCCCGTAGACTCTGGCTTGTTCCGTATTGGTTTTTTTTGACTACCAGTTTTTGTATCGTAGGCTTCCTTCTCTTAACTGCAGCCATGGGCTATCGCTACAACCCTGAATATCGCCGCTGGCAAAAAACGAGCATGCTCGTACTCGATATTGATCCGAAGAATAGCACGATCAAGCTCGACGGAATAGCATATGCTATTAATGGTCCTGACCGGTTGACGAATATACTTCCTGGCAGTTATGACATTGAAATAACGAAAGAGGGCTATATTCCGTGGCAAAAACGGATCGCCCTTCACTCAGGACTTGTTGAAGAACTTGAACCGATTACTCTGTTCTATGATACACCTATCGAGATGCCAAGTAGTACCAATGACCGAGTATTAATTGAACAATACATCCCTGACACAAGAGTACGGATCATTGATGGTGAACTACGCTATGGGACACAACTGATTACCCGATTCGCCGAAGCACCAACAAGTGCGACCCTGCTCCCAACTGGCAACCATGCAGCGTATATTAAAAATGATGAGGTCCATATTATTGAATTAACTGGCAATAACGATCAGGTTGTTTATCGCCGATCGACAACTAGCCCCACACCAGTTATAGCGAGAGGCAACGAGCTTATTTTCCAGGATGAGGGAGTCGTTCGAGTACTTCGAATTCGTTAGAGTTTAGCGAACTGCGTAGATTAAGGACTCAGCCGGGGATGACGGCTGTTTTTTTGTCAGTGAGGTCGGTGAGATAAGTTGAGCTGTAACAACTCGACGCAAAAGGTTAGTCCCTACTGGCGTACAAGTCATTAAACTCAGTGTTGCATAATCAGTACGATTTAGCACTGAGGTTTCACTCGGCTTCACTACCTTCTGCCCAGACACCTTATATGTGTACACTTGATTATCATACTTAATATAAATAGTATCGCCTACAACAAGCCGATCAAGCAAGGCAAAAATAGTCTTATATGATCCTTTTTCCCACCAATAGTTCGATGAGTGACCGGTCAAGAAAACATTACCAACCTGGTCAGGCAGGGCTGTTTGAGGGTATCGCACAACACCACGCTGTAAGGCGGTTAAGATATCCTTCGTGACATCACCAGTCGAGGTAACGTCCCAAAGAACTGGGGCTTTTACGCCGATCTTGGGAATCCAGATCGTGTTATTCGCCATGAAGGAGGGGTCAGTAGACTGACCTGGCTGGGGCAAGATCTTCGGCTCTGCAGAGGGAGCAATGGCCGTTGGCATAGACGAAGGGCTAGCTATCGGCGTTACTGAAATAGGGGTAGCTATATTGGCTGTTTTAATATCGTTCTCCCACCAATAGCGAAGCTGCTGATTAAGCGCCGGCGCATTGAGGAGAAAGAAAAAGCCAAAAACAACTAAAAAAACAGCAGAAACAACCTGCCACGAAGGGAGTCGTCGCTTTCGCTGCTCTTCATGGAACAGCTGATGGATACTGGCTGAATCAATATATGGTTTTTTTGGCATAGCGTTACCTTATATTAGCCCTCGCCTATTCGACGAGGAAACGTTGTACTATATCATAATATAGGAGAAAAGTCAAGCCAACCTGGGAGAATGTACAAAAAAATCACGTTAACCGTGAATTAATCTTGGTGCCGCGGAGAGGAGTCGAACCTCCACGTCCTTGCGAACAGTGGATTTTGAGTCCACCGCGTCTGCCATTCCGCCACCGCGGCCCAAAAAGTATCCTGATTATACCTGGTTTATGCGTGTCTGTCCAGGGAGAAGAAGTCGAATATCTTCAAGGGCTTATTCGACTACGCTATACTATAATGGTTACTAAAAAGGAAACACATGACATACCAAAAAAACACGAAAGAGCGGTCACCACTTCTTCTGCCGGCACTATTCGTTTTTCTTGCTGCCTGGCTTAATTTTCAAAATAGCAACTTGATTCAAGTCTACTTCCCTCATCGCACACCGATTATTGATACGCTGTTTCTCATAACTCCAGAGGTTATGTGGACACAATACCTTACTGATCTCGCCAATATCACAAGCTGTATCTTGCTTGGTATCTACATATTTCGAGGTAGGCAGCATCACCTGCCCTTCACGCTAACCGTTATAGGTTTTGGCTACTTTCTGCGTAGCCTCATCATTCTCCTGAATCCATTTGGTGGCCCGTTGGGGAATATTGCCCACTACGGCCTAACTACCATCGAACAGCATGGCCAATTCCCTTCCGGCCATACGTTAATTGTTGTCTTAGCCTATTATTTGATTGCTAAAAGCGAGGCGCCTTTATTAAAAAAACTCGCCTTGATCAGCGTGTGGATTGAAGTAGTCTCTCTCATCCTCTCTCGAGGACATTGGTCGGTGGATGTCGTGGGCGGCTTTCTGCTTGCCTACTTTGCGTACCACTTTATAAAAGAGCACTATCGTGAAGGTCGGGCAACCCTAGTGCTGGCTAAGGGTGAGCAATAGTCTGTTCAAGGGTGTCGATAAAATCGGTCAAGTATCGACTAGCTGAAGCCTCAAGTGCGCTAGCATATGCTTCATCAGTAAATGAAGCAACATATTTCCGCTTCTGCTCCGGGCTATACTCTGCTAACTGAGCTAAATCGTCACCTCGATATTTTGCTAAACTCCAGATAGCCCCCAGCTCAATTTGGCTGGTGAGTCGCGAAAGAAGCTGCTGAACCTGGGTATCGGTAAATTTGCAGTCACGCAATAGCTGAATGACGGGAGATGCCGCTACATAGGCTTCAGCCGTACTCATACCGTACCTCCTGCTGGCATAGGTTCAGCAGCCGGAATATCCCATGTTCCAAATTGCCGTCTCGCGTGCTGGCTGAGCTTGCTAGCCTTTTCTTGCATTTTCTGGTAACGTTCTTTTGCCCGTTCATAATACGGCGTGCCAACGCGGATCAATGTCGGCATAGCCAGTTTTATTGCTAAACCAGCAAGGTCATCGGCGCCGCCAAGGATTAAGCTCTGGAAATCACCTGGACCGAATATCATCTGAATTTGGTCTTGGGGCATCGTGCTAAGCGTAGGAATCAGTTGATCCCGAGTGTACTCCTTAGCCCTTGAGGCCATAAGCATCGTCCACTCTTTTGCCTGCTGTTTGTCGGTAGCAAACTCAATTGCTTGCTGTTCATATTGGGCAAGGCGACGATCGAGCGCCGTAAATACTCGTTGCGTTCTCTCGAGCACAGACTCAGAGCTGTCCTGATGTTCTGGCTGCCCGGTTATGGGTGCACGCCACTCGCTTTGTCCATCTCGACTGTCGTGAGCAATCTCGCTCATCCCCCGCCTTCTTTTCCTTTGTTATGAGTTCGTATGATATTTATTAAGAAAGTTTTTTGCCCAAACGGTAAGGTTGCTCATCACCTCTTTGTCGGCAAAACCATCGATGGTGAAGAAGTCTGGGTCAACATTGCCATTGCAAAATTTTATATCAGCTTCCATGAGCGGTAAGGCGCCACAGAACTCAGGATAGGCTGAGTCGCCGATCCCCAACAAAGCGAAGTGACAATGGGACAGATCCGGTCGATCATCAGTCAATCTAGCAAGAAACTCTTCACCGTCTGGGCTTGAGATACCATGGTCCCAAGTTGAACCACCAAAAATGATGAGCCGGTAGTCGGCAAGGGCAGCAGGCTCAATGTCACGAACATTCACAAGATCAAACTGATAGTTAGGCAGTTCCTGCATCAACAACCCATGAAGATCGGTAGCAATACCCATGGTCATGCCTGTCTGACTGGCGTAGAGAATAAGAATCTTTTCCATAATCACCTCATCACCTGAAAGCATACCTCATCTCATTCGATTTTCCAAGAATATCTTACATAGTCTGGTTTACGCCCTTACTCGGCGGCTCTTTCCAGTTCAGCGAGATCAAACTTCTTCATCTTTAGAAACGCCTGAGTTACCCGTGCAATTTTGTCGGGATCGTTACTTTGCATCATCGCGTCCATGGCCACAGGCGTAATTTGCCAGGAAAGACCGTATTTATCCTTCAGCCAGCCACACTGCTCAGCTTCTGGAACAGCAGAAAGTTTTTCCCAATAGTAATCGATTTCTTTCTGATCCTCACATTTTACAAGAAAAGAAATTGCCTCATTGAAGGCGAATTTATGCATTTGGCTACTCCCGTCCATCGCTGCAAACCACTGGCCTTCCAACATGAAGTCGGTAAACATGATGGCGCCTTCTTTACTTGGCTCCATGCCGGCTGGATAGCGAGACAACGTACCACGCTTGGCATTGCTAAAGATAGATAAGTAAAAGTTGGTAGCCTCTTCAGCCTTGTCGCAGGTATCAGTAACAAAAAGGAGCGAGGGGATAATGAACGGCCGCTCTTCACCTTCAGGGTTAGTAAGCATCAGCTGCCACGACAGTCCATATTTATCCTGGATCCAGCCATACCGCTTGCTAAATGGGTACTCATCGAGCGGCATAAGGGCCGTACCACCCTCTGACAGCCTCTCCCAAAGCTTGTCGAGATTCTGACGAGCCGCCGCATCACGAGCAGGATCAAAGTTGACCATAAATGAGATTGACGGGTTAAAGGTAAATAATGGGCCAGCGCTGATCGCCATAAATTCATACCCCGCAAGCGAGAAAGAAACGATTTCTGTATCGCCTGAAGGTGTGTCCGTTATTGTGGAGACGTGAATGACTTTAGAGTCAGGAAAAGCTGAAACGTAAAACTCAGCAGCTTCTTTTGCTTCCTTGTCGAACCATAGATGAGGAACAATCTTTTGCATAGTTACTCCTTAGCGCTTAGTATCTGCATACTAACAAAAAACACTAGCTTTCGCTAATGTCTTTTGTTACATTATGCAGTCTATTCTTTCGATTATGCTTGGCACTATCGCCAGCGTCTCTTAATTCAATGAGCCGAAGTATTCTTGGGCAAGTTGGAAGTCATCGTGATTATCGATTTCAACCCACTTCAAGCCAGTAATGTCAGTAGCGTAGAACGGTACACCTTTATCGATAAGCCGTTCGTATGCGCCTTCGTAGTATTCTTGATGATTGGCAGGGTCCTGCATCATCTCTTCAAGTTCAGCGTAGAGCTGCTTGGCACAATCAGCGCTAATTTTCTCAATACCAATTGATTCGCCAATTGCTTCCTCGGGCGGAACGGTCTTATGAGCTCGAAGCACACGATTATTGTCATCAACTTTAACTTTGACCTCTTCAGCCGCAAGATTAATATTGCGATCAATACAGAGGCTTGTTTCGTATGAGCTCGTCAAAAGCTTCTCGAGAATCTCACGGTCGAATACGACGTCAGCATCAAACTTCACGAAAGAGTCATCTTTGGCAAATTCACGGGTCAAAAGAAGTGAGTAGCCCGTATTGGTATCGAGATACTTATCATTATGAATGAACGTGACGGAGAGTTCAGGAAAACGCTCAGCAACAAAAGCCTCAACCTTTTCATGAAGATAGCCAGTCACAATCGCAATTTCTTTAACATCAACAGAAAGGAGGTTTTCAATCATCCGTTCAAGGATCTTTTTATCGCCAACAGTAAGGAGTGACTTGGGTGAGTTGTCGGTGAGCGGTCGGAGCCGGCTACCAACACCAGCGGCAAGAATAATTGCTTTCATTGTTACCTACTTTCTCACAGGGAGAATTAATGTATCTGTATCGTATTGCGTTTGATACCCACGTTGGACAACGCGGATTGCAGCATTGATAACTTGGCCGAGCATCAAGATCCAGATAACCCATTCAATTTTACCAAAAAGTAACCCGATGCTTGTGATGAGGGCGAACTCAGCCTCATCGACAAAGAAGATCATGCGGTGCTTAATCCACATCAGTTTAAACCAACCAGAGAAACTTTTCGCCAGAACCTGGTCACGCGCCTCATATTCCTTCACCAGCTCACGTTGTTTGGCAGAAGACTTCTCTAAGTACTTCTCATCTTTGTCAGCCTGGCTGAGCACTGTTTCCAGCTTGATGTAATACCGGTAGTTAAAGAAGAAACAAGCAGTAAAGGCAAGAAAGATGTACATAATGTCATCTGTTCGTAGGTAGGCTTCAAAACCCAGAGAAGCAGTCAAGATGTAAATTTTAAATACATCTAAGACTTTATCGAGGTAGTTACCAATTGGGGAGGCAAGCTGACGAGTGCGAGCAACCTGGCCATCCAAATCATCGAGGATAAAGCCGATAGGGAGCATGACGGCTGCGGCAAGGTAGTGGTACGGATAGCTGATAAAGATAGAGAAGCTACCAGCAAGGTAGATAATGAAGGCTAGCACGCTGATTACGTTGGGCGTCAAAAAGGGTATGCGGACAACCAACGGAAGGATGGCTCGAGCCGCAGGGTAGCCAATAATATCACCCCAGTTACTAATATAGAGCGACTTAACTACGCCTTTTGGTATGACAATGGTATTCATGGATACTCCAACGGTACGTTAGTTCGATAGTCTTACGATCGAGTCTTAGGAGTGGCGGAACGCGTGAGCTTTCCCTTTGTAGAGAAAGGACGCTTGCGAAGCGACAGAGAATCAAGGTAAACCTTCTCAAGAATCTTGACGAACATAGCGAGATCTTTGTGGCTGATCTCACCAATGTTAGCAACCTGGAAAATCTTGCCACTAAATGGGCCTTTACCGCCATAAATAACGATATTGCGCTGCTTAAGTTCACCCTGAAGCTTCTCCCAGGCTAATTGTTTAGGCAAATTAACCGTCGTAAGGAGTGATGACATTTGCTCAACGGGGATAAGGAAGGTGAAACCAACCTTTGCTAGTTGGCTACGTAAATAATCAGCTCGGGCTTGCAGCTCTGCATTGGTCTGCTCGATGCCTTTGTGGAGCAAGTTCGCCAAGGCCTGCTCTAAAGCAAAGAAAGACTGAACAGCTGGCGTATTTGGTGTCTGCCGGTATTTTACTGAATAGGTATAGAACTTATAGAGGTTCAGATACATGGTTCGTGGCGGAATATTTGCTAAGCGTTCAAAAGCAGCTACCTGACCAATAACATATGCTACGCCGGGAAGCGAGCAGATGGCCTTCGAAGCAGATCCGGTACAAAATGTGACGTGACATTCAGCAAGGTCGATAATCTCTGCACCAGCGCTACTGACTGTATCGATCATGAATTGCTTGCCCAATCGATGTGTTAATACACCGATCTCTTTAATGGGGTTCAACATGCCAGTACTTGTCTCATGATGAACCATGGCTACAATATCAATGTCATGAGTTTGGAGGTATTGTTCAACTGCAGCGACATCAATATTCTGAGACCAACCAAAGTCGAGCTTGTGTGTGGTTTCTGGGTTATGGAGCGAGGAGACGTCGTAGAGGCGCTCACCAAACTCACCATTAGCAAGAATAAGGATGTTTTGCTTACCGACAACCGAAGAGAGTACTGTTTCGTTGGCAGCGGTACCCGAACCAGTTACTACCACAGCGTGGTAACCAACTTCTTCAGATACTTTATAGAGAGCTAATAGTTTCTCTTGGATTGAGCGCAATAATACTGAGAACTCTGGCTCACGGTGGCCAATTTCATTTTCAGCAACAGCACGCTTAACTGAAGGGTGCGTGTTGACTGGCCCGGGACAATATAAATTGTGACGAATTGATGGGCTTACTTTCATAGGTATCCTTTCAGCGATTGGGTAATATCAAGCCAGCCACCAATTGGCTACTCAATATTATGCTGTTTGAGACCTTAACCGTTAAATATAACCGAGTTTGTTGGCAAAATGATACTGTAAGTAAAACACCCGTATTGTACACTAAGAGTCAAGATTTGTCAAGTATCTTACTCTGTAAAATGGTTATTTCTA
>CBINIT010000035.1:0-10054 GCA_966250865.1 uncultured Candidatus Berkelbacteria bacterium
GTCTGGATCACATTGTTTTTTTGGTAACGAAGTACAAGCAACTTACAAACGAGCATTACAGTACAGTATCAGGCTTTTGGTCAATAAAGTCAATGGGATGTCGGTGGCCTTATCCTAGAACGCAGGCCAAATTTGCTCGAGCGCAACGCGATAAAATTGTGGCATGTTGAGCGTTTTAAGCTCTTCTCGATCAACTAGCCTAAAGGTCGCACGTCCTGCCTCACCGATCGTCTCCATGGCGCCTTCTTTATCGACAAGCTGGCAGAGATAGTAAAGCACAAGCACACCATCCTGTTCATCAATCGAGTCATGGATAACGTGAAGATAGGCATCAATCAACTTCACCGCCTCAATCCTAAAGCCTAGCTCTTCATGAAGTTCACGACTAACCGTCTGAACGGGCTGTTCACCTCTATCTAATTTACCACCTGGCAACTCCCACTCACCTCGCTCATTTTTCCGTAGCCATACCCTACCATCTTCAAAAATAACTCCTTTGACCGATATTGGAATACGATAGGGAATGTACATGGGTCTACTCCTACTTGTATCTGAAGATACTACTGCC
Source organism: uncultured Candidatus Berkelbacteria bacterium (assembly GCA_966250865.1). Lineage (GTDB taxonomy): Bacteria > Patescibacteriota > UBA1384 > CAYGGE01 > CAYGGE01 > CAYGGE01. Next base: position 569 of record CBINIT010000035.1, read on the forward strand.
TAATAACTAAACTAATCCGGGATGCTTTGCGGCTAGTTGAAGCACCTTCTTAAGGGCAGGCAAGTTAATATCTTCCAGTCTCTTAAACCGTATGCAACTCTTCCCGACACTCACCTTTCCAAGCTCATCACGATGCTGCTCAGCAAGGTAATGGCCATCCACAATGGAACAGATATAGATACTTACGTAGTTTTTCTGGTTTGCGAGTGAAACTGTCGGCCATTCAATAGCTTCCTTTTTGTAATTCTTGTAGGGAAATGAACCATAGCCAAGCATGTTTGCAGCGAAGTGGGGCTTAAGACTTGGCGCCGCTTCCTGGATAAAAGCGTGCAGAAACGTAATAAGCGCCTTGCGCTCTTCCGGCACAGAAGCGATATACTCTTCAACTGTCTTGGCTTTCGTTGATTTAAACATATTCATGTCAGCTCTCCTGCTTAGGACGCCACTTCAGCTCATAGACATTGCCGTCTGGGCCCCTAAAGTGGGCCCATCGTGACTGTGTAACATCTCCATCAGTAGAACCGATAAACTCAACACCGGCCGCTTCCATCTCATTTCTAGCCGCATCGATATCTTCGACATCGAACCCAAGTACTGGACCGGTTGTGAAGTGGTGGTGACCCTTATACTCCACTGAAAATATTTCAAAGGTCTGGCCATTGGCTAGATCGTACTTCACAAAACCCTCTTCTTCGTAAGTAGGCTGAACACCAAAGAAAGTAGTGAAAAACTCTTTTGTTTCTTCAAACTTATCTGTTCGGGTCCCGGCCCAGCTAAAACCGTTAAATGTATGCATCTTAGGCTCCTCTATGAAACTATACTCTTTTTCATACAGCAAAGAATAGTACTCAGATAAAACTGCTTGATACAAGAATGGCAGCTGGGGTAGAATAAACTCATGACGAAACAAGAAGTGTCTGGCGGCACCGTACACACGTTGCCCGAAGACCTAAAGAAGGCCTTGACGGCTTCGCCGGTAGCACATGCCAAATGGGAAAGCTTGACTCCGCTCGCTCGCAATGAATGGATTTGTTGGAATACCCTAGTTAAACAGCAGAAAACCAGAGATGACCACGTCAGGCGAACTATTGCAGAACTACAAGAGGGCAAACGCCGGCCCTGCTGCTGGATCGGCTGTATCCACCGCACCGACAAACCCATAAGTAAATCAGTACAATGGGTTCTCGATAATCGATCTAAGACGACGTAACCTACCCATTGTAGTATTTCTGTTTGATCCTTATTAGCCAGAGAGGCTCAAACTATTATCTCTGCCACTGCAGAACTTCAGGCGAGAAATCAAGCTGATAAATGGGAATTCCTAAAGAGAGACCGTACTTCACAATCGGCCGGTACTCTTCAATGTTCTTTGGGTTAACTTTGAAAAAATTATTCGTAAAGACCACGTAATGATACTGATCATTCTTAAAATCTGCATACCAATCACTATGGTCGTTATCGAATGAATGGCTAATCTTCTGAACCACCGTATCAATCTGGTCTTCAGGAATCTCAACGGTATGGAGGGTCCACTGCTTCAACCAAGGCGTTTTGTGACCTTCGGCTACCTGCTCAACGTTTGTACGAACTATCTTCAAATCATCAAGAACAGTTCTGTCCGCCAAACTCTCTTCAATAATAACACCTTGGTAATTCATCTTGCTCCCTAGCCTCCTTGATCTTGCCTATCAACTATACCCTTTTCTTGTAGTAAAGACACTTTTTGTCTCTAGAAACGCACAGCTATTGCTAGCCACCTATGTAATGTCATTTAGTAGTTGTTGTTTGTTTTCGGATATGGTATTAAGAAGTTGATTGGTTTCAATACTCCTGTCCTGCCCTTGGGGTACATCAAAAGGAGTCCGATCTCAAATCAAGGGCCCCAACTATTCAAAACCTTTACTAAAAGGTGGTCGAGTTGGATAGTCTTATCAAGCAACTATCTTTGGAGAATAGATGGATAATAAAGAATTCAACAAAGCTATGGAAGAGTCAGTGCAGAAAACCATGCTCGAAAAGCCTGACTATTGGCTCACCCGAAGATCTCGATGGGATGAGTGGGGCTCACCGGTAGGACTGTCACTTGGCTGGGCGTTATTTATCGTCCCGCTTGGGCTGTTCCTCTGGCTACTGCATCTTGCCGGACTCATTGGCTAAGAGAAAAATAAAATCGCCCCGAGAATATCGGGGCGATTTTATTGCATTGAATAACCTCTATGAAGAAAACCTTCTTAGAGAACCTACGCAAAAGACTACTTCATTAAGTACGAGAAAACTCAATAATCCATTCAATACCATACTTATCTCGAAACATGCCCGCGTAGGAGTCCCACGGACTGTCGCCCATTGGTCCCTCTACTTCTCCATCAGCCGAAAGACCATTGAATAGTCTGTCAGCCTCTTCTTTGCTTTCTGCACGTACTAAAATTTTGCTTCGATTTTCTTGTTCATTGACTTGCCCTAGTACTTCCGGGACATCATTGGCAATCAACATAGTACTGCTGCCAATAGGAAGAGCAATATACATTATTTTGTTTTCTTCTTTTTCTGGCACAGGAAATTCGTCGCTCGCAACATCTTTAAAACGTACCACCTTCGCGAACTCTCCACCGAAAACCGACTTGTAGAATGTAAACGCTTCTTCAGCATTACCGTTGAAATTAATCCAAGGATGTAGTGTATTCATACAGTAATAATAACAAAGTCTCGTCAAAAAAACAGAACAAAAACGACCACCCTAGCTGGTCATCTTTGTTCTGGCTCCGCTTGGTGGACAACGTTAGAACTATTGTTCTGAATCATTCTGAGATGATTCAAACTTCATGGTTCTTTTCATGAAGCCCTCGAAAAGAGGTACGGTAAAAGCTGTGTCTCCGTAAGTAGGGCTATAGATCATACCTTTCTTAATTAAACTATCTCGTACCGGCGCTATATTCTGCACTTTTACGCCCATTATTTCTGCAATGTCGCCCGACCTGTGAGTTCCTGGTCCTAGTTCAGCCATTGCGCGAAGATAGTCTTTTTCTCGACGAGTAAGTCTATCAAATCGTACTCGAAAAAAATTAGTGTCTAACCGCTTAATAGCAACCTCTGTAACTTGCTTGACTACCGGCAGACTAATAGGTGATTCCTGTGCCATTTTCCAAGATTGATAGCCCCACTCCTGGAGAAAATAAGGATACCTTTCTGTTATATTTAATATCTCGTCAAGTGCATCCGAACTAAACTCAACCGATTGCTGCTTAACAGGCGCTTGCAATGCTGACTCTGCATCCTCAATCTCTAACGGACCTACTTGAGGGTAGTCAAATAATCGTTCAGCGTAAGATTTTGCATTACCAGCCTTACCGAGTAGCTGAGGCAAGCCTGCTCCAATCACGATAATTGGCAATGATCGCTGTGTTATCTTGTGTATAGCCATGATTAATGAACTTAATTCGCGATCCTCAAGGTATTGAATCTCATCAATAATGATGGCAATGGCCGTACCTTTATCCTTAGCGGCCTCACCTAAGGCTATGAAAAGCTGGGCTAGATCTGTCTCTAAGTCCCCGCTATCAGCTGTACCCAACTCAGGGTCAATATCAATTCCAAATTCAAATGCCCCCTGAGGATTCACCTTCAGTACAAAACTCTTCAGTACTTTGATCGCTCTCTTGACCTTATCGTTAACCATTTCACCGATATCAAGAGTAAGGAGTAACTGTCGTAAATAAGGAGTTAATAGTTCAGCAAAGCTTTTATCATCCCTTGCTTCGATCATTATTGGCTTATAGTCATTTTCCTCTGCTAGGATTTCGATCTCTCTCAAGAGCACGGTCTTTCCCACACCTCGTAATCCGACTAACATCATGCTTTTCTCGGCTCTACCCGCCTTAATTCGACCCAAAGCGACCATGGCCTGCTCTAATATTTCTGAGCGTCCCGCTAATTCTGGCGGTGGTGAACCAGCCCCTGGAGAAAATGGATTCTTTAGTTGATTCATAAAAGTAAGTTTAGCGTAGTTTAGCGATCAATACAATAAACTTCGTAAACTCTATAAACTCTTAATAAGATGAACTTGGATTTTAGGAAGTTTATGTGAATTTGAAATAAACTTTGTAAACTTTTTATATCTACATAAATATCCTATAAATCAAAAAGGTTCGACCTTCCTGCCAGGGTGACAGTAAATCGAACCTGTTAATATCGTTGGCTCTCCTTAACGGAAGAGATTCGAACCTTTTATACCGCCAATCATACGTAGCTCGTTATTGCTTCTTGCCTTTTATTGCGACGCTCACTCCGATAAGAATAGCGCCTAAGAACACATTGAAATACCCTGAGTAAAAATGGGGATCAAGAGTTGAGTGAAGCTTGTCAAACGCGCTTTGATCGATAGACTGACGAGCAGACTCGAGAATCAAAAGCGCATTGGTATTTCCAGCGATAGCAATATGTGCTGCACCGATAGCAAGCAGCAGAAATCCTGCGCCTCGCAAAAAAGCCTTAGCAGTATCGCTATTCTTATTAGAGTAGCCAATCATTAAGATGGCTAGGCCAATAATTGGCAGTATCGAGAAGCCTATGTAATCATTCATGACAAACTCCGTCCTACTTATTCCGTTGATGTGTTCGGTACATACCCCAGTTATGCAAGATAATACCAGCAATTAAGAGGATGTACACATAGGAGCGAAGATAATCGGCCAGTAGAATGCCGAGGGCGAGAGCAATACCACAAGCTCCAAACAAAGAAGCTTGATACTCGCCATAGCTAGCTTTCGTGAGCTTTTCATTCGAGTGCATACCTACTCCTTAAAATATTTTTGTTATGGCGTAAATAACTAAACCAGCCAGTATAATCCAACAAAGCCAGTACATCACATTTTGGTACGTTGGTCCTTTGTTATTCCTACTCATGATGTCCTCCTGGTTTAATCGTATGCGATTGCTCGCCTACCAGCAATGTTTTCCAATAAAAAAAGCCGAAAGCGATTATTGCGAGCGACGTAACTAGCCCTGGGTAGTAACGCCATGCTAAGACGGCAGGTACAAGATGAGAAAGTTCAACTATGAAGACGATCCCGATGATCCCCAATAGCCATCGCGGTATCTCGTATCTCTTACTCAGGTGGTGAATACTCATCAATAAGCCTAACCATAGAGCCTGAACCCAGAAGAAGATGGTCTGCTGGCTTACTAATAGGTTGCTAGAAAGAGTGGCAATGATTTGGTCAACCTCGTAGAACCGGGTCAGATATTCCTCAACAGCATGGGCAAGAAAGAGCCAAAATAGGGAGAAGTAAATTTTGCTCATCAGTGCATCATGGGCGCGTCTGAGTTGACGTCTTCTACCTCCAAGTCGGTCCCATACCAATTCTTATACCAGCCCTTCATCTCATCAATTTCTTTCTGTTGGGCGGTAATAATGGCATTCGCTAAATCTTTGATCTCCTGATGATTCGCTTTCTGTTTCGCCTCGCTGGCCATGATAATTGCCCCTTGATGATGAGTAACCATCTGAGTAATGAAGGCTTTGTCAAAGTCATCACCTGTCTTGTCCGCTAGCTCGTCGTTCATGGCATTCATCGACATGTTCATACCTGTTCGATCATTATCATGCATTTGCATCATCGAGCTGGCAGCCCCACCCATTCCCATCATTCGCATCATGCCGTACATTTGATTATTAACCACGAGGATCGTCAAGACGATACCAAGTAGCAATCCTATGACTCCATAGAGGAGATTTTGATTGGATGTATTTTGGTCCATACCGGACTCCTTTCGTGTTACTTAGTTAATTCTAATCGACGAAGTAATTGGGCGTTAAAGGCTACCACTACTGTTGAAACAGACATCAAAACGGCGCCGAGGGCAGGCGGGAGAATAATCCCCCAAGGCGCTAAGACGCCTGCAGCTAGCGGAATGGCAAGCACATTGTACCCAGTGGCCCAGATAAGATTTTGCACCATCTTCGAATAAGTAGCTTTAGATAATCGGATAATCTTTACCACATCACGCGGGTCACTTTTAACAAGGATAATGCCCGCCGACTCAATCGCTACATCGGTTCCCGCGCCAATTGCGATACCGACATTGGCCTGCGTCAACGCTGGCGCATCATTCACTCCGTCACCCACCATCGCCACTTTTGAACCATCTTTTTGTAGCTCCTTAACCTTATCTACTTTGTGCTCTGGTAGAACCTCGGCAAAATATTCGGTGATGCCAAGCTCACGAGCCACAGCTCTGGCAACCCCTTTTGAGTCACCGGTCAGCATGGCAACCCGCACACCTAGTTCACGAAGCCCTTTAATCGTCTCTTTGGATTCAGGTCGAATCGTATCGGCAATAGTGACAGCTCCAAGTAGCTCCTTACCTTTCAGAAGATAGATGATCGTCTTACCGGCCTTATCAGCAGCTTCGACTTTGCTGGCAAATGACTCGGGTGGGGTTATTTGTTTTGCCTCCAGTAGCCGAGGTCCGCCAACAAAGTACGTATCCTTGCCGATCTTTGCGGTTACTCCTCTACCCTTGAGGGCATTAAAGTCAGCTACTTCCGAGAGTTTCAATTTTCGCTCTTTACTGGCAGTGACCAAGGCCTTACCAATGGAGTGCTCACTCGGCACCTCAACCGACGCAATGATTTGCAACACATCACCTGGCTTCATACTGCCAACCGAATAAACGTCAGCTACGCCTTGCTCACCTTTCGTGAGAGTACCGGTCTTATCAAAAAGAACTACATCGAGGTTTCGTGCAGCCTCAAGTGCCATACGCTGTCGAACCAGAAGGCCATTACTGGCTGCCTTTGAGGTCGAGATAGCAGTAACCAGCGGCACAGCAAGACCTAAGGCGTGGGGGCAGGCAATAATAAGCACGCCAACCATACTCTCAAGAGCAAAATTAATGCCCGCTCCCGAAACAAGCCAACCAATTAACGCCCCAACCCCAGCGATAATAGCAACGAAAGTAAGATAAAAGGCTGCTTTATCGGCGAGAATTTGTGTCTTCGAGTGCGAGGCCTGAGCTTCGGCGACTAATCGCATAATGCCAGCTAAGGCGGTTTGTTCGCCAATCTTTGCCACTTTGATACGCAGCGAGCCGTCGCCATTCACTGTCCCAGCAATGACAGCATCACCGACAGTTTTTGAAACTGGTTTTGATTCACCGGTAATCATGGCTTCATTGACCGAAGAACTACCATGCATAACTTCGCCATCAACAGGAACTTTACTGCCCGGACGGACGAGCACAACATCGCCGACCTTTAGTTCGCTGACCGCAACTTTTTTTGTTTCTTCGCCAGTAACCAGTTCGGCTTCATCGGGTAAAAGCTTGGCCAGCTCCTTGAGAGCTCCTTGCGCGCCCTGAACCGATTTCATTTCTAACCAATGGCCGAGCAGCATGATGGTGATAAGCGTAGCCAATTCCCAGAAGAATTCTGACCCCTTTATAAAGAAGGTCGTTGCCACGCTGTAGAGATAGGCCGCCATAATGGCGAGCGAAATAAGCGTCATCATACCAGGTAATTTAGCCTTGAGTTCTGCGACAGCACTTTTAATAAACACCGTACCGCCATAAAAGAAGATGATGGAACCCAAGACAAAAGATAGCCACTGTGAGCCGGGGAACATCGGCATCGAAAAGCCCAACCATTCCTGGATCATGTGCGAATAAAGCACAATGGGAACGGTGAGTACTAAGCTCAGCCAGAAGCGATCGCGGAACATATTCGGACTGTGTCCGGCGTGTTTATCGTGGCCACTCTGTTCGCCATGTTCACCGTGAGAAGCATGATTCGTCTTTGGCATATGGTGGGCACAGTAGCGATGAGTCACGCCATGTGCGTCTCTGACCGTATGTTCCGCAATCATGCCACACAACTCACACTTTACTCCTTTGGGACTCGCTGAATCATGATGTGGGTGATCCATCATTAATCCTTTCGCTTATTAAACACTGACATGACTTCGGAAATGGCTTTCTCGTCCTCGCCATTTTTAATTGCTTTCGCAACGCAGCTTTTGAGGTGGTTTTCAAGAATGAGATTATCGACTTCTTTGAGCGCCTTTTGGATGGCTTGTGATTGATGAATGATGTCGATGCAGTAACTATCGCTTTCTACCATCTCAATGACCTTATTGAGATGTCCTCGTGAGATCTTGAGTCGGTGAGCAATTCGCTCTTGAATATCTTTAGGTTGATACATGATTACTCCTGTTATATATATCCCCCCTCAGGGGACTTATTTAAATTTTAGCATATGTATCAAGAAATCAAAAAGATGAGAACTGCACTTGCTCAAACCGTTCTCTCGGACTATAATCAAACTACCTTCAGGGTAGAGTGTAATTCTCTAACTGGCAGTATAGTCTGCGAGTCCACTTCTGTGGACATGACCTTGGGTAGTTCAAGGACCAACGGTAAAGTCCGGAGATCCATATGGATCACTTCCGTCACTAAAAGGCGGGATTATAAGAAGGAAAACATTGCTTTTTTGTTGTGGCAATGCTTTTCGAAAGCCCTGAAACCGGGCTTATTTTTATTACTTAAAAAGGAGTAGCATGTTCACCGGTATCATTACCCATCTCGGCAAGCTTGAAACTGTGGACGACAGCCGCCTCCAATTTTCAGCCGACCCATCTCTTTGCGACAACCTGTTTATAGGCCAAAGCATCGCTGTCAACGGCACTTGTCTTACTGCTCAATCTTTTACGAAAAGTAATTTCACCGTAGAAGTCATGCCAGAAACCATGAGCCGTACGATGCTGGGCAATCTGAAGCCAAGTGATATCGTGAACCTTGAACTGCCAGCAACCCCTACGACTTTTCTGGCTGGCCATATCGTCCAAGGTCACATCGATGGCATAGGCATACTGACAGACATCACCCCACAGGGCAATAGCCAGCTTCTCGATATCAGTGTACCTGAGCGCCTCATCCCATACATCGTGGAAAAAGGTTCGATTGCATTAAATGGTATCTCCCTTACGGTCATACATACGGAAGAAAATATATTGCGCGTCGGAATCATTCCCCATACTTGGGAGGCCACGATGCTTCACACAGCCAAAATCGGCGACATACTGAACATCGAAGTCGACATTTTGGCAAAGTACATTGAAAAATTAACCAAAAAGTAAGCAACTAAGGATACTACCATGCAGCACGCCACCCGTCTCCAATCGTTTCCCAAATCAGTAACCGACACTGCACGTATCGGTATCGTTCGGAGTACTTTCAATGGCGAGATGACGGAGCGCCTCGAAGAATCATGCCGCGCTACACTCACAACTCTCGGCATCACCCGTGACAATATAGCGAGCTACCCTGTGGCGGGTGCACTCGAAATTCCTGTTGTTGTGAACGAGCTGGCGATAACAAAAAAATATGACGCACTTATTGCCCTTGGTGTGGTAGTTAAAGGTGATACGTATCACTTTGAGCTTGTCGCTAGCGAGTGTGCCAGAAAATGCAGCGATATCGCCGTGCAGTGCG
>CBINIT010000036.1:0-9026 GCA_966250865.1 uncultured Candidatus Berkelbacteria bacterium
GAATCCTGGGATTGGTATCCACTTGATCGTTTACCTGAGCCCTTGTTTGGGGCGATCCCGTACTACCTTGAAGCTTACCGAACCGGCAAAAGTTACTTTGATGCTTAGTGAGGTGTGTTATGGATGATCAACGGCCTAAAGTTGGCGTAGGAGTTATGGTGATCCGGGATGGTAAGGTCTTGCTTGGCGAACGTAAGGGCTCGCATGGCGCAGGCGAGTATGCCTTTCCTGGTGGTCACTTAGACTATATGGAGTCATTTGCGGATTGCGCCAAGCGCGAAGTGCTTGAGGAAACAGGCCTTGCGATTGCGAATGTTCAGTTTTTGCTCCTGGCCAATGTCACAAAGTATGCGCCAAAGCATTATGTCCACATTACCGTGACCGCCGACTGTCCGACGGGTGAGCCACAATTACTCGAACCAGAAAAATCTAACAGCTGGGCATGGTATGATCTAGATGGCTTACCTGAGCCACTATTTGACTTTTGCCGGATATCGTTCGAGTCGCTCAAGACGAAACAAAACTATTATGACGCTTCCTAGATGAGGTGAATTATGCGCATACCTGATGACGCTAAAAAAGTATTTCAAGGTGTTATCTTCTCGGTCTATCAATGGCAGCAAGAGCTCTACGATGGAAGTACGGCTACCTTCGAGGCACTTCGTCGACCGGGGACAATCCAAATTATTGCAACGATAGGTGAGCATATCGTGCTGTCGCATGAAGAGCAACCAGGTAAGTCGCTAGGCTACTCACTGCTTGGCGGACGTCAGGAAGAGGGCGAAGATCCCCTGGTTACCGCCAAACGCGAACTCCTTGAAGAGGCTGGACTCGAGAGTAGTGATTGGGAGTTATATAAGGAATACGAGTCCGATGGAAAGATTCAGTGGACGTCTTATTTCTTCATTGCGAGAAATTGTCAGAAAGTCGCTGAACCAAACTTAGATCCGGGCGAGCGAATTGAGGTGAAGCCGGTCACCTTTGAAGAATTCATTGAGCGGGCGACGGATGACACGTTCTGGACCACTCAACGCTTCGTTATTGACCTTTACCGAATGCTTCTTAAGCCTGAAGAGCTTGAAACTTTCCGCACACGTATATTCAGAAAGGCTGAGCGACTATGGTAACAATTATTTTTGAATCACATAGTACGACTCTCGACAATGAGGCGCACATATCATCTGGTCATTATGATGTGGCACTTTCAGTCCTTGGCGAGCAGCAGGCTCGAGATTTAGGGAGGCGTCGAGGCGCAGAAGTATTTGATGCGATTTTCTGTTCTGACCTACAACGATCATACCGCACGGCTGAAATCGCTTTTGGTAGTCAATTTCCGATCGTTCAAGATGTAAGACTTCGAGAGTGTGATTACGGTGATTGGACTCGATACCAGAGCGAAAAGGTTGAGTCGGCACGAGGTAAGCATGTTGCTACCCCATTTCCTGGCGGCGAAAGTTACAAAGATACTGCCGAACGGATGGAATCGTTCCTTGCCGACCTCCTTAATGAATATGAGGGTAAGCGAGTGATGATTATCGGTCATCGAGCAACTCAGTATGGACTTGAGTACTGGATTAATCACGTTCCGCTCGAAAAAGCAGTTACTGATCCTTGGCTATGGCAGCCGGGATGGGAGTATCAATTAAGTTCAATGAAGCACTAGAGGAGTATTGTATGGCATGGCAAGACTGGGTATTAACGATTGGATCATTTATCTTTTCTATCGCGCTCATCCCCTCGCTGATAAGTAAGGATAAGCCAGCGTTGTCGACGAGCCTTTCCACTGGAATTATTCTTATCATCTACAGTTATGTCTACTACACGCTGAATCTTTACCTCTCCATGGTAACAGTCGCAATTACGGGCATAATTTGGTTGACGCTCGCATGGCAAAAACAGCAGCAGGAGAAAGCTCGTGCATCGAGATAACAATCTCTTATCGATAATAGAATTTCTTTCTTTAGCGGAGCGACTAAAGATCGAGCTGCGTCATTCTTGGTCGAGTGATCCAACCCGCCAAGAAAGCGTAGCAGAACATACGTGGATGACAGCTCTCTTGGCGATGCTTCTCTTCGAGGAAATGGAAACGAAGCTTGACCAACTAAAAGTGCTCAAGATGATTTTGATTCACGATATTGTTGAGGCTGTTGTCGGCGATGTACCGATTGGCGAAGTCTCGGACAGGCAGCAGTTCAAGGAGGCGAATGAACGCCAAGCAATTCTAGAGATTGAACGGAGCCTATCGGAGAAGACAGGAGGCGAGATTAGGCAGCTGTGGGAGGAATTCGAAGCACGCGAGACTCCTGAGGCGATGTTCGTAAAAGCACTTGATCGCATTGAGGCATCAATCCAACACAACATTAGCCCGATTAGCACCTGGGATGAGCAGGATTATCGTGTCTGCATCGGATATAAAAGCGAATATTTTGAATTCAATGTGTTGATCTCACGATTACGTGAGCTTATTGACGTGTGTACTCTTGAGAAAATAAAAGCAGCCGAACGATTAGATCGACTGCTTAAAGACCAAATAGCTTTTGCAAATCGCGGTAAGCGGGCTAAAGAGAACTAGTTAGGCCTTACCCGCCTAGGTAGTCATTGCCTTGCTCGCTGTCAAAGCCGCGCCCCGGGACGAGTCTGACATGAATTTTGAACTTCCGTACAAGACCGTCATCGCCTTGGATCATGTCGGTGTTGTTTTTCTGAGCGTACTCAACAAGCTCATAGGACAGGAGCTCTTCGAGTGTTGCTATTTCTTCCTTGATATCTTTGATTTTCTCAACAAACTCACGATTTTCGGCCTGATTCAGGATATCGTCTTTAATGCGTTTTTTCTTGGCGTTAATGTCTTTTGCCTCTTTGAGTGAGGTTTGGTAGGCGGCATCATTGTCGAGGGCATTTTTGATGGCCTCGTTGGCTACCTTGGCATCGTCCTTGAGCTGCTCAATTGAGGCGATGCGTTTTTGAATACTTGCAATATCCATCTTGCTCCTTTTCAGTTGATTAATGAGGGTAACTGATACTTTAATGAGAGTAACAAATTTTTTCCCATCTGTCAGGTCTTACCGACTCGATTGGTACTTGCTATACTAGCAGCAACGAAAGGAATATATGAGAGCAGTACTTATGGGCCGGGACTTGCCAATCATCGAGGCATTACTCCGACAGGAAGGCATTGAGATCGTTACGGAGGATCCTGACGTCATTATTACCCATGGTGGTGATGGATTTTTACTTGATGCGGAACGTAATTATCCCGGCATCCCTAAATTACCCATTCGACGCAATTCAATCTGCAAGACCTGTGTTGACCACGATACGACGCATATTATTAAAGCCTTGGCACGCGATACAATATCACAAAGTAAGGTTATGAAGCTAACCTCTATTGTGAATGATAAAGCATATCACGCGCTCAACGAATTCTCGCTTCACCATATAAAGCCAAACCAGGCCATTCGGTTCAAAGTGCAGATTAATGCAGAGGCGCATGTCGATACGGCAATTGGTGACGGCTTGGTTGTTTCAACGCCATTTGGTTCGCATGCCTATTACCGTAGCATCACCAATAGTACCTTCCGCCAGGGAATTGGCTTGGCATTTAACAATACGACCGAATCCATCGACCATACGGTAGTTCGTGAGTCCGACACGATTACCATTACTATTCTGCGTGGACCGGCCTACTTTTTGGTAGACAACGACCCCAATCATACGGTGCTTGAAGAAGGCGCAGTTGTGACCATCGCTCAATCGCCTGAGCCTGCGGTGCTTATTGGTCTTGAATACGCCCACTGTCCGGACTGCGGTGTGCTTGAATCAACGGTTGCCGAGGCAGCGTTGTAATGGCGGTAACCATTCATTTCATCCGTCATGGCCATGTCGATGATCCAGGTGATGTTTACTACGGCCGACTTCCTGGTTATCCGTTGAGTCAACAGGGAAGAAGTGAAGTAAAGCGGCTCGCTGAGCATCTTACCACTTTTCCTATAAGCGAAGTTTACTCAAGTCCCTTGCTTCGAACCATGCAGACGGCGGAAATAATTGCGCATCAACTTGGTTCTCAGGTAGTTGCCGATGAGCGCATTGTTGAAGTTAAGGCAAAGTTTGAGGGAAAGACGCGAACGTTTCTCAGGGAGCATCAGCCAACAGCTGAAGATTATGCTGAGACTATGGAGCAGATCTTTGAACGGATGCAGGATTTTGTTCAAGACTGCTCCAAGCTCCATCCTACTACTGAGATCGTGGCGGTAAGTCATGGCGGTCCGATCCGGATCCTTGAGATGGGTATAGAAGGGCTACCGTTCACTGATTATGCATATGAAGAAGATGGCGCTCCTGACTGTGCCTCGGACACTCTTGTTATCGTAGACGCTGGGAAGTTAACCGCTAAACGGCTTCGTTTTTAGCACGTGAATCTGCTCTAGATATGCTACAATAGGTACATAAGAAGGAGGGGCTATGGTCTACTTGGCCTCTGATCATGGTGGCTATTCACTCAAAGAAAAGATCAAGCAGTGGCTTGACGATAGAAAGATTCCTCACAAGGACTTTGGTCCTTTTTCCCTTAATCCAGAAGATGACTACCCGGACTTTATTCTCCCTATGGCAGCGGCCGTAGCGAAAGATGCGGTGAAAGGAATTGTTATTTGCCGCAATGGGCAGGGTGCTGCCATCGCGGCCAATAAAACTCCAGGAATCCGTGCAGCAGTTTGCATGAACGATCACTGTGCCAGAAGCTCGAGAAACGATGACGACACCAACATTATAAGCTTGCCTGCTGACTATTTGAGCGCGAGTGAAGCAGAAACAATTCTAAGCAACTGGTTATTTACGCCTTTTTCGCATGATGCACGACACGTTCGTCGTTTGGCAAAAATAGCGGATCATGAACAAGCAATTCGAGAGAAGTGAGGGGATTATGCTAGAAACACTGAAATACAAGGTTTGTATCTCCGGTTCGGCAGTTGTGAACGAGCCGCCGGCGGTAAAAGAGAAGGCAAAGGCCCTCGGCCGCTCTCTAGCCGATGAAAAAGTTGTTATCTTGACCGGTGCTACGACTGGCTACCCATACTATGCTGCCGTTGGAGCGAAGGAAGCGGGCGGGGTGACGATCGGCTTCTCGCCAGCGATGAGCTATAAAGAGCATACGAAAAAGTATCGCCTACCCGTTGATCATCACGATCTTATTGTCTATACCGGCTTTGGTTATTCTGGCCGGAATCTTTTCTTGGTGCGCTCTGCCGATGCCGTCATCCATATCGCTGGCCGCATTGGCACCTTGAATGAGTTTACGAGTGCGTTTGAAGATCGTAAAGTGATCGGTGTACTTTTGGGAACTGGCGGCACCTCAACTCTGATCGATGGAATAGTCGATATCGCCGACCGTGGACCCGGTAAGATTGTTTATGACGATGATCCTGATGCGTTGGTGGAGAAAGTAGTTGCATTGATGAAGAAAGAGGCGCATGCGGATTAGTTTCTATGGTGCAGCAGGTGAGGTAACCGGCTCAAACTTTCTTGTCGAGTCGGGTGACGAGCGTATTCTGATCGATTGCGGCATGTTTCAAGGTACTCGGTTTGCTGAGGAGCAGAACTATGAGACATTGCCCTATGACGTTCGTGAAATTACGGCGATGATTCTTACCCATGCACACCTAGACCACTGTGGCCGCATTCCTAAGCTCTGGCGAGATGGTTTTCGCGGTAAGATCTACGCTACGCCGCCAACTCGTGATCTTGCCGGGTTGGTTATGGCGGACGCTGCCGCTATCATGTCGTTTGAAACTGAAGAGGACGATCGCGAACCGCTCTATGAGCAAACCGACGTTGAGGCAGTACTTGGATTGTTTGAGCAGGTTGACTATCGTCGACCCACGAAGATTGGCAAACACTTTTCCTTTGAATTTTTTGATGCTGGTCATATTCTGGGTTCAGCGAGCGTACTATTGGAAGCTGAGGGCAAGAAAGTAGTATTCTCTGGTGATATTGGTAACTACCCAGTGCCCATGATGAACCGGCCCGAAGTGCCTGTCGCGGCCGACGCCGTGGTTATGGAATCGACCTATGGTGGACGATATCATGAAAGCCCAGTGGACCGCCGATCAAAGTTACGTACAGTCATTAAGCAAACACTTGAGCAGAAGGGTGTGTTGCTCATCCCTGCCTTTGCCCTCGAGCGAACTCAAGAACTTCTCTATGAACTCTCTGGTCTTTCTGACGATGGACTATTGCCTCATGTTCCGGTTTTTCTTGATAGCCCCATGGCAATTGCGGCGACAGAGGTCTACGAGTCGTCTATACGATACTTCAATCATGAGGCGCAGGTTGCTAGTAAAATTGGTAACTCGATCTTTTCTTTCCCGGGCTTAAAGATTACTGAATCAGTTGGTCAGTCCAAAGCGATTAATGCCGTGGAGGGCTCAAAAATAATCATCGCTGGCTCTGGCATGATGGAGGGCGGAAGGATCCAGCACCACGCCCAGCAGTATCTTTCCGATGCGACAACAGCCCTCCTCTTCGTTGGCTACCAAGGCGAAGGTACGCTTGGTCGTGCGCTTTACGAGGGGCGTCGACGGGTTAAAATCTTACGGCAGTGGGTAAATGTGAAGGCTCGAGTCGTAGCAATCGGCGCCTATTCAGCACATGCGGATCAGCGAGGCCTTGAAGAATGGCTAGGCCATTTCCAAATTAAACCAAAAAAAGTATATTTGGTTCATGGAGAAGCTGACGGAGCAACGAAGCTTGCCGCTAAGATTAAGAGTCAATACGACGTGGCTATTCCGCAAAGTAATGATGAGGTAGAGTTGTGATCCAGGTTATTCCGACCATTCTTGAATCTACGGTGGCTGAGTTTAACGAACGACGCGTGATACTTGAGCCGCTCGTTAAGCGTATCTCGCTCGATTTTGCTGATAATACATTAGTACCCAATACAACCGTTCTCCCTACTGAACTTTCTGAGCTTTCCCCGGGCGTGGAATACGATGCTCACCTTATGGTCCGGCAGCCTGGCCAGTACTTTCCGCAATTAGCAAAGCTAGGAGTAAAGCGTATCTTGGTGCACCTTGAGTCGAGTGAAGATATCGCCGTGCTTGCAGAAAAGGCAAGAGCTCTCAATTTGGGGTTTGCCCTTACTCTTAATCCCGAGACACCTATCACTGCACTTGTGCCTCATCTTCCGCTAGTCGAATTCGTACAGATTATGGGCATTCATCCCGGCTTTGGTGGCCAGCCGTTTGTTCCAGAAACGTATGACCGTATTCGCGAATTACGAGAGCTTGCTCCTTCGCTAGATATTGCGATCGATGGAGCGGTCCGCTACGACAATGCACGAGCCTTGCTTGATGCAGGGGCGACAATTCTTACTGTTGGAAAGGGTGGTTACATCCTTGAGGGTAGTGCTGCGAGTGGTATGGTAAAATGGCACCAGTTACTTAATGAATATCAGAAAGGATCCCATGCTCGTTAATACTCTTGAAATGCTTGCTCACGCAAGAAAACACGGTTATGCGATTGGTGCGTTTAATACTAGTAACCTTGAGATCAGCCGAGCGATTATTGAGACTGCCAGTGAGCTGAAGAGTCCAGTTATCATCCAGACTAGCGAGAAGGCAATCGATTATGCTGGTTTGAAAGAGATTTATGCGATTCTCACGTTGCTTGCTAAAGAGGCAACAGTACCTGTAGCGGTTCACCTTGATCATGGAAAAAGTGTTGGTCGAGCAAAAGAATGTATCGAGGCGGGCTATACATCGGTTATGATCGATACCTCTGCCTTGGACTATGAAGAAAATGTTAAAGCTGCGCAGGATGTCGTTGCCATGGCTCACCCTAAGGACGTCAGTGTTGAGGCTGAGCTCGGTGTTCTATCTGGTAAAGAGGATTATGTTAAGGCACTCGAGTCTAAACTTACTGATCCTGATCAGGCGGTAGAATTTGTCGAGCGAACCGGTGTTGATAGTCTGGCTGTTTCTATTGGTAACGCTCATGGCGTGCCATCGGTTAAAGAAATCTTTGATCTTGATCGGTTGGAGAAGATTGGTCAGAAGGTTGCATTGCCGCTCGTGCTACATGGTGCTTCAAGTACCCACCCTCAGCGTATCAAGCGAGCTATTGAGCTTGGCGTCGCTAAGATCAATATTGATACCGATATACGTTTGGCGTTTAATCATGATTTACGAGCCTATCTTGAAACTAATCCAGATGTCTATGATCCACGAGAGATTTTGACCGAAGCGGTGAAGGGTGTTCGCCGAGTTGTCGGGAAGAAAATGGAACTCTTTGGCTCGGTCGATAGAACGCAACAGAAGTAAAGGAGGAAGTGTGCTCGATCTTGTTGCTATCGGGGATATGAGTATCGATGTCTTTTTAGAGATGAATAAAAAAGAGGCACAAGTCGTATCCTCAGAGAAAGAGGGTACTCGGAAGATCTGCCTTACTTTTGCCGACAAAATTCCTGTTGAACGGATGACTCGAACGATTGGTGGGAACTCAGCCAATGTCGCTGTCGGTGCGCGTCGGTTAGGACTTAAATCGGCTATGGTAACGAATCTTGGTAAAGATGATGAAGGCCAGATGATCCGCAAGCAGTTGTGGCGTGAAGGTGTAGATACCCGGTTCATTGACTACAATAAAAGAACGAACCTTTCAACAGTCATTAACTATCTTGGGGAACGGACAATTCTGATCTATCATGAAGAGCGCGAGTATCGTCTGCCACGTTTACCGAAAAGTCGAGCTGTTTACTTCTCTTCAATGAAAAAGGGCTGGGATGTAGTTATTAAGCCACTCGCTGATTATCTTGAACGTTACGGGGCAAAGTTGGCCTATAATCCTGGCACATTTCAGCTACGCGATGGAGCCAAGGTCTCGGCGCCACTTCTGAAGCAGTGTGAGATATTTTATGTGAATAAACAGGAAGCAGCACTCTATACCGGGCTTAAAGACACCGCGACCTTCCATGAGCTTTTTGATGCGCTTCATAGATTAGGTCCAAAAGTGGTGGTCATTACCGACGGTCCTAA
>CBINIT010000037.1:0-7915 GCA_966250865.1 uncultured Candidatus Berkelbacteria bacterium
GAGAGTAAGATGCCTGCGTCGCCGATCACCTCAGGCATGGAAGAGGTGTTACTCGATAAAACTGGTAGACCGCAAGACATTGCTTCAAGCGGAGGCAGGCCAAACCCTTCGTATTGTGAAGGCCAAGCAAAGAGCGTAGCAATGTTGTAGAGGGCCGGCAGGTCTTCATCTTCAACGTAGCCGGTAAAAATCACATCATCTTCAAGCTCTAATCCCTCAACCAGCTTAAAGATGCTTTGGTAGTACCACCCCTTCTTTCCGGTGATAACTAGCTTGGCGGTAAATGTTTTGTCTTTTTTAGCCTCAGCAAATGCTCGGATGAGGAAGATGAGATTTTTCCGAGGTTCTAGGGTGCCAACGTGGAGAATTATCGGTTCATCGCACAGCTTATACTTTTTGCGGACAGCATCCAGCCGCGCCTTGTCGGTAATTACTTGGTAGCGCTCATCGGCGGCTTCGTAGATGACCGTAATTTTTTCTTCAGGAATGCCTAGGAGACGAATAGTGTCCCGCTTTGTCTGCTCACTGACGGCAATCAGGTGATCGGCATAGTGAAAGGTGAAAGGAACCCATCGGGCAAAGTACTGTCGTGGCCAGAACTGAAGGTTTTGCCCAAGGAAGATGGCAACCAAGTCGTGGACCGTGACCACTACCTTGCCGCGGTAAAAGATAGGATGAGAAAATCCTGGCTGATGGAGGATATCCACTTTAGCTTCGCGAGCCAATCGGGGCAATACGACTTGATCCCAAAATAGTCGGCCGGGAGTTGAGAAATCGTCTTTCTTTTTCGGATGCAAAAAGACATACTCATTATTTTTATCGATACGCTGCAGGTTTTCCGTCAAATTGGCTACGTAAAAACCAAATCCTGTTTTGCGTCCGTAAGTAGTTTGGGTATCAATGCCAATTCTCATACTACTCCTAGGACTTGGACTCGCGACGGATGAGTAAATATATCATATCTTTGGTTAATGCCCCAGTAAGGAAGAGAGCTGCGATGTAGACTGTCCCGCCGATAAGGGTGCTGACTAGGACATGTACTTGATCTCGAATCGCATACAGAACGGCACCCATGATGGCGGCCGCTACCGCTGCTTTCAGCAGGTTGGTGAGACGAGGGATAAACCGTAATTTCTGGTAGACAATCACCGCTGAGAAGCCTAGCATAATCAACTCAGAGACAATGGTCACGCCAGCTGCAGCGACATAGGTAAAGGCTGGGATGAGCAAAAAGTTTAACCCGGTGTTTAATGCTGCGTTGATGATGTTGCTGATAATAAGACGTTTTTGTGAGCCTTGCGCCACAATAGTCGAGACAAAGAAGTTACCAAGAAAGGCTAGGCCAACGGCGACGGAAAGTATCTGGAGAACGACCGGTGCGGTAATCGGAAGGTTGCCAATAGTGATAGTGGAGGCGGTGAGAAACTCAGGTTCGCTTCGTGTCGTAAAGGCAATGATCGGTTTCGCTAAAACGATACCAGCAACGGTAATGCCCCAGCCGGCATAGGCGAGAAGGTCAAATGCTTTTTGGAGAATGATTTTCGTCCGATCTGTATCGGTGTCGATCACTTTAGCGAGGCTCGGGAAGACCGCGCCCATAAACATTGCAGGAAAGGCAAGGAGTATCTCGAGTACTTTGTAGGGGGCGCCATAGATTCCGACATCGAGACTGGGACGCAAGGCGGACAGGATCACGGCATCAATCTTGAAATAGATAATACCGAGGAGGACGTTGATGCCTAGGGTTAAGTTTTCACGCATAATTTTTCGCCAGAGGGCGGTATCGAAACCAAGTCGAATCCGCGTGAATCGTCTGGCAAAGTAGTAGTTGAGGCCAAAGATGATAAAGCTCCCAAGAAGGGCAGCGTAGATAATAGGTAATAGGCCATAGCCGGCCTTAACAACTAACCAGGTTGCAACTAACGCGAGTAATCTTCCGACCACTTCGTTGACTACCGGGTAGTTCATCTGCTCATTGGCCTGAAATACACCGATCAGCGTATTGGAGAGGCTGACCCAGATCATGGATCCGGCAAGGAGCATGATCCCGAGGCGGACGGTAGGGTCGTAGCGAGGAATGGTGTAGGCGATGACGGTTCCGAGTATCAAGACAAACAGCGCAAAAAGTAGGCGGAGGGTGATGACATTCGCCGTAATTTTTTCAGTGTTGGCCTTGTCTTTGGCGACCTCTCGTACGAGATACCAGAAAAAGCCAAAATCAGCGATTGCGCCGAAGAACGTGATATAGGCAAAAACGGTAGTATAGCGCCCATAGCCGGCTACACCCAGATGATCAGCAACGATTCGCGTCAGGATGATGGCAAGCGCTGCACCAGCAACTCGTCCAACAAACTGGATGATCGTGTTGTAGGCGACCCGCTTGGCCATGTTCGGTTGTGATTGAGATGTCTCGGTAGTCATCGTTTCTTCCTACTTGGGTAAGTAAAAAGTTTGATAAATGATTCAATCATGCGTTCTTGGCTGAAGTGACGGATGATTCGTTCGCGACTAGCTTTACCCATCTTTTCGCGGAGCGCCTTGTCTTCGATAAGCGTACTAATTGCTTCGGCCAATGCCTGAACATCGTTAGGCGGAACGATAAGCCCGCTCACATTATGCTTTACTACTTCTTGCAGCCCCGGAATATCGCTGACAATCGCCGGCTTGGCCATTGCCATGGCTTCGGCGACCGCAATACCAAACGATTCTCGTCGGTATGAGGTAAGAACAAAGATATCGAGCTGTTCAAGAAAGTCGCGTATGGATTCGTTAAATCCAGTAAAGGTGACTTCCTTGGCCAATCCTAACTGCTCGGTCAGCTTCTTTAATGACTCAAGCTGATCACCGGACCCAGCAATAAGGTAGCGAAAATTGGGATGCTTCTTTTTTACGAGAGCGAGTGCCTCAATGACTGATGCGATATTCTTTTCTGCGGCAATTCGAGCAGCAGTTCCAAGGGTAATAACGTCTTCCTCTTTTTTCTTTTTAGGGGCGAAATATTCGGTATCGATGCCGTTGTAAACGACTCGGATATTTTCTTGGGGGATACCAATCTCGGTAAGCTGCTGAGCTACCCCATAGGAGACGGTAATAACCTGCACGTAGCGACTAAAGAAATGATAGAGCGAACGATAGGGGTTAAGGCGGAGCCAATTCTCTATCTGTAAATGCTCCATCCAGTAGGTAGGGATCCTAGCCAATAGGAGCCAAGGCGTCATGAGCATCTTTTCGGGAAGTGACTGGGCATAGACCGCATCGATCTTTTCCTTTTTTTTAAGTACCCAGGTCCAGTAGCCAAATTGGAGGAAGGTAAATGGTAATCGGAGGGTAAAGATAAGGAGCCCTTTCGCAGAGGTCGGTTCAAGCCCCACGGGAATTCGGTAATAACCCCACCCTGCTTTTTCCCAGCGTTCCAGGAGTATGGGGTCCGAGCTAAAGAGGAGCGCTCTATGACCTGCCTTCTGCAGTTCTGCTGCTAATTGAAGGGTGTGCTTTTCGCCGCCGCCAAAGTGTGATTCAAGTGGAAATTTTGTAAAAAGTATTGTCATAGTATTACTGGAACAATTCAAATACTGCTAAGGTTTCTTTTGCGGTTCGCTCCCAACTAAAGGTCTCGGCCTGCTTTTTACCTTTCATAATGAGCGACTTACTGTGAGTGCTGTTGGACAAGATCGCTGCCACACCCTGTGCGATAGTCTCTGGATCCGTTGGATCAACGAGTTCGGCCGCATCACCGGCTACTTCAGGAAGGCTTGAGATATTGGAGGTGACAACCGGTACACCGGCTTGCATCGCCTCAAGGACGGGCAGTCCAAAGCCTTCAGCGAGCGATGGGAAGAGAAAGGCTCTAGCGCCCTGGAATAATGCGGTTTTCTCCTTACGCTCAAAGCCGCCAATAAAGCGTACATGCTCTCCAAGCTTGAGTTTGGCAACGGTTTGTTCCAACTCTTCACCAAGCCAGCCTCGTTCGCCGGCAAAGATAAACGGTAAGGTATGCCCCTGTCCGCGAAGTATGGCGTAGGCCTTCAGCTGATTGAGAATATTCTTTCGAGGCTGAATGGTGCCTATGTAAAGGAGATATTCGTCTGGCAGTTGGTAGCGTTTTTTAGTTGCCTTGTCCAGATCAGAGGTAGTTGGAGGAATCTGGCCAGCAATAGGGATCACTTTGATTTTGTCTGGAGCAATGAGCTCATGGGCGATGAGGGCATCTCGCGAGGTTTGCGAAATGGTAATCGCCATGTCAGCTTTCTTGAGAGTAGAGCGAACCATATGGGTATATCTTTCAACATCAGAAGCTAAGAACCATTCTGGGTGGTCGAGGAAGAGAACATCGTGGATGGTGACTACCAAGCGCTTAAAGTCACCTGCAGGTAAGAGAAAATGGGGAGAATAAAAGAGGTCATGTTTGGGTAACCAGCTCGTTACCTTCGGCCAATTAGCGTAGCGCCAGGTCATATCGAGCGCTTTTTGTGGCCAATCCTTGTGTATCTGCTGGAAGTTATGAGGTAAATCGGGGAGTGACCCAAGCTTTGCTTTATCGCGACCAACGGTAAGTACGGAGTATGAATTCGCATGGTCAATTTTACCAAGCGCTGCTAGGAGCTGGTAGGTATATTCGGAGATACCGCCTAACTGTTTAATCGCTACTCGGCCGTCAAAAGCAATGTTCATGCATCTCTTCCTCTCTGTCTCAGTATAGCATTTACGACTGGTAGTCGGCCAAAAAATCGGCGAGCGCGTCTTGCCAAGGACGTAGGTCTGGAAGATCGGTGGCGATTAGTGCCTCATGCCCGAGTACGGAATAGGCAGGACGTTTGGCTGCTTGTGGGTACTTCGCAGCATAGTGAGCGCTTGTTACATCGTTTACGGTCGTTTTGTATCCAGCGAGTCTAAAAATCTCTCTTGTGAAATCTGCCCAATTAGTAACTCCAGCATTGGTTACGTGGTAAATACCATAGACGTCGGTTTCAGCTATCCGTTTGACATGCTCGGCGAGATCTTTGGCATAGGTTGGTCCGCCGAGCTGGTCGGCAACCACTTCTAGCGATTCGCGTTCCTTGCCCAGGCGAAGCATGGTTACGGCAAAGTTCTTAAAAGGGTAGCTGGTAAGGTCAGTGGTCGTTCGTGGCTTGGGGCCACCATAGAGCCAGGCTGTTCGACAAATAAAATGCTTGGGCGCTATCTCAACAACGGCCTGCTCGCCCTCATACTTTGTCTTTCCATAGTAACTCTGAGGATTCGGCTCGTCGGTCTCAAGATAGGGTGTGCCCTTGTTGCCAGCAAAAACATAGTCAGTTGAGATGGCTATAATCTTTGCACCAACCAGTGTTGCTGCCTCGGCAACATGTTTTGAACCATTTACGTTGATGGCGTAAGCCAGCTCTTTGTTAGTTTCCGCTCCATCGACGTTGGTATAGGCTGCACCATGGATTATGAGATCAGGTTTGAATATCTCAGTTTCGCGCAGCGTCAGGTCGCGATTGGTAATGTCGAAATTATCAACATCGCCGAGGTAGAGTTCGTGTTCTGAGAAGGCTTGTTGAAGGTGGTAACCAAGTTGGCCGTTAGCACCGGTAATCAGGACTCGCATGGCTTAACGCTCCTCATACTGCTTTTTGTAGTACTCAAGGTACTCGCCTGATTTGATCTTTTTCCACCAGACTTCATGCTTCTGAAACCAAGAAACGGTTTCCTTGATGCCTTGTTCAAAGGTGTATTCCGGCTTCCAGCCGAGGCTGCGGAGCTTGCTCGAGTCGATAGCATAGCGGCGGTCATGGCCAGGTCGATCTTTGACGAATTCAAGCGCGGCTTCATCGCGACCAAGCTCGGCAAGGATGGCGGTAATGGTCTCGATATTCTCCCGTTCTTCACCGCTACCAATATTGTAAACTTCGCCCGCATTCCCGTTATGCAGAATATAATCGATCGCCTTCGAGTGATCGCGGACAAAGATCCATTCACGAACCTGCTTCCCGTCGCCGTAAATAGGAACTTTCTTATCTTCAAGAATATTGGTAATGGCTAACGGGATAAGCTTCTCAGGGTAGTGAAACGGTCCGAAGTTATTGCAGCAATGGGTGACGATAGCTGGCAGTTGGTAGGTATTTACGTAACTTGCAACAAGCATGTCGCCGGCTGCCTTGGCTGCGGAGTATGGACTTCGTGGCATAAAAGGCGACGCTTCGGTAAAGTGACCTTCTTCGATTTCGCCAAATACTTCATCGGTTGAAATCTGGATATAACGATCGATGCCAAGCTCTCGAGCCTTCTCGAGCAGTCGATAGGTACCAACTACTGATGTCTGCAAGAATGCTTCGGGGTTTTGGATAGAGCGATCAACGTGGGTCTCGGCGGCAAAGTTGATGATGGCGTCAATACGACCTTTGCCTGTAGCCAACGCTTTTTCGACGTCGGAAGCAACGGAAATGTCTCCTTTAATAAAGGTGTACCGTGAATTCGTATCGTAGCCAGCTAGATTATCTGGATTGCCGGCATAAGTCATCTTATCGATATTGATAATCTCATACAGAGGGTAGGTGTCGAGCATGTAGCGAATGAAGTCGCTGCCCATAAAACCAAGGCCACCAGTGACAAGGATGCGCATTACTGTCCTTTCTGTTTTGCTCGATGAGCTTCAAGTTGTTTCGGAGTATAGTAGTAGTTGCCAATTTGAGTTCCCTCATCTTCGGGAAAGAATAAATCTGTCGGTAAATCATGCTGCTTCCACATTTCTTGAAGAGCGATAAACTGCATTTTGCTAAGATTGAGTGCCCAGCAGCAGGTATCGTCATGGTGATCAAAAAGATTTATCTTTTCGTGTGAGGTGGCTTCTTCACTGCTTATAAAGAGCGAAAAAAGATCTCGCTGGCTTGAGGCGCTGATAATCCAGTCGAGCACTTCTCGCATAGCGTTCTGTTTTTGAACCGCATCTTCGGGAAGAAGGCCATGACGCTCTTTTGAAGCTTTGCGGTCTTCGGGGGCGATGAGCGTGGCCTCATACGATTTGGCGAATGGCGTAATAGCTTCAACGGTAACTCGAAGCGCTTTCTCAAAAGAGAACTCAGGATCTTGCCAGTAGTAAAGCTCGGTCGTATAGATCACAGACTACCCTTTGGTGGTTTCCCAAATTTCGCTACCGAGAAAGTCCCACGGCAATCGGCGTTCATCGGGATTTTCTTTATCGAATTGTTGGCTAACAAAATAAAAAATGAAACCCGAATTACTATCAATATTTCGTACGCCGTGGGCGACGCCACGAGGAATGCGGAGGGCTTTTGCCTTACCCGCACCCATGACGAACCGCATAGTTGCCCCTTTAGTCTCACTTTCTTGGCGGGCGTCATGGAGAACGACGAGCATGTGAGAGCTTGGCGGGATAAACCAGATATCTTCTTGATTGAAATGGAGGTGAAAGGCCTTCGTGACTCCTGGTAGCATCTCAGAAAAACTTGCTTGAGCTGCTTCGGTAGAAGGAAACCAGTCATGCGATCCGTTGGTCAAGCGAGCAACTTCGATAAAAGAGCCCCCATCGTCGGTAAAGTGAGGGAGGTCAACGAACTCCACTCCGTTGATAACCGTTTTTGGCTCATATTGCTGCTGACTGAGTTTTTCTCGGGCTTCTTTAGTGAGCTGTTCAGAACTAAGCGAACCTTTCACGCTTCCTCCTTATAGTTCGTCCATCAATGATGTGAATGTTTCGCCCAGCGCTTTTCTGGCCCAGTAGCTGCCAGAACGGTAGAGGCTTTCGGGCTTGCCAGCGTCAGACCAAAACCCGTCAAGCGGCGCCCAATGCATCTTGTTTTGCTCAATATAGAGATTATTGACATCAGTAATCTCCAACTCACCGCGACCTGAAGGTTTAATTTGCTTAATGTGATCAAAGACGGTGTTGTCGTAGATGTAAAGGCCGGTGACC
>CBINIT010000038.1:0-7874 GCA_966250865.1 uncultured Candidatus Berkelbacteria bacterium
GTCCCTCTGGCACCGAACCCAAGGTGAAGCTCTATACGAGCATCTACAAGACAGCAGAAGGTCAGAACGTTCAGGAAGTTATCGGTGAAGCTAAAGCCGCAACAGCCGAACTGGAAACAGCGCTCAAAGCGCTAGTTAACCAACTCACAGCATAGAAAAAGGAGAACGATGGAAGGTAAATTCGGTCCCGGCCCAGAGGAGCAGGGTATTCAGCCGACAAACGTCGAGCAAAAGCATCGGCCTCATATTATTGAGGCAATAAGCCTTGAACGACAAGAACGAGATAACGTTTCGACGTACTATGCAACCACTGCCCAGGGATTGGAATATCCGATCGTCTCTTTTGAAAATAACCCCGCCGAAATACTCTCGTACGTCAATGAACCAGATGAAAAACGGGTTAACCCGTTACAGATCGAGGTCTGGCGCACCGAGCCAGGAGCGATGGAGTACCATGGACGAATTATTGGTGCCGTTCAAGAGGGTATTGAGACGACCTAAAGGATACCCATTCGGTTCTTTGCGTCTTGCAGCGTCTTGGCCGCAAGCTCTTGGGCCCTTGCAGAACCTTCGGCCAGTACTTTCTCGAGTTCGCTTTTATCTGAGATAATAACCTGATACTTCTGCTGGACTGGTTCAAGAAAGGCGACTAAGGCTTCGGCAAGATCATTCTTAAACCGACCATAGCCAGTTGTTCCGTAATCTTTTTCTAAGTCTTCGATGCTTCGGTTCGTAACTACTGAAAAGATCGTCAGTAGATTGCTGACAGCTGGCTTTTTCTCTTTATCAAACCGCACTTCGCTCTCGGAATCGGTCACCGCTTTCTTCATTTTTTCCCGAATCTTCGCTGGGTCATCAAGCAGACTGATATAATTATTCGGCCCCAACGACTTACTCATTTTTTTCATGGGATTATCGAGACCCATGATGCGAGCGGCGTGGTCAGGAGTGTAGACGTCGGGGATGGCAAAGGTTTTCCCATACTTATTATTAAATCGTTCCGCAAGATTACGGGTTAGCTCGACATGCTGCTTTTGATCATCACCAACGGGTACAAGCTGCGGATTGTAGAGTAAGATATCAGCGGCCATCAGAACCGGGTAATCAAACAGGCCGACCGAGACGCCTTCTTGGTCATCACCCGCCTTGTCCTTAAACTGCGTCATCCGCTTCATCTCACCCATGTAAGCGACACAGTTCAACAGCCAGCCCAGCTCGGCATGTTCATGTACCTTAGATTGGACAAAGATCGTACTCTTTTTTGGATCGAGACCGAGGGCCAGGTAAAGCGCTGCCACCTTATAGACATTGTCCCTCGTTACGTCAGGCTCAATCGGGACCGTGATGGCATGGAGATTGGCGAGCATGTAGTAGGCCTCGTGCGCATCCTGAAACTCGATCCACTGCTTGACTGCACCAATATAGTTACCGATATGGAGCTCACCGGTTCCGCTCGTTTGAATGCCTGAGAGTACACGCATACACAGTCCTTTCCGTTACTGGTTTAACTATACACCATGGTAAGATAGGGGAAAAGACTGGGTTTGAGAATTACGAATTATGAATCAAGAATTATGGAGAGAACAACAGAAGCAGACCACGAGGCGGGCTATTCGCATTATTTCCGCTATTCCATTTACGCGTGCTATCGCTTTAACTGGTTCGCAATCCGAAGGACGCGCAACCAAAACCAGCGATATTGATTTTTTTATTCAAGTCGAGCCGAACTGGCTTTGGAGTACACGGTTTTTTGTAACGCTTTTCATCCAACTTGCTGGCATCCGGCGGACGGACCACAATATTGCTGGCAAGATTTGTTTAAACTGGTACGCAACGTTCGATGCGCCAGCCAAACAGAAGGGGAGGGTCTACCAGTATCTCTGGCAGCAAGAACCCTATGGCACGAAACTCTTTTTTGAAAAAATGATTTCAGCCCTTCAGGGTAGATACCTTGAAAAAATACTGAAACAGTATCAAATTTCTCGAATTGAACGCGATCCGCGGACCCATATGAAAGATTCACAAGTAAGGCATTCCGACACTGAGCTTGGGTTTCATCCTCCAAAGAGATCTTAAATAAATGAGCAGGCCCGCCGGTGAAAACCGAGCGGGCCTCTGCTTAGTCCGGACCCCAGAACGCCAGGATCAGGATGATGATAACAAAGATGAGAATAATGGCTACCGGATGCACCGGGGACCCTCCTCATCTTTGACGCCTAGCAATCGTCCATCCATCGCCTTGTCGACGAAGTAGATGACGATGTTGATGATCAGTAAGGCCAGAACGCCCACATTAGTTCCTCCCGAACTGCCAGAACTTCGGCAGCTACATAGTATACCTCACTTGAACCTGTTACGTCAAGGGAGTGAGGCTAAAATGTAAAGAGTACTTGACATTTCTATGCGGCATCTTATAATAATTCTCTGGTGCTAGGCAGCGTCTTGGTATCCCCCTTCCGAGATCGCCTAGCGCCGTTTATCGCAAAACAATAAAAGATAACCAGAGAAAGGAGCCTTTATGGCAACGATCCGACCCCTGGGCGACAACGTTCTCTTAACGCCCACCCCACAGGAAGAAATGACCGCATCTGGCATCGTCTTGCCCGATTCAGCCAAGGAGAAATCCAAGAAAGGCGAAGTCGTGGCGGTTGGCAACGGTAAATATATCGATGGCGACCTTAAGCCGCTCGACGTCAAAGTCGGCGACACCGTCCTTTATTCATGGGGCGACGAACTCAAGATCGATGGCAAAGAGTATGTCATGGTCAGTGAGTCCAACATTCAAGCCGTTATTGAAAAGTAAGATAAGAAACTAGGAGTTATCTATGGCAAAACAGATTGCTTTTGACGAAGATGCCCGCATCAAACTCCAGCGTGGCGTCAATATTCTCGCCGATACCGTAAAGGTTACCCTTGGCCCAAAAGGACGTAACGTCGTCCTCGACAAGGGCTATGGCGCACCAACCATCACCAACGATGGTGTAACGATCGCCAAAGAAGTTGAGCTCGAAGACAAGTTCGAGAACATGGGTGCCCAGCTCGTTAAGGAAGTCGCCACCAAGACCAACGACGTAGCAGGGGACGGTACAACAACCGCCACCCTTCTTGCGCAGGCCATTACCAATGAAGGCTTGAAGAACGTGGTCGCTGGTGCCAGCCCGCTGGCTATCCGCCGGGGCATCGAAAAGGGTGTTGAAGCAGTGGTTGAGACCCTGAAGAAGAATGCCAAACAGGTTCAGGGTAAAGCGGAGATTGCTCAGGTTGCCTCAATTTCAGCTAATGACCCCGCAATCGGCGAGTTGATCGCTGAAGTTATGGATACCGTCGGTCGTGATGGCGTCGTTACCGTTGAAGAAGGTCAAACTCTCGGTCTTGGCAAAGAGGTAGTTGAAGGGATGCAGTTCGACAACGGCTATATCTCGCAGTACATGATGACCGATACGACTCGCCAAGAAGCCACGATTGAAGATCCCTACATCCTCATCACGGACAAGAAGATCTCTTCAATTCAAGACATTCTCCCTGTTCTTGAGAAGCTGGCTCAGCTTGGCAAGAAGGAAATTGTCATCATTGCAGAAGATGTTGATGGGGAAGCCTTGGCTACATTAGTCGTCAATAAGATCCGTGGCATCTTCAATGCCTTGGCTGTCAAGGCACCAGGCTTTGGCGATCGTCGCAAAGAGATGCTCGCTGACATTGCTGCTCTAACCGGCGGTCAAGTCGTGAGCGATGACCTAGGACTTAAGATGGAGAATGTCGAACTCGACATGCTTGGCCGAGCCCGTAGAATCACTGCCGATAAGGAGCACACGGTTATCGTTGAAGGTAAGGGTGATGCCTCGGCTATCAAGGCACGAGTCGATTTAGTAAAGGCTCAGATCGAAAAAGCCACCTCTGACTATGACAAAGAGAAGCTCCAAGAGCGTTTAGCGAAGATGTCTGGCGGTGTTGGCGTCATTAAAGTTGGTGCCGCTACCGAAACCGAAATGAAGGAAAAGAAACTTCGCATTGAAGATGCCATTGAGGCTACTAAAGCTGCGCTGGAAGAGGGAATTGTGGCTGGTGGTGGCGTTGCGCTTGTCGATGCCATTAGCTCACTCGATGCCGTTTCTGCTTCAGGTGAAGAGGCGATTGGGGTAAAAATCCTCCGTCGTGCCCTTGAAGAGCCGATGCGTCAGATCGCCATCAATGCCGGCAAAGACGGTGGCGTCATTATCGAACAGGCTCGTCATGCCGAAAAAGGCGTCGGTTACAACGCTGGCGATGACAAGTTCGAAAATATGATCGAAGCCGGGATTATCGACCCACTCAAAGTTACCCGGTCAGCCTTGCAGAATGCTGCCTCAATCGCGAGCTTGATTCTGACCACTGAAGCTGCCGTTACTGAACTGCCAAAGAAAGAGGCACCAATGCCTCCAATGCCTGGCGGTATGGGCGGTATGGATATGGGGTACTAAACCAAGAGTACCGACAATAAAAAAAGAGTCCGGCATGCCGGACTCTTTTTTTATGAAATTACGCTTCTAGGTCTAGTTCACTGCTTGGCGAAACCTCTGTAGCCGGTGAAGGGGAGGGAGAAGGACTCGGACTACTGACCGTTACCGAAGGCACCTTCTGTGACTGTTCGATATACGGCAAAACCGTATCAACTGCCGGCTTTAGTATGTCAACCTGAGCTAAGCCATGAAGTAGCCAAACAATAATCGCAATAACAATGGTCGCACCAACAGCGGCGCCAATGCCAGACATCATACCATTAACAAGGTGACGCCACGGCGACCATCTGGCAATCAGCTGGTCGACCTTCTTGGTCAACCGATCAATACTCTGCTGGAGATCCCCACCTTCCATACCACTCCTTTAGGACAAACTAATTTGCAACCTCAGCTGGCACGGTGGCCAGTGTTGTTGCCGTATCTTCCACAATAATACCACGTTTATCGATCATGATGACATGCTCTGCCGCGATGATGCGGTCGGACAAGAGGTGGTGAACGTAATACTTCACGATCATGCCCATTTCGGTATCGAGAAGCAGATCGTTCGCTTGGCCCAGATATTTACCACTTTCCGTCAGTACTTTTGCGCCAAGAACCGGGATTTTCTTTGACAGAATCTTTTGTATCTTAGGCTCTTCGCTAGCTACCACAGCCACATCTTCTCGCTGGACCACCACTCGGTTTTGATCATACCCAACGATATCGTGGACCGAGATCATGTCGTGCTGCAGATGAAAGGTGCCGTGCGCGAAGAAATAACCGACGAGCTTACCGTTTTCCGGATCGATAATCGGATCGCGAATTACCCCGATCGTCTCGGCTCCATCAAAAGTAATAACGGGTTGTCCAACAAGTTGTGATACGAGAATAAGCATAATACTAGTATACCGCCAGAGTCAGAGAAATACCAAAAAGAGTCCGGGTTATCGGACTCTTTCGACGTATTCACCGGTTTCGGTGTTGATACGAATCATGTCACCAGTTTTGACGAAGGCGGGAACCTTAATGGTCGCGCCAGTCTCTACCGTAGCGTCTTTGAGGACGTTGGAAACGGTATTGCCGGCCGCAACCGATTCAGTGTAGGTAACTTCTAGATCGATCTTGGGTGGCAAGTTAACACCGATCGGACGATCGCGGAACGACAACAGGTCAGCCATGGTGCCATCTTTCAGTAATTCACCCTGTTCACCGACAATATCTGAGGCAAGCTCGAACTGATCATAGGTGGTCATGTTCATGAAGTGGTAGGTCACACCGTCACGGTAGAGAAACTGAACCTCTTCATGCGAAAGGTTACCCTCTTCGATTCGGTCTGAGTCCTTAAAGGAGGTCTCGATGATGGCCCCAGTGACGAGGTTTTTCATCTTAGCCTTTAGGATACCTGCTCCTCGTGCCTGCTTGATATGTTGCGAGGCAACGACACGGTAGGGCTCGTCGCGGAAGGTAATAAACATACCGGGTTTAACTTGAGCGATAGAATACATAGCAAAACTCCTTCGGAGTAGTAACCAAATCCCAAGCAACAAGTACCAAATGAATACTTCTTGGAATTTGGATTGATCCTTGGGGCTTATTTATCGTGTGGTGTAGGGGAGAAGCGCCAAGAAACGGGCTTGCTTGATGGCGTCGGTCAGCTGGCGCTGATGACGAGCACAGGCGCCGGTATCTTTACCGGGACGAATCTTTGCCCAAGGCGTCGTGTAACGAGCCAAAAGGGCAGCATCTTTGTAGTCGATATCGGTAACTTTGCGTTTGCAAAATTGGCACTCTTTGCGTTTCATTCTCATAATTACTCCTGGACAGAAGATTGAGATGTCCGAAGGACACCTTCGTTTGGATTTTAGATTTTGAAATTCGATTTTTTAGAAGGGGATGTCTTCGAGGTTAATCTCGTCATCGGCCGGTGCACTCTTGGCTGGCGCAGCTTTAGGAGCTGGCTTTGCCGTGGGAGCGGCATCAGGGCTTTCCGGCATCGGCGCATTATCGGATGACAAGTCGTCGAGGCTATCGAAGCCGGCATCACCACCTTGGCCCTTTGGCGTCAATGGTACAAAGTTCTCGATGACAATCTCGGTACGGCGCTGCTTTACCCCGTCTGGAGTTTCCCAGCTTCGGGTTTGCAGACGACCGTCGACATAAATCTTATTACCCTTTTTCATGTAGTTGGCGATAAACTCAGCGGCCTTGCCCCAAGCCACAACATCGTGATACTCCGTTGCCTCTTGGAACTCACCTGAGCCCTGATTCTTCCAGCGGCGGTTCGTTGCCACCGAGAAGCTCGTTACGGCTTGCCCATTGGGTGTATACCGCATCTCGGGATCCCGAGTAATATTGCCAATAACCTGTGCGCGATTCAATGAATACATCGCGTCTCCTTTCGTGTACCGAGCAGTACGTGTTTTATGTCTAAACGTTCTCGGTACCGTTACCTAATATTGTCTCTATTATACTATAAGGTGCAAGATTAACTTTTCGTTAAAGACTCCAATTAGTCTTTAAGGATGTCAGACAGCTTGTCTTCCAAAGCCTTCAACCGATCTTCCTCTGTTGCTTCAGCGGCGTTGGCATCAGCCTTGACGGTCTTCTTGGCCGCGCGCTTTGGCTTTTCTTCCTTAACTTCTTCGGCTGTTTCTTCGGCTGGCGCAGCGTCAGGAGCAACTTCTGCTACTTCTTCAGCAGGAGCCTCGGCTACTACGGCCTCTTCGACCGGAGCAACTTCTTCAACTGGTTCTGGCATGACTACTGGAGCCGAGGTGTCGGCAACGGTATCTTCAAGCTTCTCGGCTGCCTCGATGGCCTCACGGACCGTCTTGGAGACTTCCTTGCTTGGCTGGACAATACGCTTGGTCACAATAAGATGACGCATAACGTTAGCATTCAATCGTAATTTTCGATCAATGCCAGCAATTACCTTGCTATCCGCATCGAAAACAAAGGTCGTGTACACGGCCTGGGTCTCTTTGTTGATAGGGTAGGCGAGACGGCGTCGACCCATCGAACTCTCGTTCTGAATGGTGCCACCGGCCTCTTCGATCGCAGCTTTGACGCCAGGATCGGCTTCTTCCTTGGTCAGGAAGGTAATTTCATAGAGTGCCATAAGAATGGTCCTCCGTAGCCAGAAGCTGTTTCACTCCTGGCATCCCCATTTCGACAATCCACGGGGATATGGATACTTTGGATATTGTTTGCCTAGTATAACAGGTTTAGCCTATTTTGACAAGAGAACGGACGCCGCGAGTGCAGCGTCCGTTTAGTTCTCTTCGTAGGCACTGAGGATAGCGTCCTCGAAGCCGGGAAATTGCCCGCACTTGTGGAGCGCATCCCGAGTTGCAAGTAGTACCGACCAGTAGTCGTGTTCGTCCTGTAATTGCCGTA
>CBINIT010000039.1:0-7509 GCA_966250865.1 uncultured Candidatus Berkelbacteria bacterium
ACATAATTACGCTTCACTACCTGCGACTCTTAAGACGAACCTTCAGGATTGGTGGGACATGGAGGAGTCGGGTCTCAATACCCGGATCGACAGCATTAAGACTGCTAACACGGGAACTGTCAGCGGTGCTACTCTTGTAAGTGGAAAATTTAATCAAGCCTATAGCTTCGATGGGGATGATCAAATTACCACAACCGATGTGGCACTTTCAGGCAACAACGTTACCTTTGCGAGTTGGATCAATATCGCCAGTGCTGGAGCAACGACCTGTAACACAATTATCGGTAAGGGTGACGGCAATAATGGATCAATTACTGACTATGTATTTCAAGTTGGCTGGAGCGGCTCAGGCTGTACCGGAGGGTACGCCGACCTCTTTATTGGTGGCAGCTGGCACACGTTTGCTAATACCTTTACTCTAGACACTTGGTACCACATGGTTGCAACCTATGACGGATCGAATGTGAAGATGTATATCAATGGAGCGCAGATTGGCGCCAATAGCGCCGAGACTGATGCGATCTATAACAGCGCTGAAACGATGCGGATCGGCAGGCAGGGGACCAATACCTCATCGAACAATTTTCGCGGGAGCTTAGACGAAGTTCGAATCTACAATACTGCCCTGACTGCTAGCGAGGTCGCAGCGCTATATGCTGGCTCGGGTCCGCTGCCTTGTGATCAAACCTGTGTAGGCTGGTGGAAACTTGATGAAGCGAGCGGTACGACTGCAACTGACTCTTCTGGGGCAGGGAGCACTGGTACGTATACGGGTTCACCTACGCTAAATACAGAAGGTATTTTTGGTGGAGCAATGAAGATTGATGGTACGGCAGGAAAATATCTTGACGCGGGAACAGCTAATGCTCTAAACCTATCAAGTAATTACTTTACTATCTCTGCCTGGGTTAAATTTACTAGTACCAGCGGAACACAATGGCTAGTTGCTCGAGATGAAGCGAGTAATCGCGGTTTTGCCTGGGGGTTTATTAGCGGTAAGCAAACCTATTCGGTAGGGGGGAGCGGATCGAGCGGAGTCGGATCGACTTTGTCAGCTAATACGTGGTATCACGTCGTAATTACCTCAGAACGTCCTAGTTTAACAACGAATAAATTTTATCTTAACGGTAAATTAGATCACACGGCTACAGGAGCAAGCGCTGTTCCTAATGTTACCGGAGTAAGTACTTCGATCGGTGAGCGCAAGTATAGCGGTTTTGAGCAAGCCTTTAATGGCAGTATTGATGATGTTAGGATCTATAATCGTGTCCTTTCTGATATTGAAATCTACAGCCTTTATCGTTCAGGTATCTCCAACTAAATTGACGACCTACTTTTGCTAGCGTATAATCAGTCCTAGTTACCCAAGTTAATACTTTCTGAAAAGCATTCATTTTACTTTTGAAACATTTACTCCGATGGTGAAAACTATTTGTACAACATATCCACGACTAATAGGTGTAGCGACGAGATAATACCGCTAGCCTGGCTTTTGTTGTAGCTAGTCGTCGAGAAGTTCAAAAGCATATATGGATCTTTTCAGAAGTTCTGACTGAAAGGATTGTTTATGTTACCAACCATTTTAGCTGCCGTTGCTGCCCTTATCGTAGGTGTTGCTGCCGGCTTTGTTATCCGTAAGCAGCTGTCTGCCAAGAGCGAACTCGATCTCGAAGCCAAGCAAAAAGAGATTTTGCTTGCCGCCAAAGATGAAGCCTTGAAGATTAAAGAAGAGGCGAAAAAGGACGAAGAAGAGAAACGCAAACGACTCGATGAGATTGAGAAGAACTTAATGCGTCGAGAAGAGACAGTGGATCGTCGGCTCGAAGCTGCCGAGAAAGAGAAGACTGAGCTCGAAGCCAAGCAGAAGTCAGTTGATGAACTCAAAGGAAAGTTGGCTGAGGCGAATGAGGCTCGAACGAAAGAGCTCGAAAAAGTTGCCAAGCTGAAGAAGGAAGAAGCCCGCGATCTTCTCTTAGAGCAAATTGAAAAAGATTATAAGGATGACTTGGTAAAGAAGATCAAAGAATCGAAGATTGCCTTGCAAGAAGAGAGTGAGAAGCTGTCTCGAAAGATTCTCTCAACGGTTATCGAACGGCTCGCCAGCGAACATACCACTGAACAAGTGACGACTACGGTCCAGATTCCTAATGAAGAGATGAAGGGTCGCATTATCGGTAAAGAAGGTCGTAACATTCAGCACTTTGAAAAGGTGACTGGTGTTGATCTCATGATCGATGAGACTCCCGACCTGGTAACCGTCAGCTGCTTTGATCCGGTTCGCCGACACGTTGCCAAGCTCGCCTTGGAGCGACTGGTTGCTGATGGCCGCGTGAACGTCAACTCGATTGAAGAGCAGGTTAAGAAGGCACAGGAAGATGTGAACAAAGAGATCAAGGAAGCAGGGGAACAGGCTGCCTACGAAGCTGGTGTTCCTGGCATGCATCCTGATGTCTTGAAGATTCTTGGTCGCTTGAAGTTCCGTACCTCGTACGGTCAGAACGTCTTGCGTCACTCGGTTGAGATGGCTCACATTGCCGGTATGTTGGCGGCCGAGCTTGGTGCCGACGTGAATATTTCCAAAAAAGCTGCCTTGATGCACGACATTGGAAAGGCACTTGATCATGACATTCCCGGTGCTCACCATCACATTTCCATGGACATTGCCCGTAAGTATGGGATGAGCGAGATCGTCGTGAACGCGATCGGTGCACACCACGGTGATATCGAACCAAAGAGCGTTGAGGCTATCATCGTTAAAGCTGCCGACGCCATCTCTGGTGCTCGTCCTGGCGCTCGTCGCGATAGCTTTGAACAGTACGTCAAGCGTTTGACTGAACTGGAAAACATCGCCAATAGTTTCCCTGGCGTCGAAAAGACCTTTGCTATTCAGGCTGGTCGCGAAGTTCGAATCATTGTGAAGCCGGAAGAAATCGATGACCTTGGCGCCTTGAAGCTGGCACGCGAAATTGCTAAGAAGATTGAAGATGACTTGCAGTACCCTGGTATGATCAAGGTCAATGTCATCCGCGAAACTCGCGCGGTTGAATACGCAAAGTAGTCTCTCCTAGAAAGAGTTTAAAATGCGCATCCTTTTTATTGGTGATATCAATGGGCGACCGGGTCGTCGAGCAGTGCGCGAATTGTTGCCGCAACTCAAGACTGAATACGCTCCCGACCTGGTCATCGCCAATGGCGAAAACATGGCGTCTGGTTTCGGTTTAACCCCTGATACCTACCATGAAGTCATGGAGTACGGCATCGACTGCATGACGACGGGTAACCATGTTTGGGATAAGGCCGACATCATCCCGATTCTTGAAACGAAGTCTGAACCCCTTGTTCGTCCGGCGAACTTTCCGGCGAAAGATCCGGGTAAGGGATACTTTGACGTCAAAGTTGGTAAGGAGCGTGTTCGAGTCGTGAATATGATGGGTCAAGTATTCATGAAACAGCGGACAACCTCACCCTTCGAGATGATCGATACCATTCTTGCTGAACCGGACTGTCCGAAAGTCGTTATTGTTGATTTTCATGCCGAAACAACCAGCGAGAAGATTGCCTTTAGTTTTTACGTCGACGGGCGAGTAAGCTTTGTAGTGGGCACGCATACTCATGTCCAAACGAACGATGCTCGGGTCCTTGCCGGCGGTACTGCTGCCTTGACCGATGCTGGCATGACTGGTCCGCGCGACGGTGTAATCGGCGTAGACAAAGATATTATTGTAAAGAGCTATTTGACGAGCATGCCATGGAAAGGGGAAGTAGCGAGTGGTGCCATCATCCTTTCCGGCGTGGTTGTCGATATCGAGCCAGAAACCGGCAAAGCGACGCATATTGAATTGGTGAAGCGAGAGATTGAATAACTTTGCAAAAATAAAAAAGCTGCCGAAAGGCAGTTTTTTTATTGGAGCGGGTAGCGGGAGTCGAACCCGCATCTCAACCTTGGAAGGGTCGCATAATAGCCGCTATACGATACCCGCACTCTTTTATCTACAAGGATACTATCAGTATTTTCCTCTGAAAGCAATCTACTTTACTGAAAGAAAATAATCTTTAAGTTGAACTATTGAACGATTAACCTCTTCTATTTTCTCAGGAGTTTTATGATTTGAGCGAGCATATTCCATAATCTCTCGCACTGCTTGGAGTCGGTAGCCAAAGTTTTTCATCCAGTCATACCAAGGGAATAGCCAAATATGAAAGTGATCAGAGCTGTTTTCTTCTTGAATGATGGTAACGGCTTGAACGCCTAGGGCATGGCGCATCCCTTTTCTCACCTTTACGAGTAAGCCCATAAGCTCGTTCGATTCATCGTCAGTGAATTCATCAATCGATTGTATATGACGATTGGAAACAAGGATCATAAATCCTGGAATTGGTATTTCCAAGTCCTGGTGGACATCGAAATGTTCCGTTGAGGCGATCGACCCGCCAGGATTTTCTATCTTACCACTAAGAATTGCACATCCAATACAGTCTATCGCTTCAGTATTGCCAAGTATGTCAGTAACTTCTCTCATTTGCTACCTACTTTTGGTCGGGCTGGGCAGACTCGAACTGCCGACCTCAGCGACCCGAACGCTGCGCGCTACCAACTGCGCTACAGCCCGACATTTGCGATTTGGCGCCCTCAAAAGGAATCGAACCTCCATCTTCCCCTTAGGACGGGGCTGCTCTATCCGTTGAGCTATGAGGGCTAATTCTCCGGGTTCTGATTGCTTCATTTTACCAGAAAAATACCCTATAATAAAGGTATTGATCGTGGGGCAGACGCACTCAAGGAGGGATATGAATAAGCCAAAACTTGTGGCTGAACTTGTCGCCAGAACCAAAGCACCGAAAGAGATTGCTAGCGAATTTGTTGATGCCTTATTTAGTTCTATTACGGCTGGCCTGGAAAAGGGCAATAAAGTTGCGCTGAACAATTTTGGCACCTTCTACCTGGTGCAACACAAGGAACGAAAGACCGCTCACCCGACATCGAAAAAAGAGGTGTCCCTTCCCGCGTTAACTCTAGTCAAGTTCCGCCCCAGTGCTCAGCTGAAAGAGACGGTGAATCGAAAGCGAGCGGTCTAGCCAATGTGTAGTATACGAACAATTGAGTTTCTCGTAGCGACAACATATAATACATAGAGAGGGGATATGGTCACTATGAGGCGTTTCTCGATTTTCTTGTTGACACTAGTACTTATAGCGGTGCCTGTTTTTGTGTCCGCTCAAAGTGAGTATACTTCACCGAACTACATCATTGATAATGTTGCACTAGCTAACATCTTTATTATCGATACCGAAGCCAATGTAAAACCACCAAATATTGGCTCCAGGGGCGCTGAAGTCACCGATATTCGTCATAACCAAGCGACTATCGAGTGGACTACCGATACGAACTCAAGCTCAACCATCTTGTATGGTACAACCAGTGCATATGGTTTCGAGACGGGAACCTCGAACTTTGTCAAGGCACATAAGGTTACCTTATTTGGCTTGAAGCCAGAGACGCTCTATCACTTTAAAGCTATCTCAACTGACCCAACCGGGGGTAAAGGCTTTACGACCGATAAGACCTTTAGCACGACAGCTGAAACGAGTATTAAGTCGATTCAAATTAGTGGTGTTGACTACAATAAAGCAGACATTATTTTTGAAACCAGCAACTATAACCAATATATTGTAGAGTATGGTACGACCACTCGTTACGGCTCTTCAATTGCTAATGCATCTTCTACGAATACCACGAAACATACCGTTCAACTTACCAGCCTTTCGCCTGGAACCGAGTACCACGTCCGAATTAAAGTCAGCAATGACAAGGGTAGTGAGGCTGAGTCGAGTGACTTTACCTTCACTACTATTCCGCTCCCAGTCTTTACGGTGCTCCAGATGGTCCCTGTCTCAGCCAATACAATTAATGTTGTCATGCGGACCAACACGCCGACGACCAAGATTGTCTACTATCGACAGCTCGATAAGCCGGACGCCAAAGAGCTTTCTGTGGCGAGCTCTGAATTCTCGATTGACCGAACTGCGACTATTGAAAATCTGATAGGTGAGACGAACTACGCCATTCGGGTAGTCATTGCCGACCAGGGTGGAAAGCAGAATACTTCCTCGACGCAAACCGTAAGAACACCACGGGACACCCAACCGCCTGATATCACTGATCTTCAGGTCACGACTGCCCGAACAGCAGATGAGATCACGGCTATCGCTTCATGGAAAACCAATGAGCCAGCGAGCGATAAAGCTGAAGTGATTCGAAAGGGTCAGGAAACCATCATCGACGTACCGGGCCATGAAGGGGCTAACGATCTTACCAATGGTCACACGGTTATTGGTAATGGCTTGAAGCCATCTACGCTGTACACGCTAGTTGCCATCTCAAAGGATGCGGCCGGTAACGAGGCACGGAAAGAGATCACCTTCCGCACGCCTAAGGCAACGCAGTCCATCTTCACTCTATTAGCCGCTAACTTTGCCAATGCCTTTGGCTGGGTAATCGACTTATTGAAGTAGCTTATGGAACGCAAAAAGACACCCCTTATCTCCATCCAATACGTTTCAAAGTCATATGACGAAGATGTTTTGAATTATGAGCATCTGGTTTTGCGAAATGTTAATTTAGAGATTTACGATGGTGAGTTTGTTGTCATCTTTGGTCCCTCAGGAAGTGGTAAGTCGTCGCTCCTTAACCTTATTGCTGGCTTAGAGATGCCAACTGCTGGGCGAGTGATGTTGCGTCGACGCGATCTTTCACACTTTAACCACGATGAGCTAGCTAAGTATCACCGGCTTAAGATGGGTATGGTTTTCCAGTCATTTAACCTTATTAAATCGTTGAATGTTTGGGAGAATGTGGCTTTACCGCAAACTGCCAACGGGATTCGTTACAGTTTGCGACATAGGCGAGCGTTGCGGCTCCTCAAGCTCTTTGGTCTCGATGAGTATCCTGAGCGACACATTAACGAACTTTCAGGTG
Organism: uncultured Candidatus Berkelbacteria bacterium; assembly: GCA_966250865.1. Classification (GTDB taxonomy): domain Bacteria; phylum Patescibacteriota; class UBA1384; order CAYGGE01; family CAYGGE01; genus CAYGGE01. The sequence goes on from CBINIT010000039.1 coordinate 6,977, forward strand.
GTCAGCAGCAGCGTGTCGCTATTGCCCGGTCATTGATCAACAATCCATTCTTCCTACTGGTCGACGAGCCGACTGGTAACCTAGATAGTAAGTCAGCTGCCGACGTGATGAAGATCTTCTATGGTCTCAATAAGCACGGGAAGCACACGATCATTATGGTTACTCACAACCCAGAACAACTTCAATACGCTTCTCGAGTTATCTATGTTCAGGATGGTCAGATAGTAAAAGATGAGCGCCGGGAAGATCTCAATCACGACATTGATCCACCTATGCCAAAGGCTCATCTTAATGAGCTCGGTGAGTACAAGACAGAGCTTCCTGACGATCATGGAGCGCATCCAGCAGAGGTCACATCAACAAAAGTACAGTCGACAGCGTCTCCTTCACCGACCACAAGTAAACCAGAAGTGACTATTCCAATTGCGGCTAACCCGGTGCTAGCAACGGTACCAGTTCAAGAAAAACCAGTAGAACCAACACCTAAAGTGCCTCAGACGGAAGAGACGAAGCCAGAAGAGGCTAAGCCAGTC
>CBINIT010000040.1:0-7473 GCA_966250865.1 uncultured Candidatus Berkelbacteria bacterium
CAGATAGGCCACTATTTCATGGTAGCGTTGATGAAGCTACCTTAATGAGTGTTCCGAATAAGCCAAATATGGCACAAAGAGTGAAACTTGCTAGTACCATAGTGGGCTCAAAGATTACGCCACGTACACAACATTCGCTCATGCTAGTGGGGACAAAGATACCCTCATGGCCTCAACTTGGAAATGCGGCTACTTTTTCTGGTGTTGCCGTAAGCTATGCCGCTAGGCGCATCGTCTGTGGACAGCCAATGCCTTCTGGGAGATATTATCTTAACGTTGACGAAATACTAGACTCTGAATACTCTAGTAAAGACTCTATTGCGTATAGGGAACAACATACTAAAGACTACTTGTATAGTCTGAATCTCTTGTTTGGCTCGGAGGACTAAATGCACTACTCATGTTGGAATGTTGATGTCAGTGACTATCCTGCTAAAGGAACTTTTGAGGATCGTGCAAAGTTTCTCCTCCGGTACGCAATCCTCGCCCCATCTGCTCACAATACCCAGCCCTGGGCTTACAAGATTAGCGAAGGTATTATCGACGTATTTCGAGACGTTGAGCACACACTAAATGACGGTGACCCAACTCTCAGAGAGACATGGCTTGGAGTTGGTGCCTTTATTGAAAACCTATCAATTGCAGCTCAGTATTTCGGTATGAAGGCCGAAGTTGAGCTTAAGGCCACCCTCAATACGGACCTGCATATTGCAAGAGTAAAGCTAAACGATAACTCACAGGGCCATCACTATAAGGATTTATTCCCGGGTATCCTGAGGCGTCACACGAATCGTGGCATGTATAAAAAAAATCTTAGCCCATCTTTCAATCCCATGAAAGTAGCCGAATATGCAGTAACTGGGACCCTTGTTTCTGTGATTGACCGTCCTGACGTTAAGGAGAGAGTCGCTAAGATGGTCGAGACTGGAACTAGGATAGCGCTCTCTATGCCTAGCATGAAAAAAGAGCTTGCAGCACTTGTGCATAACGCTGCCGAAAAGAAGAGCACGGGAATGACGCTTGAATCTATGTTCTCCACTCCACCTGGAGCAGAGCCCATGAAAGCCGAAAGATTCCTTGATGCATTCGACGTTGAGATGTATGCAAGTGAGACCTATAAGAAATGGATCTCATCACCACTCGTAATAGCTATAAGTACAGAGTTAGATGGTCCAAGTGCCTGGATAGAATCGGGTAGAATCATGGAACGAATTGTTTTATATGGGGCGCTCTGTGGCTTGACACATGACATTGCTGCGGCACCTGTAGAAATCCCTACTATATCACCATTATTAAGACACGAGATAGGGACTGAGATGCGTCCACAAATGCTTTTTAGATTAGGGATACCCGAAGATGAGGCGCTCACAATTGAATCTAGCAGGCGGCCTGTAATATAGTGAAATAGGTGTCAATCTTGTTTTAGGAGGGAATAGGTGGAGCTTACAATTCTTATTATAGCGGTCGTTGCTCACCTTGTGATCGGTATTTTTACGTATCTACACAATACTAAAAGCTATATACATAGATTTTTTCTTCTATTTACAATAGCATCTGTACTCTGGAGTATTGCAAACTACCTATCCCTGAACCAGCAATCCACCTATGCTACTCTAAATATGGTTCGTTGGGTGATGTTTTTTGCAACATTCTATTCATTTACACTGTTTCTTACTATACAGAATTTTCCATCCATTACACTCCAGCTAAGCTATAAAAAATTAGCTGTGCTTGGTGCCTTAAGTACTTTAGTGATGATTTTAACCAGAACCGAGTACGTCTTTTCTGATATTAATGGAGTTGGTAGAGATGCTACTGTTAGCCCAGGCGCTGCAATACCGATCTTTGCCGCAACTGTAGGCTATTTCATACTTAGCTCTATCTATACCTTATTTGTTCGCTACAGGAAGGCGAACGGTGTGCTTAGGGCGCAATTACAGTACCTAATTGTGGGCGTTGTCGGCAGTGCACTGCTGATATTTATTACCAATTTTTTGCTAGTCGTTGTTTTTAACATTAATTCAATGCTTATACTTGGACCGACTTACACCTTAATTTTCGCCGGCGCAACAACGTATGCGATTATCGCACACCATCTCTTTGATATCCGAGTTATTATCAAGAAGACTTTAGTTTACTCTGGCTTACTGCTTTTTGCAGTAGGCGCTTACAGTATGGTAGTTTTCTTTTATGCTGCACTGTTTGAGGGAGGTATCCAGAGCGTATTAAGTGCTAGAAGGTTTATTAGTGACTTATTGGCAGCTGGCGTCATAGCTATCAGCATAGAGCCAATTCGAAAACGGCTCGTAGAGGCAACTGACAAATATCTCTTTGTCGGTGAGTACGATGCTAAGAACGTTATCTCCGAGCTGGCACAAACACTTAACAATGTGCTCGACATCGATGAAGCGCTACAGGCCATGATGAAAGTGATTACAAAAGCGTTGCGCGTGAAGAATGCAGTAACCTTCATCCTCACTTCTGAAGGTGATGATAAATCCTCTAAGACACTTGTAAAGCGCATCCAATCGGTTGGCTATGGGAGCATGGCTCATCTGAGTCTCGATGAAGGCGACGCCCTTATTGTGGCATTCTTGAGGAAAGAACATGAAACCGTTGTGCTCGGTGATCTTCGGGAAGAGATAGCGCGCAATGCGGACAAACACCCTGAGTGTCAAAAATTGGTAAAGCGGCTTGAAGCACTCGATGCGGCAGTTGCTATCCCACTTCGTGTTGGTGATAAGCTCATCGGTATCTTCGCTCTTGGCCCGAAGCTTTCTGGTGATGTCTTCAGTATGGAAGATCTGCAGTTCTTGGATATCGCAGCTAAGCAAACGGCCTCAGCCATCCAAAAATCCCGATTTTACGAGGATGACCAGTTGAAGAGTGAGTTCGTCTCTATCGCCTCTCATGAGCTACTCACGCCTACTGCAGCTATTGAAGGATACCTTTCCATGATCCTCGACGAGAAGATGGCTAAGGTTGATCCAAAGGCTGAGGAGTATCTTCGCAAGGTCCAAACCAGCGCAAAACGTTTAGCTGAGTTGGTTGCTGACCTCCTCTCAGTCTCCCGTATTGAAAGCGGAAAGATTGTGATTAACAAACAACCCATCGAGGTATCGCCGACCGTTAAATCTGCAATCGACGAAATTAAGGTGCGTGCTGACCAGGCTGGCATGACCTTGAAATACCTTGCCCCAGAAAAACCGTTGCCAAAAGTCTTGGCTGATCCAGAACGGTTGGCACAGATCGTGGTAAACCTTGTTTCCAATGCGATCAAATACAATAAGCCCAAGGGATCGATTGAGGTTTCCATGGAAGCCGACAAGAAGTTTGTCACCTTCTCGGTAAAGGATACGGGTATTGGTATTGCGCCAGAACACCAAGCACACCTCTTTGAAAAGTTCTACCGAGTTCACGATGACTCGGCAGCGGCAGAGAAAGTCGGTACCGGTCTCGGGCTCTATATTACTCGTAACATCATCGAATTGCAGGGCGGTAAGATCTGGCTCAAGAGCGAACAGGGTAAGGGCAGTACCTTTAGCTTTACCTTGCCTGTAGCGTAGGTATGTTATAATGAGTATCTACTCATTGGTAAGATGAAGACAAAGGAGCGGGTATGGCAACCGGAAAACACATTTTATTGGTTGATGACGATATCGTGCTTTCGGAAATGTACGCCGAACGCCTGAAGGCAGCTGGGTATACCGTTACCGTTGAGCATGATGGTGAGGCTGGTTTAGCACAGGCCAAGAATAAACCTGACTTAATCTTACTTGATATCATGATGCCCAAGATGAACGGTCTTGATGTATTGAAACAGCTCAAGGATGATGCTGAGCTTGGCAAGATTCCCGTTATCCTTCTCACTGCCCTAATCCAGGAGCTCGATCGGGTCAAAGGCATTAAGGGCGGAGCGGTTGATTACTACGTAAAGAGTGAAGTGATGCCCGGCGACTTAATTAAGCGGATTGAAAAAGTGCTTGATGAGCAGGACGGCGACAAAAAATAAGAATAGCTCTCGTTAGGTCAACAAAAAACGTCTCACTCGGAGACGTTTTTTGTTTCTAGGGGCTAGGCGTAGGGCTCGGTGATGGTGTTTCGGCAGGTGAAGGGCTAGGGCTGGCATAGGTCTGGAACGGGTCCGTTCGACCAGCCGGTGATGTATCGACGTTTGCTGTAGTTGTTTTATTAATCCGGTCGAGATAACTCCAGGAAGCAGTGGAGATATTGCCATCGAGCGGTGGCTTCCCGGGCTCGGGTTTCGTATAAATCAGGCCATCGATGGTTGTGATAAGGCCCAGGTCATTTGTTGCCATCGAGACGCTACTGATGGTGGTATAGCGGCTCCGCGTCTTCAGCGCCTCAATAAATTTTCGAGAGGCCGTAAAATCTCCAATAATGGTGGCAGTAAACTTGATTTCTTTGAGTGATTTTTTGGTTGCGGTATCGGTTGCGCCGCCTGTCGCCCCCGCCCCCTCTTCGGCGGGTTTGGTTGCTGCAGCCTTTCGGGCACTACTTTGGCTAAAGGTAATAGTTGAAAGGGTGAGACCATGCTCTTTAGTAAGTCGGTCGATCTCGCCAATATAGAGCTCTTGCTGTTCTTCGGTTGGAATAAGTTCTTTAGCTTGTGCTGCTTTCTGGGCCAATATCGGCTGGTTCGCCAGATTTTTCAGAAAGTCGCCACTTTTTTTAAGATTACTCACCTCTTCTGCAACGGTATTGAGTTCATCTTCCTTGAGTGTACGATCAAGGTAGGTTGGGTAGGTTAAGAAATAAGCGATCGAGGCGCTTCCTAAGATGCAGAGGATAAGGAGAATCTGAGAGATTTTCATGGTGTTGCCTTTGCTTGAGGGCTTGGGCTAGGAGTTTTCTTAATGTATCCCATAGTTACCGTAAACTGTACGCCGTCAGTCTGATTGTTAGCCTGGCTGAGAAGCACGGAGGTGAACTGTTTACTCTTTTGAAGATTCTCGGTGAAGGCGACGGCCAGGGCGCGCTCGGCGGCAATGCCGGCAAGAGTAATCTTTGTGCTGTCGAGTGATAGCGTGGTGAGACGCAAGTTCTGCGGCGTGGCGTTAGCGATAGTTTCTAGCGCTTCAGGAAAGTCGATAGCCTGTGCTTCGAGCTCCTCATAACTCTTTTTGCGGTCAAGAATATACGCCAGTGACTCTTGGACTTGATCAGCTTTACCAATCGCTCGTTTGAGCTCTTGCTGCTCGAGCTCTTTTACCTCGATCTGTTCGGTGACTGTCTTAAGGTCCATCCAAATATATCCTGTTGCACCGGCAAGGAGAACAATACCGGTTAAGATGGCGCTCCACAGCAAAAAGGATTTGCGCGCGGTTGCCGGCGAGATCTCCTGTTCATGGGGCAGCAAATTGATTGTAGGGCTTTTCATGGGTTAAACCTGCTTCCAGACACCTAGGCCAATAACGGTATTGAAACGCGGATTGACCGTTGCGTTGTCCGGCAGCTTAACTGGAGCGTGAGCGACGTAACAAGGGATCTTGAGCGTTAACTCAAGACTCTTAGCGATCCCCTGCTGTACGGCCCCACGGCCGGTCAGAAGGACGGTCTGGGCTGTTTCCTCTTCGCCAAGACGGTTGTGGTAGTACCGGATGCTCTCTTGTACTTCATCGGCGATGCCGCGAAGGTAGACCGCCGGATTTTTTATGAGCTTTTCACTTCCAATCGGGACCGTGGCGGTATATTTAATAACCTTGCGGTTGGCGAGAATAATCGTAGTGGCGTGGTGAGAAAAATCGAGAATAACGCTGATGCTTTTGGTTGGCATAAGCGAAGCAAGAGCTCTTGTAATAGAGAACGGTTCACTTTCAACAGTAACGAGTTCAAGCCCTGCTTGAATAAAGATATCCTGAAGGTCATCAACCAGTTTTCTTGGCGCAGCCACAACAAGGATGTGCTGAGTTGGCTTCCCCTTCTTTTCGGTGATAACGTCGTCGTCGATATGCCAGTCGAGATACATTTCGTCGAGTGGCATGGGGAGGAAGTCGGCCGCTTCAAATGGGATGGTCTGAGCGAGCTCGCCCTTTGGTAGCTTTGGCAGGTTGATAACTTTTGAAAATACGAGTGACTCAGGAAGGGCGCAGACCGCTCGTTTGAGTTTGATTGGATGTGGCTTAGCGTTCTCGCAAGCCTCGACTAACTTTTGCTGGAGCTCTTCTTTGTTGCGGAGGCCATTTTTTAAGAAGGGATCATGATTCAGCTTGACTTCATTGACACTTCTAACCTTATGCTGCTTACCAGCATGCATAACGGCAACTCGGAGCGAGTGTGCGTCAATGTCTACGGCGAAGTGCCGAGAAATCGGCAAAAATCCTATAGTATCCCTCCTCTGTTAGTACTATAGCATATGGTTGGAAGGGGCACTAGTATTCCTGGAAGCTGCCTGACTCTATGGCCCATCCCCCGGTTGGTCCGGTACTAAAGCTGGCGTCAGCCAGGCCCTCATCGAAGTCGATAACTGTATTATTGCCTGTTTGAATCAATTTAGCTGTAAAGGCAACCGCGCGAGCATTGTTACCAATTTGGAGAGTTCCATTGGGAGCATAGAGCGGGCCTTTGATCGCGGTCGCATTATTTCCAATCTGAATACCGCTGGTACTTGTTGTCACGAGCAGCAGATAGCCTCCTTGCCCATTGTTATTGGTTGTAATGTTATTCCCTAGTTGGAGTGCTTGTTCGGTGATAACCATAGAACCTTGTTGGCCAAGATCGTCGTTGGCAGTTAGGATTGGGTTATTGCCAAACTGAATTGAACCCTTGACATATACCGGTCCATTAATTGTTATATTGGCGTTATTGCCAAAGATAAGATTGCCAGTGATGTAGACCGGACCGAGCGTGCTGCCGTTGGCGGCGGTATGATTGCCGTTTATTGTGCCACCTTCCTGGGCCTTGGTTTTCCAGAAATTCGCATCGAATGGAGGGAGCGGCTGTGGACTGGCGCCTGTTTTCTTTGTTCCGGTAACGGTCATGTTGGTTATGGTGCCAACAGCGGTTGCGTTGCCAACGATGCGACTATTGCTCCCGCCGACGATATTGCCATTTGAGTAGACACTTCCGTTAATTGTACTGTTATTGCCGACGACAAACCCATTAGTGCCAGCTTGCATCGCGTAGTTAAACGCCACCGCTACACCTGTAGAGCTGGCTATCAGTTTCATTCGATATCGACGCATGACATTGTCTACTGTTGTCGTTGCCACGAGGTACTTTTCATTGGCCGTTGCCCCTGTCTCAACGGTGGTGGTAACGGGCTGACCAGCAAGATTGAATGTTTCGCCAGCATAGTTTGGGTCGGCAGTATAAGCCTGAAAGGCTTTGTCGATACCGGCTTCGGCAAAGTAGCCAGCGGTTCGACTATTCGCCGCCCGCTTCGCTGATCGGTAGACGTTGGCCTGCAAAACAAGGACTGAAGTGGCAAAGAGTAATCCTATGGCCATGACT
>CBINIT010000041.1:0-6129 GCA_966250865.1 uncultured Candidatus Berkelbacteria bacterium
TGAACTGGGCAGAGACAATGATCGATCTCCTGAACAACACGCAAGAATTAGCGGCGATGAAACAAAAAGGTCTCGCCCAAGCCAAAAAGTTTTCCTGGGAAGCCTGTGCAAAAGCAACCATCGCAGTCTATAATAGGCTAGCAGAGTAAAAGGGATACATATGACAATTGCGATTGATGCACGAGAGATGGTGGGACAAATTGCCGGCAAGGGGCGATATGTTTTAGAGTTAGTACAAGCACTAGCTAAGCTCGATTCCGAAAACCAATACTACCTCTACTGCAAAGCCCGACCTACGATAGCCTTACCCAAGAACTTCACAGTAGTACTTATTGGCGGCAAGCCGGGACTTCGCCAGTTTTGGATGGCTAACGACGTCAAAAAGCGAGGGTGTGACGTCTTCCTCGCACCAACAGGCTACCTCCCAGCCATCCTCTCTCGAGTACCAACCGTAGTGACCGTTCACGACCTCGCTATTTTTCTCGTTAAAGAAGCCCGACCAACCCGCAACACCTACCTTGCCGAACGCCTCCTTCTCGGTCTTGCCGTCAGACGGGCAACCCACATTGTCACGGTGAGCGAAAGTACTAAACAAGACCTCGCGAAAGTATTTGGCACCCCGAAACAAAAAATTTCGGTGACACTTTTAGGGTACGACAAAAAACGTTACCAGCCGAAAGCGAGCAAGGACGACCTTTCAGTATTGAAGGAGTATCAGCTTACCGCAAGCCAGTATGTACTCTTTATCGGTACGCTTGAGCCTCGAAAGAACATTGTTGGACTAATCACCGCATACGCCAGACTGCCAAAGCAGCTTCGTGACATATTCCCACTAGCGATTGCTGGCAAGAAGGGCTGGTTTTACGAGGAGATCTTTGCGACAGTAAAGGAGCTTGACGTTGTTGATGCAGTTCATTTTCTCGGTCGCGTTCCCGACGAGCATCTTCCCGCCCTCTACCGACAAGCACGATGTTTTGCCTTCCCTAGTTTCTATGAAGGGTTTGGCTTGCCAGTGCTCGAAGCATTGGGCTGCGGCACGCCCGTCATCACCAGCAATATTTCTTCCCTGCCAGAAGTTGCTCAACACGGTGGGCTCTTAGTTAATCCGAAAAAGCTGGAGACTATTACTGAAGCACTCGATACGCTTCTCACCGACGATACTCGGTACGCTGAAATGAAGAAGGAAACTACAACCCAAGCAGCAAGTTTTTCCTGGGAGACAACAGCCAAAGAGACACTAGCCATCTTTAAGGACATCGTCAAACAATGAGCGAATTACTCACCCCGGCCACCCTTACCATCCTTCTCTTTTGTGCCTTTGCGGCACTCGTTCTCAGTGAACGCATCAGCAAAGACCCGACCTGGGGCGTCATGCTCATGGCCTTCTTCCTACCTTTTGAGCGGATTCCCAATATCGATATTGGCGGTTTTAGCTTAAAGATAAACCACGCGATCGGCGCCCTTACCTTTATCCTCGTTTTATTGGCGATCGTCGTACGGAAGCGGAAAATTGCCCCGAATCCATTGGCGATCCCGCTTGCGCTCCTATTTTTTAGCTATATTCTCACTGGGCTCAATGCCGTAAACTTTTTCCGCCACGTTGCCGTCTACATCTCACTCTTACTGATGCTCTCGATATATCTTGTGGTCATCAACTGCATCCAAGACAAAATGGCACTCAGACGAGTCATGATTGCGCTATTCGTTGGAGCCGCCTTCATGGCTCTCATTGCCCTCTATCAATTCCTTGGCGACATGATCGGCCTACCCTACACCATTACCGGTCTTGACCCAGGGTATATTAAGGATGTTTTTGGCTTTCCTCGAGTTCATGGCTTTGCCAAAGAACCGCTCTATTATGCGAACTACTTATTCATTCCCTTGGGCATAGGAATCGCTTATTTCTTCTCTTCAACCAAGAGCAGAGAACAACAAACTAAAGCGCAAAGCCTCGCAGAAAGTCTTATCGGTCCGAAGCTTCTCCCCCTTATTCTCCTCATGCTCATCACCTTCATCCTCACCCTCTCTCGGGGTGCGTTCTTAGCCTCGGTACCGTTCTTCCTGATCTTTATCGTGCTCTACGCCAAACAGATTCTCACCCCACGCAATATCATCCTTGGCGTAGCTACCCTCGGCATTGCACTCATCGCTGTTTATAGCATTCTTAATGCCGTGAGTCCGCAAGCTGTTGAGCGATTCATTGGGCACGCCAAACTCGAGGATGTATTAGTGAGTCGAACCGGTGAATCGGGCTTTGGCCGACTTGCCACGTTCCAGCAGGCAATCCAAGCCTGGCAAATAGCCCCTTGGACTGGCATCGGCTTAGGCAACTTTGGTCCGTACGTCGCGAGCTACCCGGACGAGAAGCCTGAATCAGGCTGGCAAATTGTTAACAATGAATACCTCGAGCTCTTAGCAGAGTCTGGAGCGATAGGGCTTACCATGGTCTTCCTCATGCTGCTTATACTCTTTTGCCGATCGGTCCTCGCTTACCGAGCAGCTACCGATCCATTCCTCAAAGCAACGATGCTCGGCCTCCTCGCCGCCTTCGTCGCTATCTTCGCTCAATACAACTTCTTCTCTACGTTTTACATTATTCATATATGGTTCCTCTTCGGCCTCATGACTGCGGCACAGAACGTTATCTTTGCCGAACGTAAAACCAACGTGTAAGACCTTGCCACTCAACAGTCATCAGGTTACAATAGCTTCATGATTTGGCTTGTCTCACTTATTGCGCTCTTGTTGCCAACCTACCTGATTCGCTTTTCGCTTTTTGGCGTTCCAAGCACCTTTCTCGAGGCCACAATCTATATCGCCTTTTTAGCCCTCCTCGCCTGCAGACCATTTGCGACCGTAATCGATGTAATCCGCGAGCTTACCAAACGATTCGGCCTACCAATTCTACTTATTGGTGTTGGCACACTTATTGGACTCGTTACTGCCCCGGATCTGCGACAAGCCTTGGGACTGGCCAAAGCGTACGTATTTGATCCCCTCTTGGTTCTCATCATTCTCTCTGTAATAGTTATCAACAAGACACAGTGGCAGCGCGTGCATTGGGGCCTCCTTACTGGTGCGGCTCTTGTTGGCCTCCTCGCAATTATTCTTCCACCCAATAGTGAGGGACGTGCCCTCAGCCTGTACCAAGCCGATCCAACCGCTAGTCCAAACTTCATTGCCCTTTTCCTCGCTCCGCTTATCCCGCTCGTTCTCCATCGGTTCCTTAGTGCAAAAGATATGATAGAACGGGTAGCTGCCTTTACTGCTACGATTATCATGGCCTATGGTCTCTGGCTGTCGGGCTCTCGGGGCGGACTGATGGCAGCCGCGGCTGGTGTCGCCATCCTGCTCCTTTGGTGGGCGACACAACACCGTACGCTCCGTCGACTCGGCCAAGTCGGTCTTGTGGTAGTTATCGTTGGTGGACTGGTCGGTGGCTACCTCATGGCAAAGCCCGATCTCTCAGTCCAGCCCAAGCATCGAGTGGCTACCAGCAACAATCTTCGCTACGAAATCTGGAAGACAACATTAAATGATATCTTGCCGAAACACTGGTTCGCTGGCACCGGGCTTGGCAATTTCCAAACTACTTTCGCCGAGCTCACCAAAGACCGCATTAATTACCCCGAATATATCGCCCCTTGGGCTCACACTCCTCACAATATCTTCCTTACCATATGGGTAAATCTCGGCGTCTTTGGACTTATCGGCTTTATCTGGCTTTTAGTCCAATTCTTCCGTCTGGGCTGGTCACACACGCAACACTTTTCTCCGTCGCTCGCCCTTCAAGTGAGCATGATCACGCTGCTGATTCACGGTCTCGTCGATAGCCCTTATTGGAAAAACGACTTAGCAGTTTTATTCTGGCTCCTTATCGGCTTACAATTTACTCTTTCTGAGATGACAAAGGAGCGGCATGGCTAATACCTACGACCTCTCTATTGTCATCCCCGCCTACAACGAAGCGCAACGTATTGTGCCAACCTTGATTAGCATCAACGAGTACGCCAAACGAACCAAGCTGAGGCTCGAAGTTATCGTGATTGACGATGGTTCAACCGACGCCACCGAGCATGCCGTGACCGGTTTAGCCACGGAATATATCAAGCTCCCCCAAAATAGCGGCAAGGGTGCGGCAGTACGGAAAGGCATGTTGCTTGCTAAAGCACCTTACGTGCTCATGATGGATGCCGACGGCTCTGCGCCAATTAGCGCCTTGGATGAGCTCTATCCTCACCGAGAGACCGCCGATGTCATCATTGGCTCGCGTCACATTGAAGGAAGCGTCATCCACATCCACCAAAGTCTGCTTCGCCAAACGATTAGCTACCTTGCCAACGTCTGCTTCCGGGTCATCCTCCGCCTCCCCTATGCCGACACCCAGTGCGGCTTCAAACTCTTTTCGAAAGATGCCGCTGAGATGATCTTCAGCCAAACGCTCATCGATCGTTGGGGCTTCGACGTCGAGGTCTTAAAAATCGCCCAAGTTCTTGACCTGAAAGTCCTTGAAGTACCGATTGCCTGGCACGACTCACGCGGTGGATCACTTCGTGCTGGCCGAGCCGCCATCTACACCTTCGAAGAGGTCATCTCAATCTGGCTGAATACCCGAATGGGTAAGTATAAGAAGATCACTAAGAAACCGAAACTGAGGTAAGTCATGCGTATTGGTTTAGACGGACGGTTTTACCGCTCATCCACCGCCGGTATCGGTCGCTACACCCGAGAACTGGTGAAGAATCTTCTCGCAATCGATGGCGACAATGAGTATGTGCTGTTTATTACACCCGCCGACGAGGAAGAGTGTCAGATTATTGCGCCCAATCTTAAAAAGGTCGTAACGCCGATTAAACATTTTACGATTGCCGAGCAGCTGGAACTGCCTAAACTCCTTGAGAGCCACAAGCTGGACCTTATGCACTTCCTGAACTTCAACCACCCCATGGGCTACAAAGGCAAATACATCACGACGATCCACGACCTAACCATGAATTTCTTCCCCGTAGGCAAACAAAAATGGCCCATTCTCCGCCAAGCCTATCTCTGGAACATGCAACATGCCGCCAGCGCCGCCAATAAAGTAATCGTGCCAACCAACGTGGTCAAAGACGATGTCGTGAAGCACCTGCATGCACCAGCCGATAAAGTTGCGGTCATCTACGAAGGCGCGACTGAACCGTCGCATGCGATCGTCAAGCCGAAGAAAGAATACCTCGCGCAAAGTGGCGTCACCAAGCCGTATATTCTCTTCGTCTCCCAGTGGCGTCCACATAAAGGTCTCGGCGTCCTGGTTGAAGCCTTTTCCGAGATCAAGAAAAAGCACGATATCCAGCTGGTCATCACCGGCAAGCCAAATCCTCAGTTTCCAGCAATTCCAGCAGCCATCGAGGCCTCACCGCATCGGAAAGATATTATCACCCCCGGCTTTGTCAGCGATGAGCTCCTCGACGCCCTCTTCGCCGGCACCGAACTCTTCGTCTTCCCCTCATGGTACGAAGGCTTCGGCCTGCCACCACTTGAAGCCATGGCCCGAGGCACCGCCGTCGCCTCCAGCAACACCTCAGTCATGCCCGAAATTCTCGGCGACGCCGCCGCGTATTTTGATCCGAAAGATGCAAAGAATATGGCCAAAGTTTTGAGCGAGACCCTTTCAGACGAAAAGAAATTGACTGAGTTACGCGACAAGGCGAAGAAGCAAGCCGCGAAATACTCTTGGAAGAAAATGGCGGAGGAGACACTGGGGCTATATAATGATCTCTTTCAAGTAGATAGAATCAAGAGATCGTAGTTACTAAGATCAACCTGTTAAGGATACTGAATGCCAGAAAGCCTGCAGCCTAGCGGTGCGTCAGAAGAAAAACCCGCCGCCAACATAGAAACAATGCTCAACAAATTACTCCAACGGAGCGATGTCCTATTAATGCTCTATCCAAAAGACGCTAAAGGAAACTTTACCGATAGCATAACAACCGACGACGAACTAAAGGTATACGACCTTCTAATAGGGCAAGAGAATTATAAAGAGAATCTAGTTATCCTTTTAGACACACCCGGTGGCAATGTCTATTCTGCAGTCAAAATAATGGATACGTTACGCACTAGGTATAAAGATATAACCATTATGGT
>CBINIT010000042.1:0-5579 GCA_966250865.1 uncultured Candidatus Berkelbacteria bacterium
GATAAACAGAGCCCTCGATCTCGCCCTGCTCCTTCGCCTTGGCGAGAATGGAGTAAATGAGACTTGAAGTTGTACCCTTACCTTTGGTACCAGTAACCCCAATCACCTTGCCGGGAAAGGTACGTAAAAACAGATCGGTTTGACTCGAAAGTATCACACCAGTCTGTCTGGCCGCTTGGAGCTCACGGGTTAAGTATGGAATGCCGGGAGTGCGAAAAATAATATCGAAACGAGAAAGATCAGCGAGATAGTCTTTGCCCAGCTGATAGGTAAGCGCTGGGTTATCTTGGGGCAGCGTTTCATTGGCGTCACAGATTGTCACTTCTGCCCCATGCTTCAGAAGATACGCTGGTAAATCGGCGTTGTTCACACCGAGACCGACCACCGCAACTTTTTTACCTTGTAGCTCCATTAGTCTCTCACTCCAATAACACCCATCATACGGCCGTCGGTATTATTTTCGGCTACATGATATGAGAAATATGTGTCAAAATGACAGGCGGTACAATCGCCAATTTCAATCTGCTCTTTCGGTACGCCTGCTTCTGTTAATTGTCTCACAGCCAGGGTCGTTAAATCAATAAAGGTTTTACCCTCGCGCTCAATCAAAATACCTGGTTCATGAGCAAAAGCTGCTTGTTTCTCGGCGTAGCTATAAATCGTGGGGTCAGTATCGTAGTGGCAAACTTTGATATGCGGCCCAATCCAAACTACAACATTCTCTGGCTGACCTCCTTGAGCGGAGAGAGCCGCTACTGTTTTAGCGATGATACCAGCCGCTGTCCCCCGCCACCCTGAGTGGATAATTGCAGCAACCTTCTGCTTTGGATCATAGAAAAAGATAGGCATACAGTCAGCGGTAAATACCGTCGGAAAGTTATTTGGCTGGGTGACGATAAATCCATCAGCAGACGAAAAGACAGCCTCGTTACGCTCGGCACCACCAAGCTTTGATTCGTCAACTAGTTCTACTGTAGCGCTATGCGTCTGTCGAGACAACGTCACTCGATCGATAGCAACGCGAAGTTCATCAAAAATCTGCTGTCGATTCGCTAGCCATTGCTGCTCATCTGCTTCGTCATAGGTGTCACCCGGTAAGCGCTTCATCCCCATATCCCCATCAGCCCGGACGGAGTAACCATGAATAAGTTCAGGAAACTGCAATAAAAGTTTTGATTGAATCATAGTCGTACTATACCATAGAAAACCAAAAAGACCCTTTCGGGTCTCTTGGTTTAGGTAAGTCTCATTCTATCGGTGACAATAATGAGCTCTGGTTGGTTATTCTTCAGTCTTTTGTGTATATACTGGAACAATTTGCTCATTACTCGACTCCTTGTCGTTTTTGACCGTAACGTCATGGTCGTGTTGGTGATTGGCTCCCCAGTTTTGGCAGGCTTCACATGTTTCGATTACCGGATCTGTCGTTGATTTCATTCCCTCTCCTTTTTCCTAGATTGATACTTGTGGTTCTTGCGGTCAGTTGGCGAACAAAAAACCCGTCGCTTGTGGCGAACGGGATCTTCAATTGCTCTTGTAGTTATCTTACATTATTTACGACCGTTTGTCAAGTAAGCATCTTATCTCGGCAGGATGAGCTGCTATCCCCTGCCGATAAGGCCGAGTACTAAACCCACTACCGCGAGCACTGAGCCGATAATCCAGGCCCGTTCAACAATTCGCGTTTCGGGCCAGCCAATTGCTTCGAGGTGGTGGTGGATCGGTGACGAGAGAAAGACTTTCCGTTTAAAGAGCTTTTTAGAAAAGATTTGAATAATTGTTGAGAGCGCTTCAATCACAAAGACAAAACCAATGATTGGCAAGATGAAAACCGTATTAGTCAGGAAGGCCAACACAGCTAACGTCATGCCAAGCGACATCGCGCCCGTATCGCCCATAAAGAAGCGCGCCGGGTGCACATTGAACCAGAGAAAGGCAAGAATGGCGCCAACAATCGTACCAGCAAAGGCGGCAAGGCCGAATTGTCCTTGAAAGAAAGCGATACCACCAACCGCCATAAAGGCCATGACCAACAGGCCGCCAGCTAAGCCATCGAGACCATCGGTCTGATTCACCGAGAAGCTTGTTCCAATGAGCACAACAATAAACAGTGGAATATACCAGTACCCCAAAGCAAAGTCACCGATACCCGGAATGTGGATACCACGGTAAATCCACTCCAGCTTAAAGGCAAAATAAAGCGCACCAATAATCGCAATAATGACATAGATAATAAGCTTGTGACGGAAGCGCAACCCACCGTTATTTGGTCCGATGCCTTTAATGTTATAAAGGTCGTCGACGGCGCCAATGATACCGCTCATTACGAGAACGAAGAGTGGTAGCCACGTAGCCTGGCGGGACAAGTTGAAGACTATAGTAAGGAGCGCTGTGATCCCCCAGATAAGCAAGCCGCCCATGGTCGGTGTATTGGCTTTGTGCTTGTGATGTTCATAAAAGATAGGTGCTGATTTTTCGTTAAAATCGGTCTGTCGGATCTTCTTGCCTAACCGATTTCGGTAGAGAAAGGTCGTAAAGGCAGGGGTGATGAGCATCGCCGTGACGAACGATAAAACCGTTAAGCCAAAGATGCGGGTAAGGGCATTGGTGTCTAAGATGATTGCTTCCATAGGATATAGTGTAGGGTAGTTTAGTGAATCAGTAAAGCCTGCGACGACTATTGAACAGGCTCGGTTGGCGGGATCTTTGCGTAATGCAGGAGCCATTTAGCAATCTCACCAAAGGTAGGTGCAGCTGAACTTTCAGCAAACTCAACGGCCTTCGGTCGATCGAGCTTCACCACCATAGCAAATCGTGGCTCATTCAATGGGAAGTACCCGGCAAAAGCGCCGATGTGGGCATCCTCTTCGTATGTACCGTCCTCACCTACCACCTGAGCCGTACCTGTTTTTCCCCCAATTCGATAGCCAGGGACTGCCGCTCGCTTACCGTGACCTTGGGTGACTACTTTTTCTAGCAGCAAGCTCGTCTTAGCAGCTGTTTCCGGCTTCAATACTTGTCGAACTTCTCGAGGTTTAGTTTCAATCGTCTTACCGTTGCTATCGACACGCTTAGCCACCAAGTAGGGGTGCATGAGCTTTCCGCCGTTGGCGATGGCGGCGTAGGCCGCAACCATCTGAATTGGCGAGGTGGTCATACCTTGTCCAAAGGAGATAGTAGCGCGATTGACATCTTTCCACTTTTTGCTGTCGCTGACGCGGCCGGTTGCCTCTGGCTGGAGCTCGATACCCGTCTTGGAACCAAAGCCAAAATCGGCAATATATTTCCCAAAATTATCGTTACCCATTTTATCGGCTGCCCAAATCGTTCCAATGTTGATCGAGTCAGCTAGAATCTGCATCACATCGGGATTCGTATAGCATTTATCTTCTGCGTTTCGGATCTCAAAGCCGTCAACCTTGGCGCTACAGCCTAGTTCTACCTTTGTGTCTGGCTCAAAGAGACCCAAGTCCATGCCAGCCGCCAGGGTAAAGGTCTTAAAGATCGAACCCGGCTCCCAAGTGCCGCTTACCGCCTGATCGATAAATCGGTCCTGCTGATCAGCGGGGATCTCGTTATATTTATTCAAGTCATAGTTTGGGTCATTGGCCAAAGCGAGGATCGCCCCAGTTTTAATATCCATTATCACAACCGAGCCACTCTCAGCCTCGTATTTCTTAATCGCATCATGCAGAGCGTTCTCGGTAATAAACTGGAGACTTCGATCAATCGTTAAGGTGATGTCGGTACCGTTCCGTGGCTTAGCTGTCTTGCCTTCGCTGATAATTCGCCGTTTGGCATCCTTTTCCCCGATCAAAGCACCGTCATAGCCCTTCAGGTCCTCATTAAAGTAGCCTTCAATCCCATAACGACCCTCTCCGGTTGCGTCAACAAAGCCAATGGCATGGGCTGCAAGCCCTTTTTCAGGGTATAGCCTTGAGTCTACTGGATCAAGCGTGATGCCACGAAGGTTAAGCTCTTCAACTTTTTCGGCATCTTCCTTCTCAAGTTTCTTCTTTAAGATGACATAGCGCTTCTTTTTATCGGAAATCTTTGGGAGAAGCTCATCGATTGACATCGCCAGCGCTGGAGCGAGGCTGGCCGCCATCTTGGCAGGATCTTTAATTAAAAACGGATCGGCGATCACCTGGTAGGTTGTCACGTTCATCGCAACCGGATAGTCTTTGCCACCATTGAGGTCTCGTAATCCAATAATTCCTCGTTCAGCACGGAGCGTTTGTTTAATGCCGTACTGGTTTTCTGCATTCGAAACCGCCGTTGCATGGCGAAGAATCGACAAATCAAAAAGACGACCGACCATAATGACCGTGAGCGCAATGGTGATCGTCCGCAAGATGACAAGGCGAGCGCCTGAAAGTCCACTCGTTGTGCGTTTCATAAGGCTACCTTATCTTACTGAATTGTCGAGGAAGTTGGCAACTGGCTGAGACTCTGGTTTGAGCTACTAGGTAACTGATTAATCTTATCTGATGCCTCAAGCTTAGCGGTAGGTGTTGGGCTAGCCGCTGGCTCGTCTTGATTGGTAACGAGATCGTTGTTGTTCAATGCGCGTAAACGAACCTCTTCGGTCTGAAGTCGGGCAACATCTTCACGAAGGTTCTTCACCTGCTCTGATCGTTCGTGTCGGGTATAGTTGGCGGTCGCTGTCTTCGTAGTTTGGGCAATCGTAATGATCGCGGCGGCGGCAATGATCACAATTGTTACGATGCGCATCGACATGGGACCCAAATTGACTTGGCGATGAATCGTTCGGCGTCGGACTCCTGGGGTAACAATGGTGCCATTGGTGATAAGCATGAGGTCCCTCCGTTATGAAAGCTTTTCAGCGACGCGTAGCTTAGCGCTACGACTTCTTGAATTCTCTTTGATTTCTTCTTCTGTTGGTACGATTGGTTTTTTGGTAACTAACTTGAGTAAATGATTGGACCGAAACTGGTTTTTGACGATTCGATCTTCCAGCGAGTGAAAGGTGATGATCGCCACTCGTCCGCCTGGCTTGAGTAAGCTGACCGCTTGCGGGATGGCTCGTTCGAGTCGTCCGACTTCATCGTTGGTCGCGATGCGTAGCGCCTGGAAGAGCTTGGCTTTCACTCCTGGGTTCTTCAGGCCCAGCAAGTTAACCAGCTCATGGGTCGTTTCAATCGGCTGCTTGCGTCGCGTGCTGACGATTGCTTGGGCAAAGCGTTTGGCGTCGTAGAGATCGCCATAGCGGAGGAAGATCTCAGCCAGCTCGCGCTCGCTCCAGCGATTGACGATCTCGCTTGCCGTGGTATCGCTTGCTTGACTAAAGCGCATGTCTAGCGGCGCATCTGCCTGGAAGCTCAATCCTCTATCTGGATCATCGAGCTGAAGACTCGACATGCCAAGGTCAAAGAGGATGGCGTCAGCTGGAGCTATCCCCTGCCTCTGCGCTACTTCTTCGAGATGATCGAAGCCAGTAACGATAAAAGTGGCATTGGGGTAAGCGCTCAAGCGCTTCGCGGTTTCCGTTAAGGTGCGTTCATCCAGGTCGAGACCGAGGAGTCATAGGCGGCGGTGCGGGCAAAGGCGCGGGCGGC
>CBINIT010000043.1:0-5216 GCA_966250865.1 uncultured Candidatus Berkelbacteria bacterium
GTCGGTGCCGTCAACTACTTCGAAGACGGTTCGGGAATAATAATCCAGACCACGAACGAGCTGTGGGTTAAGGTTATATGGAATAGCTAGTTCATCGAGATATTCAAGTAGCGTGCCAAGGTGAGCTTTACAGTCGCCACAGAGTTCATCAAGAATGACCGGTGCGCCTGTAGCAATCGCTTTACACGCCGGCTCTTTACAGTCAAGAATGCGGAGCGGGTTGGTGGTCAAGCGACGTTTACAGTCCTCACAGAGCTGCTCTTTGTAAGGCTCAAAATAACCTTTGAGCTTCTTTCGATACTTCGGTCGGCACACATCGTCACCGAGACTATTAATCGTAAAGCTAATGTTTTCGGTCAAGCCAAGGTCAGTTAAGAACTGCCAGTAAAGCATGATGACCATCGCATCGGCAGAGGGATCGGTATCGCCAAAATACTCCAAGCCAAGCTGATGGTGCTCACGTAATCGCCCCTTCTGAGGACGCTCATACCGAAACATTGGTTCAATATAGTAGAGACGAACCGGTTGAGGCCAAGTGTGCATGCCGTGCTGCATGTAGGCGCGAGCGATAGCGGCAGTACCTTCGGGTCGAAGTACAAGGGCTTCCTTGTCAGTATCACTCTCTTCATTTTGTTTGGCGAGTCGTCGAACTTCGAACATTTCCTTTTCGACGATGTCAGTTGACTGACCCACACCTTTCGTAAAGGTTGTGATCGCTTCATAGGTCGGAGTGTCGATACGCTCAAAACCAAGGCCTTCTGCTCGACGAGTAAAGGTTTGAATGATCCATTGCCAGTAGGGCTGTTCTTCGGGAAGGATGTCGCGAGTACCGCGTGGTGTTTGCAGTTGTTCTGCCATAGAGCCCCCGTCATTTGAGAAGACTAATTTATGCGTAACCGAACCTGATGGTATCACATTCTTAGGGTGTGAACAAGCGTTATGAACCGGGTTTTTTGGTAGTTATTTCACGAAGGGCTCGCTTAATATGGGCACGAGCATTTTGGGTTTTTGCGTGTTCGAGCCAGTCTGATTTAGGCTGTGATTTTCGGTTGGCCACGAGTTCTACCGTAACACCTGATTTTAGCGGTTCGTTGAGTCTGGCAATTTTTCCATTAACCTTTGTAGCGTAGAGATGATGACCGATATCTGAGTGAATCGCATAGGCAAGGTCGATCGATGTAGAGCCAACAGGCAAGTCGATAACATCACCCTTTGGAGTATAGACAAAGATTCGGTCACCGAAGAAGTCAATCTTCATCAGCGAGTCAAAGTCCTTATATGACGCAGCCATCCGCTGCCACTTTGCCAGCTCGTTAATCCATGCGAGTTCTGACTTTGGCACGGAAACCGTTTTACGTCGGAGGTAGGAAAGTCGCCCCTTTTGCTCGCTATAGTGCCAGTGAGCAGCAATACCGAATTCAGCATGTTGATGCATCGCTAAGGTTCGAATCTGCACCTCTATAGGACGATTACCGAACGCCCGGACGGTGGTGTGGAGCGATTGGTATCCGTTCGGTTTTGGAGAGGCAATGTAGTCCTTCACGCGGCTTTCGTACGGCTCCCAGCGTTTATGAAGGAGGCCAAGGACTCGGTAACATTCCTCTGTTGTT
This sequence comes from uncultured Candidatus Berkelbacteria bacterium, assembly GCA_966250865.1. Lineage (GTDB taxonomy): Bacteria > Patescibacteriota > UBA1384 > CAYGGE01 > CAYGGE01 > CAYGGE01. The sequence goes on from CBINIT010000043.1 coordinate 1,611, forward strand.
TCGACGATGATTCGACAGGCTACCAGGTCATAGATCTTACTAATATCCTGGTCATACCGTTCAAGCTTTCGGTAGAGACTGTAACTATGCTTGATCCGAGTACTAATATCAGCCTTAATCCCTTCTTTGGCCAACATGCGTAGGATTGCTCGCTTACCCCACAGCACTGCTCGCTCTCTAGCGGACGCTTCTTGCCGCAGAAGCTTCATAGTTTGCTGAAACTCTTTCGGGTAGACATATTTAAAAGCAAGATCTTCCAGGTCACCTTTTAAGGTACCAATGCCGAGTCGGTAGGCTAACGGTGCATAGATCTCGAGCGTCTCCATAGCGATATCGTAGCGTCTATCTGGATCCATGGCGTCGAGGGTTTGCATGTTATGCAGTCGGTCTGCAAGCTTTATTAGAACAATACGGATGTCCTTGCTTGTTGCTAAGAGCATCTTACGAAGCGATTCAACACGTTGTTCTTGCTTGGAGATTAAACGATGTCTCTTGGTGAGTAAGTTCTGGAAGAAACCCCGATTTGCTTCAAGCGAACTTAACTTCGTTACCCCATCAACTAAAAAAGCAATACGGATACCGAACTGTTTAGCCACACTAAATACCGTGTGGCTCGTGTCTTCAGCAACGTCATGCAGAAAGGCAGCGGCAAGTGTGGCAGGATCGAGACGAAGTTTTGCTAAGGTATAGCAAACATGCAAGGGATGCTGGATGTAAGGGTCTCCTGACTTACGAAGTTGACCTTCGTGAGCTCGACTAGCAACTTTGTAGGCACGTTCAACTACCCGAAAATCAGCTTGGCTCATATAGGTTTGAGCCACTGCTTTAATATCTTCAATGGTAAGGGTAGTGGGTTGATTCATAACCAAAGACTTTATGCTGCTTTGGTGGTCGTCCGTGGTTTTGTTTTGCTCGTAGCTTTCTTCAGAGTAGATTTAGTTTGAATCGTCATGCCTTTAGGTTTCACATCAATAGTAAGGACGGTTCCTGGCTCGATATCGTGAGCAAGCAAGTGGTCGGCCAGTGGCGCCTCTACATGGGTAGCGATCGCACGACGCAGCGGACGCGCACCGTAAGCTGGATCATAGCCAAGTCGCGCTAATTCACTCACTGCCTTAGGGCTCAGCTCAAGCTTGAATCCAAGTCGGGCAATACGCTCAGACAATTTCTTAAGCTGCAACGTAATGATTGACTCGAGCTCTGTCTTTCCAAGAGGCTGGAAGATAATAGTTTGGTCAAGACGATTTAAAAACTCAGGTCGGAAATGATCCTTGAGCAACTTGGTGACACCCTGCTTAATCTCTTCATAGCGTCGTTTAGCCGTTGCTTCTTCGTCGGTCGATGCCGCCTGAAAGCCCAATGCGCTCTGGCGTGTCAGCTCTGCCATGCCTAAGTTGCTCGTCAAGATAATAATCGTATTGCGGAAGTTGATTATGTCACCTTTAGCATCGGTAAGTTGACCTTCTTCAAGGATCTGTAAAAACATATTGAAGACTTCGGGATGCGCCTTTTCAATCTCATCAAACAAGATGACGCTGTATGGCTTACGACGAACTTTTTCGGTAAGCTGACCCCCATCATCGTAGCCTACATAGCCGGCAGGTGCACCAACGAGCCGCGACGTATTATGACGCTCCATTAAGTCTGACATATCGACTTTGATAAGGTGTTTCTCGCTTCCGAAAACTTCTTTGGCTAATACTCGTGCTAGTTCGGTCTTACCCACACCAGTCGGCCCAAGGAACATAAAACTTCCCATAGGACGATTCGGATCGGCAATATTCGTTCGCGACCGCTTAATTGCCTGACTAATCGCAGTAATCGCCTCGTTTTGGCCGATGATATGTTTTTTTAATGTTGATTCAAGGTTACGGTACCGAACCTTTTCAGTGCCAATAAGATCGGTAACCGGTAGTCCGGTCGATTTGGAAAGCAACTCAGCAATAGTGACTTCATCGATGACTGGGGGTGTATTCTTACTATTTGTTTGCAACAAGAGCTGAAGCTCTGCATGAAGCGTTGCTATCTGGTCTTTCAAGGTACTCGCCCGATCGTAGTTCTCGTCATTGACCGCTATATCCTTCTCACGCTGTAATCTGGCAATCTTTTTTTGAATACCTAGTTCGGCTGAGCCTACGTCTTTAGTTAAACATGTTGCTGCGCCAGCTTCATCGATAAGGTCAATCGCTTTGTCAGGCAAGAATCGGTCATTAACATACCGAGCGGATAACTTTACTGCTGCTTCGATTGCCTTGTCAGTCACCGTTACACCATGGTGCTTCTCGTAGGAGCGTCGGAGCCCTTTGAGGATAGCAATAGTCTGTGCTTCGGAAGGCTCATCAACTTGAACTGACTGAAGTCGTCGTTCGAAGGCTGAGTCTTTTTTAATATGTTTACGATACTCGTCGTGTGTTGTAGCACCAATCAGTCGAACCCAACCCTTAGCTAAAGCTGGCTTAAGAATATTGGCGGCATCAAGTGAACCTTCGGCGCTGCCGGCACCGACAATCGTATGCAATTCATCGATAAACAGGATAATATCAGGGTTGTTTTTTAGCTCATCCATGATTTTCTTGACCCGATCCTCAAACTGACCACGGTACATGGTTCCTGCAACTAATAAGGTAAGGTCAAGCGCGACGAGGCGCTTATGAAGAAGATTGGCTGGCACTTTGCCGTGAACAATTCGTTGCGCTAAACCTTCAACAATAGCTGTCTTCCCCACTCCAGGCTCACCAATAAGGATCGGATTGTTCTTTGTTCGACGAGCTAGAATTTGGATGGTTTTATCAATCTCTTGCTCACGTCCAATAACGGGGTCAAGCTTATTTTGCAATGCTTGATGCGTAAGGTCGACAGTGAAATAGTCAAGCGCAGGAGTTTTTGGCTTTGTACGCTTGGTTGATTTCCGCTCTTGTTTTTCCTCGTTTCGTATCAGCTTATCGACTTCCGCAATTTCGTGAAAGATCGATTCAATCTGCTTGCGAAGGTGATCTGGATTAACACCGATGCGCTCGATAATCTGATGTGCTAAGAGCTCAGGCGTGTTTACCATGGCAAGCAGAAGGTGTTCAGCGTCGACGGTGGGGTGATTGTGCTCAGTAGCAATTTTCGTGGCCTCAATCATGAGCATTCGTACTTCATCGCTCAAATCACTTATGATCATCTTCGGAACAGACTTTTGAAGGCTCAAAATAAGCTTGATTTGATCAAGATTAATATCATATTCACGCAAAATTTCATTGGCGAAGGTGCCGCGATTGGTTATGAGCGCGATAAGAACATGTTCAGAACCCAAAGGGCTCTGCATTGACTCAGCGATTTGCTGACTCGCAATGAGAATATTCTTTGCTGACTCTGAAAACTTATCAAAGATTTTTTCGTCCACACGGACCTCCTGTTGGTGGGTTTCATTGTAGCACGAAATACGAAATAGTCATACCGTTGGCCACTGAAGAAGCGGTTACAAAAACAGAGAGCATGCTCTCTGTTTTTGGGTGTTACGCCTTCTTTTTGGACTTGGCTTTTTTGGTCGCTTCTTCGGGTGTCTCTTCGGCAGGTGTTTCAACTGTCGGCTCTACCTCCATCGCCGCGGCCTCATCGGCC
>CBINIT010000044.1:0-4901 GCA_966250865.1 uncultured Candidatus Berkelbacteria bacterium
ATGTCTAAAAAATAGATCGGAGACTGTGTTTCAGGAAAGAACCCGCGCCAAACCGAGAGACGTATCTTTGTCCCTCTTGGTAATTCGATCGACATATCTTGAATGATCCGCACTAAGCCCCAGCGACTTTCGTCGATGAGCTTATATTTGGGGAGGAATACTTTAGTTTCTATCCCTAACTCACCGAGGGCAAGTGGTAGCGACCCGAGAACGTCACCGAGCCCACCTGCTTTGGCAAAGGGTGCTGCTTCCGCGCCTAAGATTGCAATTCGTAATGGCTTACTGGGCATCCCACTCCTTCTTTCTTTTTCAGCTAAGCCTATTATATATGTTCTCGTAGCTATCAACCATCTTTTCGATGGTAAAGAGGGACTCAACTCGAGCTCGACAAGCGCGTCGCATGGCGAGATAGTCGCTTGTTGGCATATTCATTAGGTTTTGAACGGCATGTTTGAGTGCCTGCTCATCGTTGGCTGGAACGATAAAGCCGGTCACTCCGTCCTCGACAATCTCCCGGGCAGCCCCTCGGTCATAAGCAATAACTGGTGTTCCACAGGCCATTGCTTCAACCATGACAAAGCCAAATGGCTCATCCCACTGGATGGGGAAGAGGAAGAACCGCGCGTCTCGAAGAAGGAGACTGCGTTGCTGCTTGTCGGCTTCTCCGAGGAACTCAATACCGTTCTCGGCTTTGCTATGTTCCAATACTTCCTCGAAAAATTTTGCCTCGTGAGGACTTCTCATGCCGGCAAAGCGGAGAGGAATCGCAAGCTCACTGCAGACCGCAATTGTCTCTTTGATGCCTTTGGTCGGAGTTATTCTTCCAAGCCATGCCGCATAGTCGCTAGGATCCTCGTTATAGCCAAAGTCGGCAAGATTAATTCCATTATAAATTCGCGACAGGAAATTAATGGGACTTTTTTTCTGATGGTCGGCAATAGCGACAAAATTACGATGTACGAGTTCAGGGTCGATCGCTAGTGCCTCGGTGATTCGTGGTTCATTTATGGGGTTGTGAAAGGTGGTAACGGTGTGTGGCAGCTTCGTCAACTCCAAGAGGGCAAATAAGTTCCACTGGTTATTATGAACGATATCGTAGTCGCTTTGATGCTCTCTAAGATAGTGAAGGGTGCGAATCGAAGATGACAACTCTCGCATCTCTAAGAGATCGGGTGGCAACCCTTCCTCCATTGAACCGCGCGGGAAGAAGGCGATCTTGTTACCAGATGTATGAGAAGTGCCCACAGTAAAAATATCTACCTGGTGACCTCGCTTTACCAGTTCAGTCTCAAGAAGATGCACAAAAGTTGGTACGCCGCTAGCTCCGCCAACGCCCATAGGGTAGTAGCAAGAAGAGGTGAGCGCGATACGCATAGGTGTCCTTGTCGTTTTTAGCCGTTAGTGAGCAGCTCTTGGTTGATAGATCCCTTCAAGAAGGTAACGATCCTTCTCGAGTATGTCAGAGAGTGGACTTGGGAGCAAGAGAGAAAGTTCTCTGCATAGTTTCCGATAACTCATTGCCGTAAAGCGAGTCGTTTGGTGAGTAATGAGGGTACTTGTTACTCGAACAAGGTAGTGCTCATCATCATGGGCTAAGGGGCAAGGATTATAGTGACATGGGTGTCGCTCACCAGAAAGGTGTCGTTTCCGAAGCCGTGCCGGTAGGACTTTGCGATCAGCGGTACATAAAATCTGGATAATACGAGGCTCATACTGCTTTGCTAGCCGTATGAAGTCTGGCGACTCGGCTAGGCCGTGAAAGGCACTTTCCACGACTACTGAGGCGCAGCCCTGGAATTGTTTCTCGATGGCTCGGAACATGAGCCTATTCGCTTGAACGCGTAATGGTAGTGCCCAATGTCTTTCTTCGTCGGATTTTACTTCTGGGCTGAGTGCATCATAAAGGCGTTCTTTTATTCCATCATGATGAACATAGGGAACATGGAGAAGCTTAGTCAATCGCTTGGCTAGGGTTGTTTTGCCGGTTCCTGGTGCGCCAGTGATAATAATAAGTATAGGCTGCATAGGAGGCCCATCGATAACCCACTATCGTATGAAGCAAAGACTACTATGCTTCAGAAGGTACGTCAATAACGGTATCTGTTCCTGCCGTCTTAGTGTCCCGTAAATATTCCGCAGCCTTCTCCGGCGATACCACATCAATTACCGTGCCTGACCCTAGCTCAAATCCAGCGTACATACTAACTCTGGGAGCGATCTCTAGGTGCCAGTGGTAGTAATCAGCATCTTCGCTCGTTGTCGGTAGCGAGTGAATATAGAAATTCAAGGATGGGTTTTTGAGTGTGCTATTGAGCATAGTAAGTCCGGTCTGGAAGATTTCAGCCAGTTCTCTGATCTCTTCTTTTGAAATAGATTCAAACATCGATTGGTGCTGTTTTGGTAGGATCCAGATTTCGAAGGGGAAACGGGCGGCAAAGAAAGTGAACATGATGAACGAATCATTTTCGGTAAGAATGCGAACTTTTTCGTTCTGTTCATGCGTTATCATGTCACAGAAAACACAGTGGCCATTAATCTCATAGTATCGTTCACTACCATGTGTTTCGGCGAGGATGTGATTGGGGATGACGCCGGTGGCGAACATTTGGGCGTGCGGGTGGGAGATGGAAGCGCCGGCTGCTTCGCCGTGATTGTAGATCGCCATGACATATTCAACGGTCGGGTCTTTCCGGTAGTGAATGTACCGATTCTTGAAGCTCGTGAGTAGATCGATCATGACATCTTGGCTGAACGTCATAAGGGTAGCCTTCTCTTCGGTGACTACTATGACGTCATGTCCGCCAACCGCTGGCTTTGCTCGATAAAAGCCTTCCTCTGGGTAATAGCTTCGTACCTCGTGCTCTCCCTCCGATACAAAAGCCGGGTATTTATTCGGCATAATATAGGTATGCTTGGTGTCGAATTCAGGATACCGTGTCTTGTAAGCTGGAGTGCCAATGCAAAAAATACATGCGGCATGCTCATCGACTTTTGTTTCTGGGGCGACAAAATCATCGGGCCGCTTTGCCCGCTCGGGGGCGATGACAACCCATTCTCCGGTAATAATGTTTTGACGAAGCTGGGGGATAGTACCCTCCTTTATTAAACCAGTTGCATGTTGGTAAAGCCGTGGGTTAGGGCGATGGCTAGGGCATCGGCTGCATCATCCGGCTTGGGTATCTCTTTAAGACGCAAGAGCATTTTGATCATGGACTGAATCTGGCTCTTTTCGGCGCGACCGTAGCCCGTAATCGTTTGCTTAACTTGAAGTGGCGTATACTCAAAGATCGGTAAGTTGGCATGGGCGGCGGCGAGGAGGATAACGCCACGTGCCTGACCTACGCTTAAAGCGGTCGTAACATTTCTAGCGAAGAATAACTCCTCAACCACTACCTGATCTGGTTTCTCGGTCTGGAGCAGACCGTACACTTCTCGGTATATCTCTTGGAGTCGGTGATAGCTTTGCATCGATTTATCAGTTTCAATGCAGCCATATTGCAACATTGAATAGTTTTGCCGACTTCCTTCAATCAGCCCCCATCCAATTCGAGCTGTTCCTGGGTCGATCCCAATGATGCGCATACCCCTCCTGGCAGATCTTAGTTCTAGCTTACTGGCTCTCGCCAAGCTTCGCAAGTAACTCATCAGAAATATCGAAGTTACTTGCTACATCGGAAACATCGTCAAGCTCTTCAATGGCGTTCATTACCCGAAGAAGTTGACTGGCTATCTTTTCGTCGCTAATTTCAATAATTTGCGTTGGTTCATTTTTAAGTTCTGCGCCGGTAACTTCAAGGCCAGCAGCTTCGAGCGCCTGCTTTGTTGCGGTAAGGTTTTTAGGATCAGTATACACAATCGTTTCAGCGTCACTTGATTCATAGTCGTCAGCACCGGAGTCGATCACTGCAAGTTCGATTTCCTCAAGCGGCTCCGTGTTAGCAAGGGTAATCACGCCCTGATTCTTAAAGAGATAGGCGACAGAACCTGACTCGCCGAGTTTTCCGCCATATTTGTTAAAAGCTGCTCGAATCTCGCCTATCGTTCGATTGCGATTATCCGTTAATGTTTCGATCAAGATTGCGGTACCGCCAGGACCGTATCCTTCATAGGTAATTGATTCAGCCATGGCGCCGCCGAGTTCACCGGTACCGCGCTTGATTGCTCGGTCGATGTTATCTTTTGGCATATTATTTTTCTTTGCCATGTCGATAGCAAGAGCGAGTCTGGCGTTCATGCCGGGGTCGCCACCGCCTAATCGAGCAGCAATCGTGATAGCATTGCCAAGCTTAGTGAAGACCTTGCCGCGCTTTGCATCGGCGGCACCTTTTTGATGTTTGATGGTAGACCACTTTGAATGTCCGGACATAGTGCTCCGTTTCTTAAAAGCATAGACTCTCGTTGTTATACCTTATTTTTCAGTTTTCGTCGAGTAGCGTATTCCGTTTGTTCGGAGCGTAATAGTTCCTTGCAGGTCGGTGCGATAGATTGTGGGTTGTCTTGCGGCTAGTCGGTCGAGGAGCTCTTGGGCGGGGTGACCGTAGCGGTTTTTTGTTCCTACTGAAATAAGTGCGGTTTTTGGCGAAACGGCGTCCAGAAACGGTTCACTGGTGCCGAAGCGGCTGCCGTGGTGCGTCACTTTTAGGACTGGACATTGGAGCGAGATAGTAAGTTGTGCAGCGCTTTGGAGAATATACTGCTCATGTCGTTCCTCAATGTCTCCGGTTTGGATAGTACAAAATTGCTTATACTGTAGTTTGAAGACGATCGTCGCGTCATGTGCGTCTTCGGGCGCTTGATTGATGAGCCCTGGCGGAGGGTGCAGGACGGTCAACTCGCTATCGCCTACCTTTGTGTGGTCTCCTGCTTTAACAAAGGTTACCGGAATCCTTTTTGCTTCTATC
>CBINIT010000045.1:0-4813 GCA_966250865.1 uncultured Candidatus Berkelbacteria bacterium
AGAACGTCGTGAGACAGTTCGGTCCTAATCTTCCGTGGGCGTGGAAACTTGAAGGGGTCTGACCTTAGTACGAGAGGACCGGGTTGGGTGAATCTCTGGTGTATCGGTTGTCTTCCCAAAGGCATTGCCGAGTAGCTATATTCATTATGGATAACCGCTGAAAGCATATAAGCGGGAAGCCATCCCTAAGATGAGGTTTCATTATGAGAGTGGTCGAAGACTACGACCTTGATAGGCGCTAGGTGTACGCACAGTAATGTGTTTAGCCAAGGCGTACTAATAACTCCATACGCATTATCATTTCTCTTTGATGGGTTGATTGTAATTTCGGATAACCGCACAGTGGAAGATAGCTCAGGCTAGGCAATCGTGCCTGACTTGAGCGATCTTAAGCTCCTTGACCGCAGGAGAACCTGAAATGACCGAGGTGGAACGTTGCCCATATTGCGGAAGCGTTGTGCCGCGTGGCCACAACAGTTGGCTGAGGTCCTTCGACCAGACTGTCGCTGACACTATCGTCCACGATAGTCGGATTGTCGTAGTGCCCGAAGCCATAGTTGATGTTCCCAATGAATGCATCGAATGCGGAAGCCCGCTCGCTGCAATGGAGGCCGTCATTCGGCCGGATGACCGTTACATCGAGCTCCACATAGAGCCGGATGCGGCGGGCAGAGCAGTTGGTGTTATGCTCGAAATCGCCTGGATCCGGAAGGAGCAGTAACTCGCGGGGCGAGGGGCTCTTCGCCCCGGACCTTGCCCTTGACAGAGTTTACTTCACTTGGTACAATCCCTCTTGTGCGTTAACAATTTTGATCCACGACCTAGCAAAAGGAAGTGATAGTGAAACGGTGTAGTGTCAATTTTTATACGACACAGAGACAACCGCTTCCTATCGCTTCCTCCTGCTAGACCGTTGAACCTTTGCAGGCTGAGTGTTGGTACTTCGAGCGGGGTGGGTACACCTGTTCCCATTCCGAACACAGCAGTTAAGCACCCCAGCGCCGATGATACTTGCTTCGCAAGGAGCCGGGAAAGTAGGCCGGTGCCAACACTCAGTTTACAAACAGAAGGACCCGCAAGGGTCTTTTTCTGTAGACTGTTATTGCTCTTTATCGTTCAGCTGCCAATAGTTGGAGGGAGTAGTATGCGGTGCTCTGACGTAACGCGATACTTTGAGGCGTTGACGCCTGATCAGCTCGAGCTGACTCACGGCGTTCCGGACGAAGTGATCGAGCATCTCGATCGCTGTCCCGACTGTTTTCCGAAGTGTCATGAGATATTGGCACTCATACGCCCTTGGTTCGCTGGCACGTTGCCGATTGGAGCGATCCAGCAGGTGCGCTACCATTGCGAGCGTTGTGACCGATGTTATCGTGCCTACGACACTGAAGCGCAGTCCACCTTGGCCGTCGCCGAGCTGCGGGCGAACCCCGTTGAGGTCACGCCGACGGTTCGGGCAGTTAACGGAAATGTATTAAAAAGTTCTACTGTCGTGAATTGAGCCCCAAGGCGTTGCCCTTCGGGGCTTCGCTGTTTGTATAGGGCAGTGTATGATATGACCATGGAATACGAAGTAGGTGGACTCTATTCGGTTCGAGGCGAGACCGATTATCAGATCATGAAGGTTTTAGCGACCGACGATATCGGTGTGCATGTCTCGCTCTATCGTAATCGCTTTGCCAAGCGGCCGACGACGGTTGATGTACGAGACTTGAGTCTCAGCTTTTCAATCGAAGAACTGCAAAATGATAGTGCTGACTTCACGCTTGGTTCTTTGCATCTGCCCATTTCGTACACAACGCTCGAAGAGTGGGAGCCGGTTTTCATGTTTATCACAGAACTCGATGAACGAGAACTGCGAGCAGTACAAGAGTGGAAAGACTCGGGTGGCGGCTATTGGTAGCTTGACAACACACCAAGGCGTGCGATGATAAACGTGTGGAGGGGATATGCATAAACGACTTTCATTACATCTTGCCCTGGGTCTTTTAGTCGTCGGTCTCGTTTTGACGGCTACCGGCGGTTACGGGTACATCCAAGCCGATGCTATCGAAGAGGGAACAAAGGCAGTTAAAGCACTCCTCGCCTTCGGTGGCTCACTGATTACCGCATCTGTTATTATGATGGCCTTAATTGTAGGAGCTTAATATGTTCTCTATGCGCTACTTTTATGCTGCACTCGTTCTGCTCACTGCGGGGCTGTTCATGTTGCGCCCTGAATTGTCATACGAAATTCTCGCAACCAGTTTAGTCATCGGCGGGCTAGTTATGCTATTGCCGACCGAATAGACGGGGTTATGCGAAAACGAAAGCGCTACTTTCATTACGCAACAACGCTGCTTGTCATTGGCACCATCACTATTCTGATGGGCGCTTCTGGTTTTGTTGGTGCCGATGAAACGTTGTATACCATCGCCAACCTAACCACTAGCCTTTTAGTCTTCGGTGGGGTGATGATTGGACTTTCTGCACTCTTATTTATGAGTGCGATATCAATTGAAAAATAATCGAATCTATCGACATTAAAAAAGATGCACGAGGCATCTTTTAATTACTCTTCGAGCGGAGTGAAACGAAGTCGAGAAGTGCTGTACTTGAAGTTCTCGACTTCGCTCGAACAGTAAGCCTGCTTTCTATTAGAGAATCGTCGCTTTCCGTAAGAGAGGGATAACCTCTGCCCATGTCTTGGCGGCAGTCCGGAAGGCATTCTTACCTTTGTCTGAAATGCGGTAGATCTTTCGTTCGCGGCCAGAGACCATTTCGCTGGTGGATTTAATGTAGCCACCTTTTTCGAGTTCGTTAAGGGCTGGGTAGAGGGTTCCTTCGGTTGGCTTACAGACACCCATGGAATATTTCTCAATGAGCTGACCCAAGATGTAGCCATGTACCTGATGATCTCGAAGTGCTTTAAGAATGAAGAAGCGAACCAAGCTTTGGTTCATGAGCTTATGCCAGTACTCAGTATCTTCCAGATTTTGCTGCTGTTTCGCCATGCGAGTCCTCTCTCCCTGCCTTGTCAGCGAATGTTACCTAGGCCCACTATACGTCGAGGGCCAATGCAAGTCAAGTGCTTATTTTCTGGTATACTGGCTGCATGCATCTTGTTTCAGATCTCCAAATTCATTCGCCGTACGCCAGGGCGGTTAGTAAATTTATGCTCATTCCGGAGATGGTAAAGTGGGCTGGCTGGAAGGGTATTAATCTCTTGGGGACAGGGGATTGTACCCATCCTGAATGGCTTACTCATTTGAAAGAACATCTTGAAGAGGATGGTACCGGGTTGCTGCAGCTTAAGGGCGATGCGACATCGGTTCGATTTATGATCCAAGGCGAGATCTCGCTTATTTACTCCCAAGGTGGAAGGGGGAGGCGAGTCCATGTACTTATATTTGCGCCAAGTTTCAAAGCAATTGAACAGTATAATGAAAAGATCGCTAAGCATGGGAAACTCCGCTCCGATGGCCGGCCGGTCCTCGGGCTTTCGGCGAAGCAGGCGCTCCAGTATCTGCTTAACGTCAATAACGAGCTTGGCCTGACTGATGATATCGACTCACCTGACTACGTTAAGCGACCCGGTATGTTCATGATCCCAGCGCATGTCTGGACGCCATGGTTCGGACTCTTTGGTTCAAAAAGCGGCTTCGATAGTGTGGAGGAATGCTTTGAGGAGCTGACGCCGCACATTCGAGCCATCGAAACCGGCCTGTCGTCAGATCTCAAAATGAACTGGCGGCTGTCGGCTAACGACAGCCTGGCACTCGTGTCATTTTCTGATGCTCATTCAGCTCCAAATATGATGCGCGAGGCAACAGTTCTTGAAGTCAAAGAGCCGACGTATGCCAATGTCGCTCAAGCATTACAGAATCCATTGCTTCCTTCCTCTTTCACTCCCGACCGGTTCGCCGCAGCGAAACCGGATCGGGGATCGGTTCGCGTAGGAAATGACCGATCCTCAACCCGGAGCGGTCGACACCTTCCGGCCAAGGATGACAGCGGTCGCAGAAATTACATTGCGCATACCCTTGAGTTCTTTCCCGAAGAAGGGAAGTATCATTACGACGGCATTGCGGCTAAGAACCTTAGTTTTCCGCCGGCTGAAACGAAGCGACTAGCGATTACCGATCCGCAACTCCTCAGACAGGTTACAGTTGGCGTGCTCCATCGAGTTGATGATTTGGCCGACCGACCAGAAGGGTATCAACCGACCAATCGACCGAACTGTCGGTATGTTATCCCGCTTCAAGAAATAATCGCTGATTGTCTCGGTGTCTCGAAGCAGTCGAAGAAGGTTCAGCGTGAATATGAACGCTTGGTGATGACGCATACGGAATTCGATATTTTACTTAACCTGTCACAGGCTGACCTCACTAACCTTACCGGTCCAGCTTTGGCTGAATCGATTGTGAAAATGCGAGCCGGAAAGGTAGTCATACAGCCAGGCTACGACGGTATATTTGGGACTATTAAAATTGCCTAAAAACGGTACAATGGCAGAGTACGACGGGTCGTACTGAAAGGACTATTGTGTCAAAAGAGTCGAAAGCCGCGCATCCATTCCCGCCAACAGTCGTTTTGCCAGCACTTGCTGCCTTGCTTGTCGTGCTTGGCGTAATCGGGCTGCTTGTGGCGACGCTCACCAAGCCAAAATCAGAAACGACCAAGACAAACGGTCAACAGCTCCAGGTTATCGATGGCTCGGGACGCTACCCGCAAGACAATCAGGCTGCGGCAGGTGCTCTTCAAGGCGCTGCTCGGGTAGACGACCTTATTCAGAATAAAGAAGCCGATAATCTCCAAGGTAAAAATGGTGAAG
>CBINIT010000046.1:0-4734 GCA_966250865.1 uncultured Candidatus Berkelbacteria bacterium
AGGAATCTATGCGAGGAAGAGCGAAGATGCGTCGACGCGAAGTACTTCCAGATCCGAAGACCGGATCAGTACTCGTTGCGAAGTTTATCAATAAAGTAATGTTGAACGGCAAGAAAGAGACTGCTCGATCAATTGTTTATAAGTCTCTCGATGCCTTGGCTGAGAGCACTGGTATGGATGCGGTTGACGCTTTTGAAACCGCTATCCGTAATGCCTCTCCAGCTCTTGAAGTGAAGTCTCGCCGTATCGGTGGTGACAACTATCAAGTCCCTATGGAAGTTCGACCCGCCCGTAAGATGGCGCTTGCCTACCGTTGGATTATCGATGCCGCCCGTTCACGAAAAGGCAAACCAATGGAAGAGTGTTTGACCCAAGAGCTCACTGATGCCTTTAATAACACTGGCACGGCGATCAAGAAGAAGGAAGAAGTGCACCGTATGGCAGAAGCCAACCGAGCCTTTGCCCACTTCGCCCGGTTCTAAAGTGTATAGAAAACAAAAAGCCCCCTATCTAAGGGGACTTTTTGTTTTCTATACTTAATATTTTCAACAATCTTTTATATACTTCCTTGCTGTTATGCTAAGCTATAAATGGGAGGACGAATGAAATATTTAAGATGGTTTCTTTTGCTTGCAAGTGCCTTACTACTGTATTTTGGTTGGAAAGAAGAATTGAAGCTAATCGGGTTGCCTGGATATATGATTATGAGTAGACCCTTTTGGACGACGCTTAGCACTGATCTTGGACTACAGCTGCTAGGTATTGGCCTTATCTTTGGGCTAGTTTTCTGCTACCTTTCCTCTATTATCTGGTTAAAGAGCCCAGCTAGTTTAATCGATAAAATTTTACTTATCTGTTTTGTAGCAATTTTGATAGTAAGCGGCCTACAGTTTTTCCTAGCACTTTCTTGACCAAACCAGAGAATTCGCATATAATAGGTAAGAAATTTGGTTGATTACTCCGCCTCGCGGAGAATTTTAGTAATTAAAGGAGCTTTGCTCATGGCCAGAGAATATCCACTCGAACATACTCGAAACATTGGTATCATCGCCCACATTGATGCCGGTAAGACCACTACTACCGAGCGTATTTTGTTCTACACCGGTAAGACTTACAAGATCGGTGAGGTGCATGAAGGTGCCGCCACCATGGACTGGATGGAGCAAGAGCGTGAGCGTGGCATTACCATCACGGCTGCCGCTACTACTGCTTTCTGGCCGCCAAAAGAGCGATCGGTTTCTGAAACTGAAAAGAGCTCAATGATTCCTGAGTCGGTTCCTCAGCACCGTATTAACATCATTGACACCCCAGGCCACATCGACTTTACTGTTGAAGTACAACGTTCTCTTCGTGTGCTTGACGGTGCCGTCGTTGTTTTTGATGGTGTCGCCGGTGTTGAGCCGCAGTCAGAAACGGTTTGGCGCCAGGCTGATAAGTATGGCGTTCCTCGCATGTGCTTCATTAACAAGCTTGACCGTATGGGAGCTGACTTCTTCAAGGCCTATCAGTCAATTCTCGACCGCCTTGGTTCTCACGCTATCCCCATGCAAATTCCTATGGGTCACGAAGCTGACATGACCGGCGTTATTGATCTCTTGACTCGCAAAGCCTTTACTTGGACTGACAAGCTCGGTGCCCATATCCAGATTAGTGATGTGCCTGCGCAGTTTAGTGAACAGGTTGAAGAATGGCGTGCGAAACTTATTGAGAAGATCGTTGAGACTGACGAAGCCTTGCTTGAGAAGTTCTTCGGTGGCGAAGAGCCGTCGGTAGAAGAGCTTAAAGCGGCTATGCGTAAGGCTGTTCTCGAAATGAAGCTGGTCCCCGTCTTCGCTGGTTCTGCTTTGAAGAACAAGGGTGTTCAGCCATTACTCGACGCAGTCATCGAATTTTTGCCCAGCCCACTCGACATCCCACCAGTTGTTGGTACTCATCCAAAAACAGGCGAAGAAGTGACTCGAGCAGCCTCTGACTCAGAGCCATTTACTGCTTTGGCCTTTAAAGTTGCAAACGACCCATTCGTTGGTTCGTTAACCTTCTTCCGTGTCTACGCTGGTAAGGTTACGGCCGGTTCATATGTAAAGAACTTCACCAAGGGTGATCGTGAGCGTCTTGGCCGCATCGTTCGGCTTCATGCCAATAGCCGCGAAGATGTAACTGAAGTCTATGCTGGTGAAATTGCCGCTGCAGTCGGCTTGAAAAATACCGGTACTGGTGATACCTTGGCTGACGAAAATAATCCAATCTTGCTTGAAACAATTTACGCTCCAGACCCTGTTATCGACATGGCAATCGAGCCCAAGACTAAGGCTGATCAAGAAAAAATGGGTATCGCCTTGTCACGACTGGCCGCTGAAGACCCAACGCTTCGTGTCGCGACCGACGCTGAGACCGGTCAAACAATCATTAAAGGTATGGGTGAACTTCATCTTGAGATCGTTGTCGACCGTATGAAGCGTGAATTTAACGTCGAAGCTAACGTCGGCCGACCACAGGTAGCTTACCGAGAAACCATTAAAGATGCTGTCACTAACGTTGAGGGTAAGTATGTTCGACAAACCGGTGGTCGTGGTCAGTATGGTCACGTGGTGATCGATGCCGAGCCACAGCCAGAGCCTGGTATGGGCTTTGAATTTGTGAATAAGATCGTTGGTGGTGCTATTCCTAAGGAATTCATTAAACCAGTTGAACAAGGTATTCGCGAAGCCCTCGACCGAGGTGTGGTTGCCGGCTACCCAATGGTAGACGTCAAAGTAACTCTTCACGATGGTTCGTACCACGATGTTGACTCGTCTGAAATGTCTTTCCACATTGCTGGCTCGATGGCCCTCCAGGCTGCTGCAAAGCGAGCTAACCCAATCCTCATGGAACCGGTTATGAAAGTTGAAGTTGTTACCCCAGAAGAGTACTTCGGTGATGTCATGGGCGACCTCAACTCGAAACGTGGCCAGATCCAAGGAACATCAGAGCGTGGAAATGCAAAGGTTATTGATGCCTTCGTTCCACTTTCCGAAATGTTTGGCTATGCTACTGCCCTTCGTTCGATGACTCAGGGTCGTGCAGCCTACACAATGGAATTTGACCACTACGCTGAAGTTCCAAGTCACGTTGCCTCGCAGATCATTGCAGCTCGTGGTAAGACTGCTCCAGCAGCTGAGTAATAAAGACTGCTAGTAAAACTAAAAAGCGGCTCTCGGGCCGCTTTTTAGTTACTGATTTTCCTGCTCGCTCTCTTCTGTGCCGGATCTAAGGCTGAATCCCTTTTCTTCACGGATGATCTCAGCGTGCTGATTGGGTGGCATATCGGCGTAATCACGCAAGTCGAGTTCATCTCCGACCTCGAGTTTCAACGCGGCTGCTCGAGCCTCGGCCGTGAGGGTGAGTCCTTCGTTTGCTTCAAGCGCAGCCAAGGCTTCTTCTGGTGATCGCATGGTATGTTCAGCTTCCATGATACTCCTTTCATTATTGTTAGCCTGAGTATGATAGTATCGCTTCAGTCTGTCAATAAAAGCCGAAACCCCCGCCAGGCGCTGCCTAACGGGGGGCTCGAACTATCTTGTTCTAAGTTGTAGGGCCCTTTATACGAGGGTCTCTGCTACCTGCTGTTCATCAGGGTTGGAGACCGTCCTTTGTTCACAGTAACCTTTGAGGACTACCTTGAGCGTAGGTGGAGCACAGAGGGTAGTGATCAAGACCATCGCGAGGATAGTGGCAAACCCATCTCCACTGATCACGGCAAGGGTCAACCCAAGGTTAGCGAAGACGATGCCAACCTCTCCGCGTGGCACCATGCCGACGCCGACTCCCAGGGCGCCACGACTACCTAATTCGCGCCAGGCTGCTGATCCACATACAAGTTTGCCGATTACGGCAATGCCCGTTAGGGCAGCCACAGCGCCCCATATGGCAGGGTTGCCTAGTGCCTGAATTGGGACCTTCGCCCCAGTCGTAAGAAAGAACGTTGGCATAACGATATACGACCATGGCTTGATGAGGTCCTCTACGTGTCGTTCACTTTCGAAACGGCCAAAGTGGACGTCGTTGAGCACCAAACCGCCGGTGAAAGCGCCGATAATGGGCTCCAATCCTAGGAGGCTAGCCAGCCAGGCGAAGCCACCGCCGAAACTCAGGGCGAATAACAGCTTCCCGTTGCTTCGCGGGAGAAACTTCGAGAAGAACCAGCTGAGCGGATTGGCTAGCCATGCGCCTAGGAGTACTCCTCCGACAAGGAAAAGTACTGCTTTGCCAACGATCCATCCAGCCGCCAAAAAGTCGATCTTTCCCTCCTTTGCAACCGATGAAACTACAGATAGAACGCCGAGACCCATCACATCATCGAGTACTGCTGCACCGATGATAATGACGCCGAGGCTCGTACGAATCATACCTAGGTCTTTCAGAACAACCGATGTGATGCCAACCGATGTTGCTGCAGTAGCTGCTGCGTACCACCAGTAGGTGATAACAGGCTTTCCTGGGTCAAGTATCGGCATTACCCAGAGACTGAGCGTCATTGGCGTTATCACTCCAACGGTCGCAACTCTGAGTGCAGGCCAGCCTGAACGTCTCATCTCGCCCAAGTGTGTCTCAAGACCGACAAGGAACATGAGGACAAGCACGCCACCAAAGGCAGCTCGTTCAATCAGGGGCTGGTTGGTCATTGGCGCTGTGCAGCCGATGTTTCCGATGACGATGCCAGTGATCAGGTACCCGATCACTGCCGACTGGCCTATC
>CBINIT010000047.1:0-4702 GCA_966250865.1 uncultured Candidatus Berkelbacteria bacterium
TGTTTCAGACGGTGAAAGCCGCTATGCGTTAGGCATCTTTGATGTGCCGGTCATTGAGCGAACTGGCTGTGGCGATGCCTTTGCAACCGGGTTCCTTGCAGCGCATCTTTCGGGTTTATCAACTATCGATGCGATGCGTTGGGGCAGTTTTGAGTCTGCTTCTGTTCTGCAGCAAATCGGCCCGCAAGCCGGATTGCTTCGCCGTCATGAAATGGGCGAGTATGAGAAACGCTATCCAACATTCATTCCAACGGCATTGCCGAAAAACAAGAAGTAAGAAAGGAGCGACCGTGAAAATTGCAATCAATGGTTTCGGACGAATTGGCAGAACGGCACTTCGAGTTATGCTCGAACGTGGCATTGAGGATTCTCTAGTTGCGGTCAACGACCTTACCGACGCGGTTACGTTAGCTCATTTATTGAAATATGATACAAATTACGGTGTTTGTGACGCGACTATTACCGGTGAGAATAAACCAATGACGAAGAATGGTGGCCAGGTCGGCACTATTACGATTAACGGTCACGATATCGCTGTTTTTGCGGAAAAAGATCCAAGTGCACTTCCCTGGAAAAAACTTGAGATCGATACAGTCATTGAAAGTACCGGTCACTTTACCGACGAAGAAGGAGCAAAGCTTCACCTGAAAGCTGGAGCCGAGCGGGTAGTCATTTCTGCCCCAGCCAAGGACGGTAAGGTTAAAACGGTCGTGCTGGGTGTCAATGGTGAAAGTAAAGAAGCAAACGAAGCAGTTATCTCTAACGCATCCTGTACCACCAACTGTATCGCGCCGGTAGCGCAAATTATGGTTGAGGAGTTTGGCGTGAAGAAGGCGTTAATGACCACTGTTCATGCCTACACACAGGATCAGAACCTTCAAGATGGGCCACATAAAGATCTTCGTCGGGCACGATCTGCCGCTGCAAATATCGTCCCAACATCTACCGGGGCTGCTATCGCTGCAACGGAGGTTGTTCCTGAGCTCAAAGGTCTCTTTGACGGCGTAGCTATTCGTGTGCCTGTTCCCGTCGGCTCGCTTTCAGACTTTACTTTTCTTCTGAAGAAGAAAGTGACTGTGGCCGAAATTAACAAGGCGCTGACGGCTGCCTCGGAAAGTAGCCGCTATAAGGGTATCCTAGCCGTTACGAACGAGCCAATCGTTTCCTCAGATATTATTGGTGACTCGCATTCATCGATCGTTGATCTTTCTCTTACTCAGGTAGTCGATGGTGATCTCGTCAAGGTTTTTGCATGGTATGACAACGAGTATGGCTATTGTAACCGTCTTGTTGACCAGGTTGAGCTTGCGCCAAAGCACGGCTAAATAAATCCATTATGAATGAGCTGGTTGGGGCTACCCGATCAGCTAATTCTGCGGTACAATAGGATGCGAAGAGGGGACGAATAGTGAAGATAAAAACCAGTACTGAGCGCACAACAAAACATCACGGCAAGCCAGAAGAAGATGATGCCATTATTCATATTCATCATGTGAGTAAGCACTACGGCTCAATCGTTGCTCTTGATGATATTGATCTCAAGATTGAGCGTGGTGAGTTCGTGTCATTGGTTGGCCCTTCAGGCGCTGGTAAATCAACGATTATCCGATTACTTATCGGCGAGGAGCGACCATCTTCCGGCCGAATTTTTGTAGCTGGGCGAGATATCACCCAGCTTCGTGCTCATGAGTTGCCTTTTTATCGGAGAAAGATTGGCGTTGTCTTTCAGGACTTTAAGCTCCTTCCTCAAAAGACAGTTAAGGAAAATGTTGCCTTTGCGCTTGAGGTTGCCAACGTTGCGAGCGAAGACATCGTTCGACGAGTTCCAAAAATGCTCGATCTTGTTGGTATGGGTGCACGTGGTAATGATTTCCCGACAATTCTTTCTGGTGGAGAACGCCAACGTGTGGCAATTGCTCGTGCGATGGTGCATTCGCCCAAGATTCTTATTGCTGATGAGCCGACTGGGAATCTTGATCCTGAAAATACGCGCGAGATTATTGAGCTATTGCTCCGTATCAATGCATCGGGGACGGTAGTTGTCTTGGCGACTCACAATAAGGAAGTGGTTAACGCACTTCGACGTCGTGTCATCTTAGTTCGTTCAGGGAAAATTATGAGTGACCAGAAAAATGGTCAATATATGTTATAGCGGAATATATTATGCAGTTACTTACACTCCGACGAATTTTCAAACTAGGCTTTACGAACTTTTGGCGTAATGGCTGGCTATCGGTTGCGGCTAGTCTTATGATTATGTTGACACTTATCACGATGGGCTTATTTGCGGTGCTCAATGTGTTTATCAATGCAACGGCTGAAGGCATCAAAGATCGCATCGACCTCTCGGTGTATTTCTATGAGAATGCATCAGAACAGCAAATCAAAGACATGCAGTATATACTGGCCAATCGACCTGACGTAGCCACTGTCCATTACGTGACTAAGGATGAGGCTTTTGAAATTTGGCAAAAACGAGCCATTAATGAAAAGGTAAAAGGCCTGGTTACGAAAGATGAAAATCCGTTGCCAAGAAGTTTGCAGATCAAGGCTACTGAGCCCGAGGCGCTGGAGTTTATTGCGCGAACACTTCAAGTAGATGCCTACAAGCCGTACGTGCGAGAGATTAGTTACCAAAAGACGAAGGTAACGATCGATAAGCTCATTCGCCTTACGAACTTTGTTCGTCGGCTTGGGTGGGCTGTAACAGTCTTCCTGCTTTCTATCTCGCTTATTGTGATCTTAAATACGATACGGCTCACCATATTTACTCGTAGGGATGAGATTGAGATCATGCGGCTTGTTGGAGCAAATAATGTTTTTATTCGTATCCCATTTAGTATAGAGGCGGTCCTTTACGGTATCCTTGGTGCATCGCTCGCGTATCTCGTCATTGCATTTATTATGTCGTATTTTGGGCCGCGTATTGCGAGCTACTTTGCTGACATTTCTACCGCTTCTACAACTTCGTATTTCTACCTTATTCAACCCTACTTCGAGTCGATTTCTGCTACAGCGGCTTCTGGCATGCTACGGAGCCTGTTGACACTTTGGCCGCTTGGTCTGCTGCAGCTTGTAATTGGTATTATCTTCAGTGTCGCTTGTAGTATGCTGGCACTTCGTCGTTACTTGCGCATATAGGCTACGTTGCTGTCTACCCTGACTTGTGCTATAGTGGACTACGAATGAAGGAGGGTATATTCGTTCTCATATAAGAAGACAGCTTCACTTACTCCTTCGATCTTCTGGACCGATTATTTTGGCCATGGTAGTTGCCCTTGGCTTATTGGTCGTTCCGACGCCAGCTGCCAGTCAATCGAGTAGACTGCAGGATTTGCAGCGTCGAATTAAGGAAGAAGAGCAGAAGGCAGCACAGAAGCAGAAAGAAGCTGAGGCAGAGAAGAAGAAGCAAGCTCAATTCAGTCAAGATATTAATAGACTATCGTCAGATATCGTCAAAACTGAAGGAGAGCTAACAAAGACTGAACAGGACATCGCGCAAGCGGCGGGATCAATAGATAAGCAGAAGCAGCTTATCGTCGATAAAGAAAAAGCCATTGAGCGGAAAAAAGATGAGTTGCGTGAGGCGGTAGTTGAAATCAGTATTGCTTCTGACTTAACGAACGATGTAGATACGTTCCTTGGTGAGGATTCTATTGCCAAAGCAATTGAACAACAGGCGGGATTTGATGCGTTAGTTGACCAGGTGCTGTCCCAATCTGAGACACTGGAGAAGGAGCGTGAGAGTCTTCTAGGCGAAAAGGTGGTGCTTGAGCGTCAGCAACAGGACCTTGAAATACGTAAGAACCAGCTTGCAGCGTATCAACGAGCTCTAGATGGTCAGAAGAGTCAGAAGGCAGCGCTTATCGATAGGTCAAAGCAGACGCAAGCACAACTGATTAGCCAGTCCAATGATGCACTTAAAGTAACTGAAGATTTAAAGAAGCAGTTTGCGAAAATTGCCAATGAAGAGGCAGCTAAAAAACAAGGTACTCGGGCTTTTAGTGGTCGCTGTAAACAGTATATGCAAGTCTCCTCGGGCGGTGCTCCCTCCGCTTCCGGCTACATCGTTCCTACGAACGGCGTTATTACTACCTGCTACGGTGGAAGCAACTTTGCACAGCCGAACTTTCATACGGGCCTAGATATTGCGAGCATTGCTGGTACACCGGTTCTCGCGACTAACTCTGGAACAGTCGCCTATGCAGGAAAGTATACTGGCTATGGTAACACGATTGACCTGCGGCATGAGGATGGTCGCATGAGTCGCTATGCTCACCTTATGCAGTTCCTTGTTCTCCCCGGTCAGCGAGTCGAGCGTGGTCAGGTTATTGCCTATATGGGTGGCGTGCCGGGTATGGACGGTGCTGGTTGGTCTACAGGCGCTCACTTACACTTTGAAATCATTACCGCTTCAGTTCCCCAGGACCCACTCCTTTTCCTTCCATAGGACGCTGCTTAGCACTTAATTCTTTTGGTTTGTTTGAGAGCTGTGCTAGTATAGGCACATGGAAGAAAAACTGATTACTCCGACCTCACAAACTCAGGATGAGTCGATTGAGCTTACGCTTCGTCCCCAACGGCTTACAGACTATGTTGGTCAAGATAAAGTAAAAGACAACCTACTTATCTTTCTTGAAGCAGCGAAGAAACGGGACGAGGCACTTGAGCATGTTTTGCTGTACGGTCCTCCTGGACTTGG
>CBINIT010000048.1:0-4158 GCA_966250865.1 uncultured Candidatus Berkelbacteria bacterium
GTTTTGATACGAAACTAGCTTCTATTTTCTTCCCTAGTGAAGCCTTTTTTCGAAGCTAAAAAACCGTAGTAGACGGCGATAAAGTTGAGTGCCATATGGGACAGCGAGGCTAGGTAGAAATTAGGAAAGTAATAGTACATCGCACCAAATCCAGCACCGCCAATGAGTGCCAGTAGTAAGTTTACCTTGGGGTTGGGGTAGATGATGTGGAGGTACATGAAAAGAAGTGCATGGGCGCCGATAACAAACCAGGCGACGGGCAAGATGTCGTTGAGGACCGGGATAAGAAAGCTCCGGTACAGAAAAACCTGAGCGATACTAATAGGTATAAACAGCCCAAGAAAATGCTTGTCTTTTCGCCAATTTGCATCGGGCTTACGACCAAGTTCTTGTGCACTGAGAGCTATAGTGGCTAGTCCGACTAATGTGAAAACGGTATACGGCCAAAAACTTTCCCTGAAGTTGTCTGTTCGGATACCAAGTTCAAAGAGAGACCAATCCCCTACCTTGACGATAATCAGTACGGCGGCAACTATTAACCCAAGTAGCCATAAGCGATACATGGAGGGAATGATACCGATTGAATCAAGATAATAGGCAGTATGAAGCAGCAAAATATCAAAATAAGGTCGTAATTCATATCATGCTCACTCGCAGCCCATACCATCATGATCCCGGTCTAGGTCGTAAATATCAGTCCCGACAATGGTAACTGGACCACGGACATAAGCTGGGCCATTACCGCTACCGCCAGCACAGTCAACATCGGAGGCGATGGGTACACAAGCTCCTCCGTAGTTCGGATCGCAATTCGACGTTGTTTCTTTTTTAGGTGCAGGGATTACCGCGGCTTCTTTAGGCGTCTCTTTCGTTGCTGGTGAGGGCGAAGGTGTTGGGATGGGGCTAGGGCTGGGACTTGGCGTAGGGCTTGGTGTTTCCGCTGGTGTTTTTACGGCACTTGTCGTCGGCGCTGTACTTGCTGTATCTGTTGCTGAGCCGATAAATGAAATAACGCCAATAATACTGCCAATAACAATAATGGTTGCGAGAACTAACTTATTCATCAGGAATCCTAACTCTCAGAACAAATATGGATTTAATGAAAAGTTAACATTTTGTAATTTATTGAACAACCTTAATATACTTTTCTTGTAAAAAATGTACCGGTAGCATGCTGAACATACTGCTACTGATTTGGCGCAGATGAAGGAGCTATCGCTTCTCTTATTGACTTACTGTGCTCTTGATGCCAACGGTTGTCTTCGATCCTGTAATGTACAGTATCAATCAGGATTCCAACTAATGCAATAAAACCAAATAACAGTGTCACTCCTATACCGTACAACACATACTTCAGAAAATCGTCAGTATCCTTGATCTTGCCTTCAAGCTGATTAACTTTAGTCGTAAACTCTGCGTATAAGTCACTGCCTTCTTGAGTTGTGGCAGATTCAGACTGTAATATATTATAGTCAGTGTTATTGTTGATGGAATTAGGCATAAAGTCTCTTATACTTTCTTTACCTCGAATTCTGTCTTGCCTAGCTCTTGTTCATTCGAGTAGACAACAAGCCTGTAAATACCCTCAACAGTGAATTTTGCATTTATAATCTCTTGGATTATTCCAATTTTCTGTTTTTCATCGTGAATCGGGTATGTCCCTTCTGTAGATGGAATTGCATCTGTGTCAGAAGGCCCAATAAGTCGCAACTTTATTTTATGAGTGCCTTTCGTACCACTTATATTGACCACAGCGGTCATGCGCGTATGAACTGCGGGCAGAGTTTCCGCATTAATATTTTCAAAAATACCGATAATATTTAGCGTCCCATTTTGACTTATGAACGCAGTGTCGCACATATGTAAAAAATTCACTCTTAGCTGACTCATTTTCTTCCTTATACATTAGTATGGAGAGGATTTCTCCTCTCCATACGGTTAACATTTTCAATTATCCGCACTTGCTCCAGCCGCAGCCTTGGCAGTACAAGCAGCCTTCGCCGAGGGTTAGCATGCTGGTACAGCTTGGGCAAACGGGAGCGTCGCCGTAGTCGGCAATGCTCTTCTGCTTTTTGCCGGTGCCGTTCGTTACTGAGACGGTCTTTGGGATGCTGATGCTATGGCTGATGGCATCGATCTTGAGACTGGGTGAGCCGGCTGGGACATCTTCCTTATTGGCTTCGGCGGTCTGGGCCATCTCGGCAGCAGCTTCGGCTTCGATGTCGGCAGTTTGTTCTTGGCCGTTCAGTTCAAGGCTGAGTTGCTGCTGGCTGCCGTTGACGTGCTTTTCAAGGATCTGGCCGATGGCGTCGGGGAGGGAGAGGACCATGCCGCCTTCGTTAAAGGCAACTTGTGGTCCGCGGATACCCTTCAACTGCTCAATCAATTCGTGGATCTCGATGCCGGAGCGAAGGGCCAGTGAGGCAAGTCGGCAGATGGCCTCGGCTTGGCCGCCGAAGAATCCACCACTTTTACCGATCTGGGCAAAGACTTCGAACGGATTACCCTTTTCATCTTCATTGACGGTGATGTAGAGGTTGCCGTAGGCAGTGCGCATGCGGTAGGTCTTGCCAATTAGGGTTTCGGGACGGTTACGAGGAACAACCTTACCGGCTTCTTCGGTGTGTGGCTCGGAGTGGTCTTTCTCCTCTTTTTTCTTGTCGTCCTTCAACATGAGGATCTGTTCGTCGCGTGAACCATCGCGGTAGATGGTGCCACCCTTACAGCCGAGCTTGTACATGAGAGTGTAGAGGGCCGCGGTTTGTTCAACGGTGTAAGAGTTTGGCGTGTTTGAAGTCTTTGAGATGGCGGAGTCAACCCAACGTTGCGTAGCGGCTAAGACCGAGACGTGCTCTTCAGGTGACAAGTCCATGGCATTGACGAAGTATTCAGGAAGCTCTTTACCTGGGTTCTCTTTCTTCCAGTCCTCAACAATGCGGACATTCTCTTCATGAAGACCAAGACGGCTCTTTCGCATGTAGGTCCAGGAGTAGAATGGCTCAATACCGGTTGAGGTGCCGACCATGGTGCCGATGGTACCGTTTGGTGCTTGGGTCAGAACGGTAACGTTTCGCATACCCTTTTCACGGACGCGTTGGCGGACTGGTTCTGGCATCTGCTTCATGTAGCCGGACTGGAGGAACTTCTCAGCGTCAAACATCGGGAAGGCGCCCTTTTCTTCGGCCAGGTCAGTTGAAGCTTGGTAGGCTTTGCTCGAGATGAACTCGTAGAGCTCGTCGATGAATTTGTTGCCTTCCAATGAACCGTATTTGACTTCAAGGCGGATCATCATCTCTGCAAGCCCCATGGTGTTCAAGCCGACGCGACGCTCGGATTTCTGCTGGTCACGGTTAGTCTCAAAGAAGTATGGAGTGGCATCGATAACATCATCCAAGAATCGAACGGCGAAACGGATGGCGACATCGAGCTTGTCGTAGTCAACTGAGTATTTGCCAGAGACTTCATCCTTAACAACGAACTTGGCGAGGTTGATGGCACCAAGGTTACATACGGCCCAAGCAGGAAGCGGCTGTTCACCACAGGGGTTGGTACAAATAAGCGGGTCGTAGTACCAGGAGTTGCTCATCTTGTTAGCGCGGTCGATAAAGAATAAGCCAGGTTCGGCCGATGCCCAAGCGGATTCGATGATGTTATTCCAAAGTTCCTTTGCCTTAACAGTCTTGTGAACGATGGTCTTCTTGCCGGCAGCGACCCAGTTTGGCAGATAGCCATCCCAGAGGGTGTCATAGTCAGGATCGGCAACGTCTGGGAAGACGAGGTCCCAATCGGCATCTTTTTCAACCGCTTCCATGAAGTCGTCGGTCACGCCAACGGAAATATTCGCGTTGGTAATTTTGCCGGCTTGGCGCTTACTGTTGACGAACTCCATGACATCAGGGTGCCAGACGTTCAAGATGAGCATGAGTGCGCCACGACGGGAGCCTCCCTGTTCGATCAATCCGGTTGAGAAGCTATAGAGTGAACCCCAGCTGACAGCACCAGAGGAACGGCCATTTACACCTTTAACGTAGGCGTAGCGTGGTCGGAGTGAAGAAAGGTTGATACCGACTCCCCCACCTCGGGAGAAGATCTCATTCATGTTCTGAAGGGTTTGGATGATGCCTTCGCGGCTGTCTTTGGGTGATGGGATAACATAAC
>CBINIT010000049.1:0-4010 GCA_966250865.1 uncultured Candidatus Berkelbacteria bacterium
ACACACCGCCCGTCAAGTGAGCCGAATCGGCAGCACCAGAAGCGCCTTCCAAGGTTCCAAGGTGAGGTCGGTAAGGAGCACTAAGTCGTAACAAGGTATCCGTAGGGGAATCTGCGGATGGATCACCTCCTTTCTAGGGAGCAATGGTTCTGTAATTCAATACAGACCTACTCTAGTGTGTCGATCATTCTTCATTTATGAAGATGCACTGTCGGACCGTGAGGTCACGACGAAGTTCTTACAACCACATTGAGATCGTTTTTGTTTTACGCCCTATTCGTTATTCTTGGCTGGAAGTTTGCTGCGGCAAACGCTCCAGATTGAGGATCGACTTTCATTGTCATTTAGAGCTTGTCGAGAGACCTCAAAATCCCTTCCTTTACTCTCTAAGCCGAAATGACAAAGAGAAGTTAGGAAACGATTAAAATGACCAGCTAGCAGCTTCTGTTCTCTAAAGAAGTTGCCACCTGGTCATTTTTACTTCAAGACTTGAACTTTTCTCTTTTATTTAGTACAATCTTCCTGTTAAGAGAATTCTTCTCTGGGCGTATAGCTCAGCTGGTTAGAGCGCGTCACTGCTATTTGAGAATTACATCTATTTATTGTTCTACTGATGGGCGTATAGCTCAGCTGGTTAGAGCGCGTCACTGATAATGACGAGGTCTCTGGTTCGAGTCCAGATACGCCCACCAGTAGAATTGTAAAATATCGTTCTCAAATATACGAAGTATAGTGACGAGGTCCCTGGTTCGAGTCCAGGTACGCCCACCATCGAAATCGCACCCCTAAAGGGTGCTTTTTTTGCTTTCTCCGCTTTTACATATTAAGCCACCGCTTTTCCTTTGATTGATATTTTGCGTATAATAGGCATACTGTCTACTATGGTTCAGGGAAGAACAATGGAGAGGAAGACTATGCAACGTGAAAGAGGTTATACACCTGAGGACCCATCGGTTCGTCTTGAGCGGCTGCGGTCACTTTTGCCCGATGTGAGTATATCGGAGTTAGAATTGCCAGTTGATGCTCTTCGTGCGTTGCAAGGCGCTGACGTGTTGTCGTATGGCGATCTTGCTAATATGCCAGGGATTGAAGTTTGTAACCTACTCTATGAACAGTATCTAACACGATACAATGCCGATGAGGCAAGAGAGCGGGCAAATCGTGACAGCCAATTGATTGGTGAGCAACTCAACGTGCTCGACCCAGTAGCACCGGTACTCTATAAGGAATTCGATGAGCATCGAGTCGCATTGGTAGCTTTGCGTCATCGAGTTGAAAGCGGTGAGATTGCCAGCAACCAGGTTCAGATTGCGCAGCTGCCGATGCAGTCAAAAGCGAAGGAGATGCTTGCCAAGGCTGGCATCGTTCGACTTGACCAATTAGCTGAATTGATGCAAACCAATCATTACGATGAAGACTTACGCCGCTTGACTGATGATGCGGGCTGTGATTACCGATACGGTGAGTATATTACTGGGTTTTACGACTATCTTCTCAATCCAGACTTCGATCCAGAAGAGGAGGATTAATGATTTCGACAACACACATTACTACTGGTGCCGCACTTGGTTTAGCGGTTGGTTCTAGTATGTCCAATGATGTCCTGGCCATACCGGCAGCCTTCGCAGTAGGTGTTATCTCGCATCACATACTCGACATGATTATTCATACCGATGCCGGTTCATTTCGCAAAAAAGGGGATATCAGTCCCTTGAGTTCCGGTGAGCGACTCTTTGCCTATGCTGATAACTTTATCGGTACCATTATCATCCTCTGGATCTTCTTTAGCAAGGAGCCAAGTTGGGCGATGCTCTTTGGGGCAGCCGGCGGCAACTTCCCAGACATTTTTCACCACCCTAACTGGTGGCAAGCGAAGACTCGGGCCATGTTTGCAGGGAAGTATTTCGGTTTTCATGCTAAGTATCATGTCACTGCGCATGGCAATTGGATTCCGTTTGGTGTTCTGACTAATACAGCACTAATTATTGGCTCAATTTGGTACATCTTGAGTCATTAAGGTACTTCTCGACATGGCTCGAAAAATATTGTTCGAGTGGAGCGGCAGCGAAATCGAGAACTTCCGCAGTGTACATTGATCTTTCTCTCGAATTCTGATATGATTCGTTTTGAATTATTATTTATCCGTCATTCGTTATTAATTCAATCCTGGGCCATTAGCTCATTTGGTAGAGCGCCTGATTTGCATTCAGGAGGTGAGCGGTTCGAGCCCGCTATGGTCCACCAAAGCTGGAAACAGGCTGTAATAGGCTTGTTTTTTGTTTGTCCGAACCTGTTGCAAAACGCTTTCGTTGTAGTTCGAGCGCTGGTTCATTTTCTTTAATAAATTTAACGACTTCGGTGAGGATGGGGTGGACTTCGATTTCCAACTTTTTCTCGTGTCCATAGAACAAATATTTAAAACTTAAGGAGTGAGCGATCTCTCGTTTGCGTTCAGGCTCAGCGATCATGAATTCGGTTCGAGCAAACTTAATGAAGTTACCAGCGGCAATAGCATTAGCACGGGCTTTGGCGAGCTCTGCCTGAGCTTTTTCGGCTTGGACGATTAAGTTATTCTTTTCTTTCATGATCTCGGCTTCCATGGCTTTGTAGCGGTTTTCGTCGCGCATTAAACCGCGTAGCCACATCTTGGTAAGATTAGTTAGCTTCTCTTCACATTCATCTAATGAATCATGACGCTGTGCGTAAACTGTTTCAAGTGGCTTAATCTGTACTTCTAGGCTGCGGCAAATATTATCAATAGCAATATCGCAAAGCTCTTCGTCAATGGTGATACTCTCTAGCTTGTTTGCAATTTCGGTATCTACGAAGCTTTCCGACATACCCCGTTGCGTGCAACGGTTATAGGTGTCGGCACAGTGATAGCCAACCCATCGTTTGCCATTGCTCTTGATGGTTTTACTTTCAGCGGTGATTTGCTGCCCACAGTAGGCGCAGACCATGAGACCGGTATATGGGTAGTTATGCTTGGAGACCCGTTGCGCCGGAACTCTATTAAGGATCTCTTGGACTCGAGCGAATTCGTCCGGAGTCACCATGGCAATATCGAAATGCTGACCTTTATAGGTTTGTCCTTTGCTGCGAACAAAACCGGCGTAGAAGATATTACTTAATATTTCAGAGACGGCCGTATCAGACAGGGGACCGCCACCCGTCTTTCTGGTCTGTCGACGTCGGTAACCCCAAACTTTATCGAGCGTATAGGTAATCTGGGCGATAGTGTATGCACCAGTTAGCGCCATATCCCACGCTTTGCGGATAAGGTCATAACGTTGTGGGTCTTTGACGATAATACCAACGTCAGGATTGAGGGGATCGCGGGCGTTTAAGTAGCCTTGTGGTGCAATATGATTCCAACCGCCTCGCTTTAACTTGCCATCCATTCCACGAGTGACTGCTTTAACAAGGTCCAGGCTATATTGAGTGGCTTGAGCCGACTCAACGACGATAGCGATAATGTTATCGCCAGACTTATGAACACCATATGGGGTCCGAATCTCTTTGATCGTGCCGTCAATGAGGAGCTGAACGAGCTTACCGCCTTCTTCCATATTCCGAGCTAAGCGGTTGATGTGGTAACAAACAATGGCGTCAATCTCACCATTTTCGATCATGGTGATCATCTCGCGATAGAGGGGCCGGTTGTTCGGTTTCTTTGCGGACTTACTCTCTTCAAATTTCTTCACAACGTTTAAATGCTCACGATCAACAACAGTCTGGACTTCTTCCAGCTGTTCACGGATCGACTTTTCGGTTACTGACTTATCGTCGTCGGATTTTCGGGTGTAGATAGCGTACTTGAGCATGTCTCTTTTACAAGGTAAATATACCTCATAACCTTTCCAAGAATTTCTCCTGCTTCACCATCACTTAAAACTTTACCGTACTTTTTCAAGTATAGCTCTTTGGTTTTGGCGATGCCAATGTGATCTGGTGTTGGCAGGAGGAAACTCATTATTACTTATCCCATCCTTTTTCCTGATGTTGTTTCC
>CBINIT010000050.1:0-3961 GCA_966250865.1 uncultured Candidatus Berkelbacteria bacterium
TCCCACTGGGCGAAAAGGCAAAGAAAGCTGGTCTCCATGCCATGCAGCTGCTCAACAGCTGGAACGTTGGCGCTACAGGTGCCTTCTCTAAGGAAAGTCTCAAGTCACAACTGAAATACGCCGATAAGCTCGGGGTACCTTTTGCTATTATCATTGGTACCCGCGAAGTTTTTGATAAGGCTGTTATCATTCGAGACATGAAAACTGGTGTTCAGGATACCGTACCACTTGATATCCTTGAAGAGACGATTAAAGACCGCCTCGCGGCATAACCCTAGGTTCTATTTGTCCACAATTGACATGTTCGGTCTTCGTTCGGTATGCTAAATACGAATGAAATATTTCTTAAGTTAACTAACGAAGGAGGCCGAATGCCAGAAAGTCTTACTCGCCGTCAGAAGGAAGTTCTCGATTACCTTCGTGGTTTTATTGGGAAGCATGAGTATGCACCAAGTTACCGAGAAATTGCTGACCATTTCGGTTTCTCTTCGGTAGCAACCGTAGCCGAGCATGTCGATACCCTTAAGGCTAAAGGCTACCTTGAGAACGAAGAGAATATGGCTCGCTCCATCCAGCTTACGCCTACCTGGGATGAGCGCACCTTTTCAATCCCTCTCCTTGGTGCGATCGCTGCTGGACTACCAATTGAGGCCATCCGGACCTCGGAAACTATCGATATACCTAAGGACATGATGGGTCGCAATGTCTTTGCTCTCAAGGTGCGTGGCGATTCTATGATCGAAGATGGTATTCTCGATGGCGACTATGTTATTATTGAACAAACAGGCACTCCTCGAAATGGCGATATTGTGGTTGCTCTTGTTGAAGGATCGAATGTTACCCTGAAACGCTTCTACAAAGAGAAAGATCACATCCGACTTCAACCAGCTAACGGCCGCTACCAACCAATTCGAACGAAGCGCGTCGTCATCCAAGGAAAGGTAAGGGGAGTGATTCGAAAGTTTCACCAGTAGTCATTTGAGACCATGCAGAGAACATTGCTCACACGTACTACCGCCCAAGAAACCTTCGCGGCATTAGTTGCCTTAGTAACGCATCCGATTGTTATTGGTACCCTTGGTTTACTTACTGTTGTTATGCAGTCGGTAGGCACAATTAGTCAGCAGCTTTTTTACCTGGTACTCTTAGCCGTCATCACCTTCCTCCCGGCAGCGCTCTATATGTTTGTCTATTTTAAAGGTGACGTTTCAGAGATGCTTGAGATGATCGATCGAGAAGCGCGACTCGTGCCCTACGTACTTATGATCGTTGGTGCGCTTGGAGCGATTATTGTCCTTGACCAGATCAATGCCCCGAGACCTATTTTCGTGATGACATTAGTACTCTTAGCCAATGAAGTCATCTTAGGGACGATTAACTTTTGGACAAAAGTGAGCATCCACACCGCAACCGCAACTTTTACCGCCATGACACTTGGCTACCTTGCCAGTCCTTATTGGTACAGTTTTGTCTTTCTTGTTCCACTCATTGGTTGGGCTCGCGTACTACGAAAACGTCACACACTATATCAAGTGATTAGCGGCACGTTGTTCGCTGCGGCCATCACAGGCCTGGTACTCGCATTTAGTCACCGTTACATTATGCAGCCATAGACACGCCCATCGATAACGGTATATACTGAGAGAAATCGACATACCAGTTGTCTTAAGGAGGGGCAATGGCTAAGCGTGGTACTGAGAAGCGACGGCTCATCAAGTTCTCTAACTATTCGATGTGCGTCACATTACCCAAGTGGGTCATAGACCAGCTTGAATGGAAGAAGGGCGACGAGCTCGTGCTCCATACCGATATTAAGACTGGTAAGATTACCCTTCACAAGAACGCGACACAACCAACAACGCCAGCCCCAAAAACCGAGATGAGCCAGGCCGTAGCCTCGGATCTCAAGCCCATTCCTAAGCTTCGATGGTAGATACTACACAACTTCAACACCTCACCAAACCGTTCTACGAGCAATCAGTTTTTGATGTCGCAAAGTCGCTCATTGGATGTTATCTGGTTTTAGAGACAGATAACGGAGGGAAGGTAGGAGAGATTATCGAAACAGAAGCCTATCCTGGAATAGGGGACAGAGCTTCGCATTCGCATAAGGGTCTTACTAAGCGAACCGAACCGCTCTTCGGTGAGGCCGGTCGAGCCTATGTTTACCTTATCTATGGTGGCTACTACTGTTTCAACGTCGTTTGCGATACGCCAAGTTCCGGCGCTGCCGTTCTGATTCGAGCCGTTCGACCTCTTGAAGGTCTAGCCGGTAAAACAAGTGGGCCGGGCTTAGTCTGCAAGTCTTATGGTATAGATAAACAATACAATACCCATGATCTTACATTCCCGCCGCTCCAAATTTTTCGACCGGTTGAGTTTGTACCGCCCCAAACCGAGGCTAGTAAGCGAATTGGTGTGGACTACGCAGGCCCAGATGCCGAACTGCTGTATCGATTCAAATTGCCATCGTCCTAGAAGTTTTGTATGCTAGTACTATGGCCAAAGCATTTGATCTCGTCCATAAAGTGAATACAGCTCCGAAAGAAGAGGAAAGTCGTATTCCTTTTGATGAGGGAGATAAACCACGAGAAGATAAGCCGAAACGAAAAGTTCGAGTTGAGATGGCGTTCTTCTATGTCTTACTTTTTATTGTCTTCTTTGTAATTGGTGCAAGTGTCATCTCACCAAACTTTTTGGCTGGATTGACGAAAAAGTCAGATACTGAATCTACTCCTAGCCCAGCACTCTCGCCACAGCAAGGGTTAGTTATTGAGAAGGAAGGTAGTGAAACTAAATCTGCCTCACCAGCCGCCAAAACAACTCCCAGTCCAACGGCTAAGGCGAGCACTACCCCTAAAACAACACCTAGTGCAGCGACAACATCGACAGCTCCTACCGTACCGGCTGCTACCACACCAGCGAAAATTCAGGTCTTGAACGGCACCAACCAAACTGGCGCCGCCGCAACGCTTCGCTCAAAGTTGGCCGCGGCCGATATTGTTGTAGCTAGCGTCGGCAACTACAAGAGCCGAACCGTTAAGAAAACCACCATTTACCATAAGCCCGGTTTTATCGACACGGCTAACAAAGTTCAGGCTGTCAGTGGCGGTATTATTTCTGAAACAACCGATGGCATTGGGAGTTACGATATCTTAGTTGTCATCGGTGCCACAAATTGATCTCTCGTCTTTGATTAGGTATAGTGTGAGCTACGTGCGCCTGTAGCTCAGTGGATAGAGCGTCAGCTTCCGGAGCTGAAAGTCGGGGGTTCAAATCCCTTCAGGCGCGCCAAGTAAGAATGTCGATCGTCAGATCGGCGTTATTACTTGGCGAATAAAATAGTAGGGGTTTGAACGGGCGCGAGCAAGCGCAGCGCCCAGGCCGGCTTGCCGGTCAAATCCCTTCAGGCGCGCCAAACGATTGAAGTTAAAGAGCTTATTCAGGTTGCTAAATCGGTACCAATCTGCTACCGTAGTACTACTAAATAGGGAGGGGTTATGGAACCAAAAACATCGTCATTCAAGGAAAAGCTAGCCAATAGTCTTGAAAAATTAAAAGAGCCTAAGGTACTTGGCTCTCTTTTTGTAGGTGTACTCGTTGTCGCGATTTTTGCCAGCCTAGCGTACCGCTACACTGTTGCCAGTAAAAAGAATGGATCAGAAGAACCAGATACTCAAAAGGCAGGACTTGGCCTCTTTAATCCAACAACCAAGGTCGAGAAGAAAAAGATGTATACGTCGCCACTTGACGGTGTTGAGTACGAAGATGAAGCCGCTGCTAATCGTCATGCCCTTGGCGTCATGATTGAAAACCATGTCGATGCCCGACCACAATCTGGCCTTGCTGATGCTGCGGTGGTTTATGAAGCAATCGCCGAAGGCGGCATCACTCGCTTCCTTGCCATCTTTGGCCCGAAGCTTCCTCAAACAGTAGGGCCGGTCCGCTCATCACGTACCTA
>CBINIT010000051.1:0-3939 GCA_966250865.1 uncultured Candidatus Berkelbacteria bacterium
TGGCTACAGCTAGCTCTCGAGTAAGCCGCATACCACTAAGCAATTCATAGAGTGCGACACCAGCAAATAAAGCAAGTCCCATTTCGAGATAAACATAAAAACGAAACGGGATGAAATTGATGCCAAACAGATAGTTTAGTGAGAAGAAGAGGCCGATAAAAACGAGGAGGTAGCTCATTCGAATACCAGACTCAGCAATTCGTGCCGAAGCCACGCCCATCCCGACCATAGCAAGAAGCGGTATGAGTAAGCGCCGGGTATCGTCGCCGGCCAGTATTTGCCAGAGTGTTCGGTTGCCCCAGCCAGCCGGATCAGTACTAATAAAGTCAACAAACGACCGCACTAACTCAGGGCGGATAAGGTATGCGGCCAGTCCCATGACGCCATAGCCAGCAAATAGCCACCACAAGAAATGCTTTTCTTCTTTTTCCTCATGGAATAGTCCAAGCAGATAGTACAGCAGCACTACCAGGCCAAAGACCACTGCACCAAAGGGATGAGAGAAGGCCAGCACGACAGACATGAGCAAGGTAAGCCAGAGTCGACGTCGGATAAACGCGTGTAACGTAAGAAAGAGTATGGTCCAGCCAAATACTTCCGCAAGTAACCCCATCCGCAAGGCATCGTTAACCCACCGAGCAGAAATGAAAAAAATCCCCGCGAGCATTGCAGCATACCAGCTGCCAGTAATCGTACGTGCTAACCAGGTAAAGCTAAGGGTTGCGATAAACAAAAACGTACAAATGAGGTAGACAAACAGTTGCCCAACTTCAATATGACCAATACCATAGAGCGCCTTAAAGACCAGAAGCGGGAGCGGGTAGCGGCTATGAAGCAATGTGCCGTAGGAAGCGGTTTGAACTGATTCAATGTGAACTGCTGGGTCATCACCGATCGGGAAGCTGGTTAGCCTCGCATAGTGATAGGCAAAAAAAGCAACCGCCAAGATAAAGGCAAATCCTAAGATCCAGGTAAAATATGGCCTGCTTGTTACATGCTGCATAATAGTAGTATATCAGAGCCCAATCACGATGTCAGACGTCTAGCGTCCAACGGCATGGTACGTAAAGCCCTGTTGTCGCATATCCTCAGGATCGAACATATTTCGTCCATCAAAGACAACCGGTTGCTTCAACGCATGCTTTATTGCCTCAAGACTAACGCCTTTAAACTCACTCCAGTCGGTAACCAGAACCAGCGCATCAGCACCTTCACAGGCTGAAAGTGCATCTTCGGTGTAGCTAACGTCTGGCGCGAGTTGTTTGGCATTTTCGATAGCGACTGGATCATAGGCAGCCACTGTTGCGCCGCGTTCCTGGAGCGCCTTAATCAACACAACACTCGGCGCCTCGCGCATATCGTCGGTATTCGGCTTAAAGGCGAGCCCCCAAAGCGCCATCTTCTTCCCCGCAAGATCACCCAGTTCTTTCTCAATCTTGGGCAGCATATAGGCTTTTTGTGCTTCATTCACTGCTTCAACCTGTTCAAGGAGCGGTAACGGTGCTCCGTTTTCTTGGCCGATATGAACCAATGCTTTTACGTCTTTAGGAAAGCAAGCCCCACCATATCCGATTCCCGCATCCAGAAAAGCTCGTTGTCCGATACGAGCGTCGTAGCGCATCCCCTCGCTTACTTTGGTTACATCAGCACCGACCACTTCACAGAGCTTAGCCAGCGAGTTGATAAAGGAAATTGAAGTCGCTAAGTAGGAGTTCGATGCGTACTTAATCATCTCGGCGGTTTTAATATTTGTCATCAAGATCGGCGCTCGCTGTGGCTCGTAAAGATCCTGAAGAATTTCACGCGCCTTGTCGCTATCAACACCAATAACTACTCGATCGGGTTCCGAAAAGTCCTTGACTGCCGAACCTTCACGCAGGAACTCAGGGTTTGAGGCGACATCGAACGGCCCATCGTAGATGTCTGCAATAATCTTGCGAACTCGATCGCCCGTCCCAATCGGAACGGTGCTCTTATTGACAATAATTCGATAGCGCTTGGTGCTTTCAGCCTTTAAGGCCTCGGCAATTTCGGCAGCGGCGGTATCGATCTGCGAGAGATCAGCTGAACCATCTGGCGCTGAAGGCGTACCTACAGTTAAAAAGATAATGTCAGAGGCCTGGACAGCCGCAGTGTTATCGGTAGTGAAATCAAGCCGACCCGCTTTAATATTGCGCTCAAGAACCTGTTCAAGGCCGGGTTCGTAAATAGGGCTAATGCCCTTCTTGAGATCATCAATCTTCTTCTGGTCGCGTCCGGTGCAGATCACTTCATTACCAAGATCAGCCAAGCAAGCCCCGCTGACTAAGCCTACATATCCAACGCCACCGATCATCGTGATTTTCATTGCGTTCCTCCAGAATTGCTGTTCATTACTTCATTACGAAAATACTCTATCGTTTTTACCAATCCTTCATCAAGTTGAATTTTTGGTTCCCAGCCAAGCTGCTGCTTCGCCTTTGCGATATCAGGTTGGCGTTGCGAGGGGTCATCTTGCGGCAGGGGCTTCGTCACAATCGTCACTTCCGGGCCGATCTCGTGTTGAATTTTTTCCGCTAGCTCCGCAATCGTAAACTCGTAGGGGTTTCCCAGGTTTATTGGACCTTCAAGGTCCGACTTAATGAAAAGCTCAAACCCATCGATAAGGTCGTCAACATAGCAAAAACTGCGCGTCTGTTTTCCGTCACCATAGATGGTCAGGGGCTGCTTCGTCAGCGCTTGAACAATGAGATTGGAAACGACACGTCCGTCAGCCGGATCCATGCGGGCACCATAGGTATTGAAGATACGGACGATACCCGTATTAAGTTGGTACTTTTGCCGATAGCTGTAGATCAATGCCTCAGCGTACCGTTTGCTCTCGTCGTACATGCTTCGCGGACCGTAGGAATTGACATTACCCTTATACTCCTCGGTTTGTGGGTGGATAAGCGGGTCACCATACACTTCGCTGGTTGAGGTATGAAAAAAGCGGGCGTTATTTTTTCGAGCTAGCCCTAATAGCTGTTCTACCCCGACCGATCCTGCATGCAACGTCTCGAGCGCCAGAGCTTGGTATCGTGGCGGGCTGGCAGGAGAGGCGAGATTGGCAATAATATCGTAGGCCTGTTCGGTTACAGTAGCAGGAAGCTCTTTAGTAATATCTGCTTCAATGAACTGAACTTCCGGAAGCTCAAGAAGATGGTTGATGTTCGCTTTTCGGCCAGTGGAGAGATTGTCGACAATGACGAGTTCATGGTCCTTAGCATAACGATCGGCGAGGTGTGAACCAAGAAATCCAGCACCACCAGCAAGTAAAATCCGCATACGGCTCCTCTACGGTTAACCACGAGAAAGCACTCAAGGAGAGTGTCTAACCCGCCCATTTTAACCTATATTTTCCCTAACGTAAACCTGGGACAAAAAGCTAGGACTTGCGTCGCTTGCGCCACTGAACAATGCCGGCAACGAGACCGGTTCCACCAAGCGCAACGGCAAGTGGCCATATCAAGTTGAGGTTAGCAATTCGTGAACCTTGGACTGCACTTTTCGTTGGAGAAGGAGTGGGCACAGGCGAAGGGACAGCATCATGTTGATCGATAAAGCCAATCTTTCCGCCGTCAGCGATGCTGACTTCAAACTTCTTAGGCTCGGAAACAGGAGTAAGGACTTTTTCCTGTTGGCCCTGAACCGTTACAGTATAAAACCCTACCTTTACTGGCTTTTCGAGATCAACCGTCCAGGCACCAGTAGCATCGGCTGCCACGGACGCAAGCTCACCTGCCTCACCAAGGGAGGGACTAAATTTCACATTCATTGTATAGTTTGGTTCGCCAGTACCGGTCAGCCGAATGCCACTGGCAGTTCCATTTTCAAGATCAGTCGCGAAGGTTGGCAGCTTACTCCTCTTCTTAATTGTCGGAATCGTCAGCGTATCGTTGATCTTCGGATCGGGTTCCT
>CBINIT010000052.1:0-3772 GCA_966250865.1 uncultured Candidatus Berkelbacteria bacterium
TGAAGTAGGAATCGTGGTATTACGCTCAATCAGCTTCGTCATAACGCCACCAAGGGTTTCGATGCCAAAGGAAAGAGGAGTAACGTCCAACAGAAGAACGTCTTTGACTTCTCCTCCAAGAACACCACCTTGGATCGCAGCTCCTACCGCTACGGCTTCATCGGGGTTAACGCCCTTGTTCGGCTCTTTGCCAAATGCGTCCTGAACCGTCTTTTGGATCAATGGCATGCGGGTCATACCACCAACCAGGATAACCTCATCAATATCTGAGGCGGAAAGCTTGGCATCCTTAAGCGCTGCTTCACAGATTGGCTTGGTTTTTTCGACAATCTCACCAACAAGCTGTTCGAGCTTTGCTCGGCTCAACGTCAGCACTAAGTGCTTTGGTCCGGTCGCGTCAGCCGTAATGAATGGCAGGTTAATTTCTGTTGACTGGGTCTGCGAGAGTTCAATTTTCGCCTTTTCCGCCGCCTCTTTAATACGCTGCAGCGCCATACGATCATTTGAGAGGTCAATACCTTCAGCCGACTTAAACTCACCGATAATCCAGTTCATGACAGCTTGGTCGATATCGTCACCGCCAAGATGCGTGTCACCATTTGTTGAGAGGACTTCAAAGCTGGATTCACCACCGGTAATAGCCATTTCCAAGATAGTAATGTCGAACGTACCACCACCAAAGTCGTAGACAGCGATCTTCTGATCTTTCTTTTCTTCGCGACCGAGACCATAGGCCAAAGCAGCAGCGGTTGGTTCGTTAATAATGCGCTGGACATTGAAGCCAGCAATGGTTCCGGCATCTTTCGTTGCCTGACGCTGCGCATCGTTAAAGTACGCAGGAACAGTAATCACCGCATCAGTTACTGGTTCGCCAAGATAGGCTTCAGCGTCGGCTTTAATCTTCTGCAAGATAAAGGCTGAGACCTCTTGTGGAGTATATTCTTTACTCCCCATCTTAACCTTTATACCAGCGTCGCTTTTGACGATTTCATAAGGAACCATTTTCTGGGTTCGCTTCACCTCATCGTCGTCGAAACGGCGTCCCATAAGGCGTTTCACTGAGTAGATGGTATTTTCAGGGTTGGTAATGGCTTGACGCTTCGCCAGCTGCCCGACCAATCGTTCACCATTTTTAGCTTCAGCGACAATCGAAGGAACAATCGCTGGCCCTTCAGCCGAAGGAATAACTTTAGCCTTGCCGCCCTCCATAACGGAAGCGACTGAGTTCGTTGTACCAAGGTCAATACCGATAATTTTACCCATAGATCCTCCACATCATTAGTCTTTTGTGATCAGATCTATTGTAAAGAAAACTTTACATTTTTGTCAAGGTCTGGCGATACAAAATTTCCAGCGCAGTACTACTTCTCAGCACTAACCTTAACTTTAGCAGGCTTCAAGACCTGTCCATTGTGCATGTAGCCGCCTTCAATCTCAGCAATAATAGTCTGAGCCGGCTGTTCGCTCGCTTCTGCGCTAATCGCCTCATGAAGCTTAGGGTCAAAGAGCTCACCCACGGTTTTAATCTTCTGTACACCAAATTGCTCAAAGATCTGCTCGAGCTGCTTTTCAACATAGAGTACACCGATTACCCAGTTATCACCCTGGAGTTCAGTGGGTAGGTGTTCTGTGGCACGACGAAAGTTGTCAAGAACAGGCGTTAGTTCAAGAAGGGTCTTGGCTTGAGCTAAACTGATGAGCTGTCGCTTTTCCTCTTCGGTCCGACGACGAAAATTATCAAAGTCTGCCGCGACACGCATGAGCTGCGCCTCAAGCTCTTGGGCTCGGTCATTTTTCTCTTCTGGTTCAGTAGGTTGCTGTTGCTTCTTAGCTGCCATCACGCCTCCAAAATATTCGTTGTCTGAAAAAAATGTTAATGATGAATTCATTTTTGATTGTTAGTCTTAATTAGGACATAAATGAGCCCATGAGTCAAGAGATAGGTCTACCAGCCGTAGTATATGCGCCGGTTCGTCACGGCATATTTACGCCTTCGCGTATTTTTCTCGCAGGGGTTTTTTCCTGGCTTGCCGGAACGGCCTGGCCGGTCATCTTTCCAAACCCGCAAAACATAGGGGTCGCCATTGGAATATCTATTGGGATATTCATCGCAAGAAAAACCTCACTACTTGGCTCGCTAATGCTTCTCTGTTTTCTGTTTATGAGCGGTAGTCTTTACCATAATTGGTACTTGAAGATAATTACTCCCCATATTCCCTACGGAACAGTGAACAACCTTACAGTGACTATCCTAGAGAAACCAGTAAAGTATGATCGATACGTTAAATACGCCGCGCGAATGCAAGACGGGTGGTACAGTCAGCTCCTACTATCGCGCCAAGATGCTGAGATCCCTCCGGGTACGCAGATAACTTTAGATGGCACAATGGAGAAGCTGATAAGTGAGAATGCATTTTATCTGTTGAGCCAGGCCAGGCAACATGTCTTTGCTAATATCCCATTTCCTCAAATAACAACCAGTACACCGGCTGTACTCTCCTGGTTTGAAAAATATATTTTTACGACACGATCACAGTTTGACCGGTCGGTCCACCAGCTCCTACTCGATCCGCAAGCCGGGCTTCTTGCGGGAATTATTGCTGGAGACAAGACTGGCCTCCCGTCATCGATACTGGATTCTTTCAAGGTTGCGGGGTTGAGCCATATTATTGCCGTTTCAGGCTACAACGTAAATCTTCTCATCAGTATTATCACCGAGAACACACGTCGTCTTGGCAAACGGGCGAACCTGATTATCGCCATCGTATTTACCCTTTGCTTCGTCGTATTTACGGGAGCATCAGCTTCAGTTGTGCGAGCAGGGATACTGGCGTTACTCCTTGCAGTTGCACGCTTCATCGGTCGACGTGCTCAGCTGTTTCGGCTACTTGTCGTAACAGGCGCCATCATGACCCTACAGAACCCCTTAATCACTCGCTACGACATTGGCTTTCAATTGTCTTTCGCAGCAGTTCTTGGCTTAATACTATTTGCAGAGCCACTAGACGATTGGCTTCGCAACTGTCGTATTCCGCCGATTATCAGTACCAGTATCGCCGCTAGCAGCGCTGCAAGCTTCACGACCTGGCCAATTATCGCTTACTACTTCAATACTTTCTCACTCTATACGCTCCCAGCTAATTTGATCGTAGGACCGGTCATCCCCTTTCTTACTCTCTTCGGCTTGATCGCAATTGTTACAAACACCATGCTTCCAGTCACCGGCACTATACTAAGTATTTTAGTTGACGTACCCCTTCGATTCACCATTAGCGTTGCCGCCGGCATTAGCGCCCTGCCTCATGCCAGCTTACCCTTAGTCAACATTCCTATCTGGTTATTTGTCCTCTATTATGGACTTCTCCTACTACTCAAGCCACATAAAACAGCAAAGGCTGTATGAAACGACTTTGGTTTATTCTTGCCATCGCCTGCCTTATTATCTGTATCACAACCTTTCTTATTAAGCGCGAGCCGCCGCAGTTGGTTATGCGCGTTCTCGATGTGGGTCAGGGAGATGCGCTCTACTTTCGACTACCCAGCGGTGACGATATCGTTGTTGATGCCGGACCCGATGATCGAGTACTCTCGCAGCTCGGACGTTACATGCCGATCACCGATCGCACCATCGAGCTACTCATCGTAAGCCATAATCATCAAGATCATATTGGTGGGCTCGATGAGATCTTGGGCCACTATAGAGTAGAGCATCTCTGGCTCTCGGGAGCGATGCACAATACCCATGCCTATAAGGCCGTACTCCAGCAGATAG
>CBINIT010000053.1:0-3588 GCA_966250865.1 uncultured Candidatus Berkelbacteria bacterium
TATGGTATAGTGTGAAAAGAATATATTAATTTCCACTCACCTCGCTTGAACGTGAGAGTGGAAACTTTGAGGAGGCACCCCATGATTCTTTCCGATAAAGACATCAAACAGGCCATTAGTGAAGGTCGAATTACCATCGACCCGTACGATGAACAATGTCTCCAGCCTGCCTCCTACGATCTTCATATGGATCGTGAGTTTCTGGTGTTTAATCGCGGTGGCCATGCTTATATCGACGTCAAAAAACCAGTCGATGACTACATGAAAAAAGTGACTATTGCCGACGATGAACCATTCATCCTTCACCCTGGCGAGTTTGTACTCGGTAAAGTCTTCGAAAAAACAGGAGTTGGACGGGACATGGTTGGTCGGCTTGAAGGAAAGAGTTCACTTGGACGACTCGGTATCATTGTTCATGCCACTGCCGGCTACCTCGATCCTGGTAATGAGCTCAACATGACTCTGGAACTTTCGAATATTGGCTCACTTCCTGTCATGCTTTACTATAAGATGCCAATTGCTCAAATGGCCTTTGAACCACTTTCCTCACCGGCTGAAAATGCCTATGGCGAGAAGAGTTTGAACAGCAAATATAAGTTTGCCAAGGAACCGCAGGCGAGCCAGATGTGGCGAAACTTTAACGGTAAGGAAAAGTAGTCCATGAGTAATCTCCCGGTCAAAATCAAACGAATCGATACCTCCCTGCCGCTACCAGAATATATAACTGAAGGTTCGTGTGGTTTTGATATGTATAGTCGGTTAGAACAGACTATCCAACCTCGAGAAATCGTATTACTGCCAAGCAACCTTATTATTGAGACTCCACCCGAGCACGTATTAATCCTGGCGCCCCGTAGTTCGCTCGCCAAGAAAAAAGGCTTAGTGATGCCGAACTCAATGGGGATTATCGATCAAGACTATTCAGGCGAGGAAGACGAGATCCTTATTCAGGTGCAGAACACAACAGATCAGCCAGTAACCGTTACCAAAGGTGAGCGCATTGCGCAGGGCATCTTCTTACGAACAGACCGCGCCCTGTGGAATGAGGTAACTACCATGCAGGATATTAGTCGAGGTGGA
The DNA here is from genome assembly GCA_966250865.1 of uncultured Candidatus Berkelbacteria bacterium. Taxonomy (GTDB): domain Bacteria; phylum Patescibacteriota; class UBA1384; order CAYGGE01; family CAYGGE01; genus CAYGGE01. Next base: position 1,081 of record CBINIT010000053.1, read on the forward strand.
ATTGGTTCTACTGGTGGCTACCAAGAGGAATAAGCAATGACATACGAACAAGCCATTACGACACTTGAAACCGCAAGCAAACGCGATAAGCTCTATCCAATCTATCTTCGTCTTGAACGCATGCGATTACTCTTTGAAGAGCTTGGAATTGATCCAGCTAGCCCATCCGTCCATATCGCCGGAACGAGCGGGAAAGGTTCAACGAGTTCACTCTGCGCTGAAGTACTCCAAGCCGCTGGCTATAAGGTTGGACTCCACACCACTCCCCATCTTCAAACCCCTCGAGAACGCATGCAGATCAATGGCATCATGCCCTCCGAAGAAGAGTTTGCTGATCTTGTAGAAACAACCTTCACAGCCGCTCTCAAAGTCGAATCTACTCGATCCTTTGGGGCCTATAACAGCCAGGAACTTCTCTACACCATCGCCGCCCTTCACTTCAAACGTTCTCAGGTAGACATCTCCGTAGTCGAAACCTTCATGGGCGGTCAATACGACCCAACCAACGTTATTCGTCCGCTCGTTTCGATGATCACCAATGTCGACCTTGACCACACTCGTCTCCTTGGTAAAACCGTTGAAGCAATTGCCATGGTCAAAGCCGGCGTCATCAAGCCAGGCATCCCCTTTATTACCGGTGCCATTCAGCCAAGCGTCATCGACATCTTTAAACAGCGAGCTGCTGACGTCGGTACGCAATGCATTGTGATTGGTGAGCAGAACAAGCTACAAGCTCGCATGCTTGGCCAAAAAGGAAGCATCCTTTCCGCCGAAGTGCTCGACAATCTGTTTGCCGACCTTCACCTCAAATTGGTTGGCCGTCATCAAGTTACCAATGCAATTTATGTTCTCTACATCACCCAAGTCCTCCGTTCACGAGGCTGGTTGATACCCGATGAAGCAATCCGTACTGCTTTCGCCCGCGCCTTCATCCCAGGTCGCCTTGAGGTAGTTCAAGAAGAGCCACTCATCATACTTGATGGTGCCCATAACCCAGCAAAATCAAAAGCCCTTGCTGGCACGCTGCGTCGTCTGTTCCGCAAGAAGAAGATCGTCTTTGTCTTCGCCATGAAAAAGGGCAAGAATTTTGAGGACACCATTAAGCCGCTACTACCTATTGCGGAAAAGTTCATTATTACTCGATTCTCAGAGAAAAAGTCACGATCTACAGCAGTCCTCGCCTCGTATATTAAGGAAAAAGGAGTGGCAGCTACTACTCGTCTAGATCCTGCTGCAGCGATCGAGCTCGCCAAGCGCCAGGCCAAAAAAGATACTGTTATCTGCGTCACCGGCTCACTCTATCTTGTCGGTCAGCTGCGTAACTATTGGTTCCCAACTACCGGAAAAGTCATGGATCATATCGATGATACGGCTTGGCCAAAGGCTACCGGCGAACCAATTTCGATGAAAGAATTTGAATCATTGAAAAAATAATAAGGTTGGAGGCTCCCATGCGCGACAAAAAAATTGAGCGGTTGATTGAAGCAGAACTGGAGCGTCAGAAGGAAGGGATCGAGCTGATCCCAAGCGAGAACTATGTTTCAAAGGACATCCTTAAAGCAGTTGGTTCAGTTCTAACCAATAAATACTCAGAGGGTTACCCGACCAAGCGCTACTATGGCGGGAACCAGGTTATCGACGACATCGAAACATTAGCAATTAAACGTGCACAGAAACTTTTTAACACTGACTACCATGTAAACGTCCAGCCCTATTCGGGCTCACCCGCCAATACCGCCGTCTACTTTGGCCTCCTAGAGTTTGGCGATACCGTACTTGGTATGCGTCTGGACATGGGTGGTCATATCACGCACGGTTTACCGATCGGTTTTTCTGGTCGCGCTTATAACTTTATTCCGTATAGCGTCAAAGAAGATACCGAGCTGATTGATTATGACGAGGTTGAGGCCCTAGCAAAGAAGCATAGGCCAAAGATGATTGTCTGTGGTGCGACCGCCTATTCGCGAGTTATCGACTTTGAGCGCTTCGCCAAAATTGCCAAATCCGTGGATGCATTACTGATGGCAGACATCTCACATATTGCTGGTTTGGTAGCTGCCGGTGTTCACCCAACACCCTTTGGCCTTGCCGATGTTGTAACCACAACTACTCACAAAACCCTTCGTGGCCCGCGCAGTGCGGTCATCTTCTGCAAAAAAGAGTATGCCAAAGCTATCGATAAAGCAGTTTTTCCTGGCCTTCAAGGCGGTCCGCACGACCACGTAACTGCAGCCAAGGCAATCTGTTTCAAAGAAGCAATGACCGACGAGTTTAAGGAATATGCAAAACAAATCGTTAAGAACACTCGTGCGCTTTCTGACGCTTTGGTTAAGCGAGGCTACCGAGTTGTCACGGGTGGTAGCGACAACCACCTCCTCTTAGTTGATTTACGGTCGAAAAACATCTCAGGCCAAGAAGCTCAAGAGGTGCTCGATAGCGTTCATATCACCCTGAACAAGAATACCGTTCCTTACGATCCGGCCCCTCCAGCCAACCCATCAGGTATTC
>CBINIT010000054.1:0-3251 GCA_966250865.1 uncultured Candidatus Berkelbacteria bacterium
GGTGTCAGAGAGGATCGATTCACTAATCGTGTAGCCCGGTGTTTCAACGTTGGTCGACTCTGATAAGAAGAGCTTCACGCCCTCTCGTGAAAGTTCGGCGACGCGAACAAAGTCGAATGGTTCGCCAGAGATCGGCGTGTGATCGATCTTCCAGTCAGTAAAGTGCGCAATCAACCCGATAGGCGTGCGGATCGCGAAAGCGAATGCATCAGGAATCGAGTGGGTTACTCGAACTGGTTCAATATCGAAGTCGCCAAGACGGAGATGCTCACCGGCCTTCATAATCTTCATGGGCACGTCCTGATGACCATGCTCTTCCATCTTGATTCGGATGAGACCAGCGGTCAACTCGGAAGCGTAAATCGGACAGCCAAGTTTTGGCCAAACGAAGGGGATGCCGCCAATGTGGTCTTCATGTCCGTGGGTGATAACCAGGCCACGGATCTTCTTTCGGTTCTCTTGAAGATAGCTAACGTCGGGAAGAACTAAGTCGATACCTGGCATGGTTTCGTCGGGGAAGGTCATTCCTACGTCAACAACGATAATGTCGTTGTCGGTTTCATAAGCCATGATGTTCTTACCGATTTCGCCCAAACCACCAAGCGGGATAATGCGAAGTTTACCAGACTTACCCTTCGAGAGAGTTTTGACCGGTTGAGGGGTAGTGGCTGGAGTATTGGTACCCATATCTTCCATGTCTTTCATTGACATGGCGAAATGCGCTGGCTGCTCATCGCGACGATCATTACGATCGGGACGGCCATTGCCACCTCGAGGACGAGGGTGACTGGAGCGTTCTTGGCGAGCTGCTGTTTTCTCGAAGACTAAGGTGTCGCCTTCTTGGTACGCACGAGTTCGGGGAGGTCGGCTTGATGATTGAGCTGGCTTATCGGCTGGCATCTCAAGTTGAGAAGTCCGAATAGGCTGGATTTGCTCACCACGGCCTTGTCGAATAACTTCTTTCACCGTACCAGCTCGAGGAACGGCTGGTTTTGCCGTACGCTCTCGCTCAGCAGGTCGCTTCCGGACGGCTGACGACGATGAACCCATACGAGTAAAGTCGGTTGCCATCTGGGCTTGCGTCTTTTCTGGCGCAGGTGCTGTTAATTCTTTTTTCGCCTGAGTACGAGGACGAGGGGTTCGTTTTGTTGTTGGTTTTGCAGATTCGTTTTCTGCCATAAATTTCCTTTCATTTTGTGTGCTTGCTTCCTTTTATGAGATCAGCAAGCAACGTGTTCATTGAGAACAGTTAGTTACTCCCTATAGAGAAAATACGTTCCATCGAATAAAAACTGAGGCCGTAACACAGCTTTGAAGAGAAGATCACATCGGTCAAAAATAGTTTGCATAGAGAACAAAAGATTAGTGAGAATAGGACGAAAGAGATCTTAGTCTAAAACGATGAGAACGTAAATCCAATGGGATTATAGCCAATATATTACCATGGTGGGTTTATTTTGTCAATCCATACCCTTAGTCAGTACGCTGGCGAATCAGCTGTTGGTAGGTGGTAAAGACTGGTTTCTTCGCTCGAATGGTCATGCCCTCAAGATTGGGATGCACTAAACTGTAGCCCTCTTCGCCAATAAGCAAAAACACAATAAACCCATGAACTGATTTATTTTTCACCGCATACTGACCCATCTCCTTAAGGAAAGCATCTTGAGCTTTTTCATTACCATCAAGACTACCTTGACGACGATTAACCTCTGCAAACCAAATCTCTTTGTTAAAGGACTTGAGGGTATCCATGAGACGGAACTTCTGCTTTGGGTCGTTATTGACCAAGAGTTGTTCCACCCGGCTGCTACCACCCATATCCGAAAACCAGTTCCAGCCGATAATCTCGAACTGTCCGCCTTCAGCAATGAACTTCTTAAAGAAACCGACATGGATCCACTGGTCATTCAACATCCGACGAGCCTCGGGATCAGCGTCTTTAACTGCGCGAGTTGCCGCCATTAACCAGGTTGCAACATGCGTATATGTTTCTTTTGGATAATCAACTGTAGAAATACCTTGCATATCAGGTTTCTTTAACGCTACCGTGGCAACTTCAGTGCCGAGCTGCCACACCTTAACCTGATCTTTATACTTCTTTACGATATTATAAACATAGCGATAAGCATTGTCGTAGAGTTTTGGATCGGTTCGCGTGTCGTTGGGACCCAATGGAAGAATGAAGATGACTTCAATACCCCGCTTCTTTGCCTCGGCAAGCACTAAATCATTCATCCATGGTTGTTTGTCGCTGTAATCAACACGAACCGAAGTAACTCCGAGCTCTTTTGCTAGATCCATTTGTGCAGGAAGAAATGCTCGGTTCTTATCCATCTCATGGTAAAGAAAGGGTCGAATAGTAACACTCCAGACAAACGGCTGTTTTGTGGGCGATGGCTTTGCTGAGACACGAGGCGACGAAGAAGCTGAAGCAATGGGTACCACCTTCGGACCCGCACTTGCAGTAGCGTCGGCAACTGGCTCGACACTCACCGTCCCAGCTGGCGAGGACTGAGCCAGATTGGGCGTGTCAGTTCGCTGGGCGGCAAAAAAAGCACCGGCTCCAAGGCCAGTTATCGCAATAAGCAAGATAATAAGTACTAATTTGAATCTACTAATGAGTGCCAATTCCGCTCCTTTAGTCGTCACGTACTATTGTACCATGCCAGGCAACAAGCTAGTTGTCTCTTCCCCTGCTACCTGGTATGATGATGGCACGCTTTTTGATTGAATAATGAAAGGGTTCACATGAAAGGTATCGTTCTCGCTGGCGGCAAAGGGACACGGCTCTATCCCATGACCCACGCCACTAATAAGCACCTACTGCCCGTTTACGATAAGCCGATGATCTATTATCCGCTTCAAACTCTCGTCAGCGCCGGCATTACCGACATTGCCGTGGTTACCGGCGGCCCCCACGCTGGCCACTTGCTCCGCGTTCTTAAAAACGGTGAGGAGCTAGGCATTCGTCATCTAGAATATATTTACCAAGAAGGTGAGGGTGGTATCGCTCAAGCGCTGGGGCTTTGTGAAGTTTTTGCCGACACCGATTCAGTCGCTGTCATCCTCGGCGACAACACGACCGACGCGAGTATCGGTCAAGCGGTAAGCAACTTTACTGATGGCGCCATGCTTTTCCTTAAAGAAGTTCCCGACCCTGAGCGATTCGGTGTAGCCGTTTTCGATGAGAACGATAGCCAGAAGATTGTCACGATCGAAGAAAAGCCTAAGGAACCAAAAAGTAATATGGC
>CBINIT010000055.1:0-3168 GCA_966250865.1 uncultured Candidatus Berkelbacteria bacterium
GGGACGGATAATGACACTCGACTTGCCATCTTCAGATAGTTCAAAGACCAAGGCGTTAGTGGTATGGTCCTCGACCTTGCCGACGACCGCGCCGGATGAATCTTTGATCTCATTCGTTTTTCGATCAATCATACGGACTACTGGCCACTCACCGATCTGTTGCGGCGGTGTGTTGCGCAGGCCATCCATGAGTTTCGTCATCTTGGCAAAGCCGCTTGCTCCCTCGAAGAAGATATTGACGAGGTGGTTATCGAAGTAGCCATGCGTTGCGTAGATTTCGTCAAACAGATCCCAGACCGTCTTGCCGGTGTCTTTGAGCCAACTCATCATCTCGGCGGCAATCAGCGCGGCCGATGAGGCATCCTTGTCGTGGGCGTATGATCCTTTGATCGATCCAAAGCTCTCTTCCCCGCTATAGATGTGGAGCTGGTCACCAAAGTCCTCGTACTTGTTCATGAGCTCGCCGATGTATTTAAAACCAACTGGTACATCTTTGTAGACAGTGAGACCGAAAGCCTCGCCAATTGAATCAACCAGTTTAGTAGTAGTAAGGTTGCGAACGAGAAAACCATTCTTTGGCAGCTTATCTTGCTCTTTGAGAGCGGTACAGATGAAGTAGGTGAGTAAGGCAACGGTTTGGTTGCCATCGAGGATGACGGTCTGGCCATCTTTCGGTACAACTAAGCCGAGACGATCCGCATCGGGGTCGGTGGAGATGCCAAGATCGGCCCCAGTTTCGAGTACCTTTTTGGCGGTCAGCTCATTGGCAGCCTTGTTCTCGGGGTTAGGCGTACCGCCTGGTACATTGGGGAAGTTGCCGTCAGGTGTCATCTGTTCGTCGACAGTAATGACCTCAAAGCCAGCATCGCGCAGTGTCGGCAAGACGCCGTACTGTCCGGTGCCGTGGAAAGGCGAGTAGACAATCTTCGCACTTCGGCCTTCGTAGACCGATTCATGCAGCACTCGAGCTCGGTAGGTATCATCAAAGGCTTCATCGATCCAAGTGATGAGCGACTCGTTAGGACTATCCTTTTTGATCGTCGAAACTTGCTTTACCGCTTCAGTGACAGCTTTATCATGAGGCGGGAGAACCTGGGCGCCATCCTCCCAATAGATCTTCAGTCCATTGTCGGTTGGTGGGTTGTGACTTGCCGAAATATAAACCCCAGCCTGCGCTTTGTAGAGTCGAACAGCAAAGGAGAACATGCCTACTTGGGGTGGGTTCTTAAATTGGAAGACCTTGATGCCGTTGCTGGTTAAAATGTTAGAGACGAGCTGGACGAATTCCGGACTCGTGATCCGAGTGTCTGAGCCGATGACTACGCCGCGGTTAGCATCCCCTTTTGTCTTCACGTAGTCAGCTAAGCCTTGCGCGGCAGTGCCGACCGTCCAGGCATTGATCCGGGTTGAGCCAAGGCCGGTTCGACCGCGGATACCAGCGGTTCCAAACTCAATCTGGGTATAGAACGCATCTTCAAGCGCTTCCCATTGGGCTTCGTCAATCAGTCGTTGAATTTCACCATGGAAGCCTGCGAGTTGTTCATTGGCCAGCCAGGCTGAAGCATTGGTCGCTGCTACTTCGCTGATCTTGCCAGCTTCTCGTGCTTGGGATAGTTTCTCGTGCATATGTACTCCTCTGCACCACTACTGTACTACAGAAATGAACCAGGTCCAAGAACTATTTGACACCCCATAGAATATTCGTTATGGTGAAAAGGGCTCCGCACATGCGAAGCCAGAAGACTACCGGGCTCTCCTTGTTCCCCCGACAGTCTTTTTTAATTGACAAGCCTCAAATTGTCTATCAACGGCTTGTCATCCTTGACCGGTTAGCCGAAGGCAAAACAGGATCGAGGATCGGTTACTTTCGCTGTATTGGACCGATTCTCAATCTGGCGCAGACTTCGTCCTTCCAATTAAGAATGACAGATCGTAAAGGAGTCGTCATGGCGACGAAGCAAAAAACCAAGTACATCTTTGTAGTCGGTGGGGTGATGAGTGGCGTTGGCAAAGGCACCTCAGCAGCGGCCATCGGTCGACTCCTCAAGAGTAAGGGTTTTGAGGTCACCGCGGTCAAAATGGACCCGTACGTCAATGTGGATGCTGGGACTATGAATCCGATTGAGCACGGTGAAGTCTTTGTGACCGACGATGGCGATGAGACCGATCAGGACCTTGGCAACTACGAACGTTTTCTCGATACCGACATTCTTTCAGTGAACTACATGACTACAGGGCGGGTATACCAGTCAGTTATCAACCGAGAGCGTGCTCTCGAATATGGCGGAAAATGTGTTGAGGTAGTTCCTCACGTTCCTGAAGAGATCATTCGCCGGATTAAGAATGCAGCAGCGCACACCAAGGCTGATTTTGTAATTGTTGAGGTCGGTGGCACTGTTGGTGAATACCAAAACATCCTCTTCCTTGAAGCGGCTCGAACCATGAAGTATGAAAACCCTGAAGATGTCCTCTTTGTACTGGTGAGCTACCTCCCCATTCCCACCCAGCTTGGTGAGATGAAGACAAAGCCCACCCAGTATGCATCACGAACCTTAAACGGTGCCGGTATCCAGGCCGACTTTATTATCGCTCGTTCCGAACAGCCGGTTGATGAACCGCGCAAGAAGAAGATGAGCATTCTCTGTAATGTGCATGCTGAAGATATTATCTCCTCGCCAAACGCCAGTAGTGTCTACGAAGTCCCGGTGATCTACGACAACCAAGGTCTAGCCAATAGAATCCTTAAAAAAGTTGGGCTCAAAGCACGTCGTAACGACTTCAACTCCTGGAGAGCGTGGAGTGATGAAATCAAGGGGTACAAAAAAGAAGTCCAGATCGGTGTGCTGGGCAAATACTTCACTACCGGTAACTATGTCCTGCCCGATGTATACATCTCGGTGATCGAGGCGATTAAGCATGCAGCCTGGGCCAATGGTCGCAAACCGGTTCTTACCTGGCTAAACTCTGAAGAATACGAGAAGAATCCGAAGAAGCTCAAGGAGCTGTCGAAGTTTGACGGTATTATCGTTCCTGGTGGCTTTGGCTCTCGAGCGGTTGAGGGTATTATCGCTGCTATCGAGTACGTCCGTCATCACAAGATTCCGTATCTTGGACTTTGCTATGGCATGCAGCTCGCCTGCGAAACGCTCGGGGGGAAAGTCGAGAGCT
>CBINIT010000056.1:0-2312 GCA_966250865.1 uncultured Candidatus Berkelbacteria bacterium
AGGTGAGGGTAGGTTGGCCAAAAGCAATAGACCGTTTGATCGATGGATTCCGCACGATAAGTCTACGTGGACTTTCCAGGTTTACAGAAAATACAATAGAGAATTATACAGAATTATAGAGGCCCACAGGGCTTCTTCATTCTACACATATCGAAACCTAAAGAAAAATGATGCAAAATTGTCGGATGAATTAAGTGTAGTATTTTCCGGTTGCCCAACAAGTGTTGACAATTTTGATAATGTTAAAGACTGGTCAAATGGATTTAACGCGTTTGATAACTGGGTAAACCTGAGTAACATTACAACGATATCATCTAACCTCGAAACCTATCTTGCTTCGGTGACGGCATTGGCCATCTTGTCAGACCCGGGTGTGCTCATCGGCGCTCCTCGCCAAGCTATAGATGGCGCCTACGTACTGAAGCATGGTGCCGGTCCGCAGACTAACATCGAAGAGCATGTTAAGAACTGCACTAAAGGGGATTGGAGTAGCCGACTGGCCACAATTGAGCGCCTTTTTGGACAACTTCCTGATGATATGCGGGATAAACACAGTGAGCTGGAGGAGATCCGCAATATTCGCAATCGCTTCGGCCATGCCTTCGGAAGAGATATCGAGGCATCTAGAGAGCATGGGCAGATCGAGATCGCTCCGATGGAAAAGGTTACGCGGAAGACTGTAGCGCGTCTGGGGAGTGCGGCATGGCGCTTTGCACAATCCATGGACAATTTTTTGCTGCACAGATTCATTGGAGATTTTGAAGCCGTAAGCTATTACGCTAAGCTATACCCAAGTTTGCTACTTACAGTCCCGCCCGGTCAACGTGCGATGAATTTTAAGAAAGAGATTGGGAAATTTGGTGCGGGTCTCAGAGGTAAGCTGTATTGTCGACAACTGATCGAATACTGGGAGGCACTCTAAAGTATCCTGATTATAGATAATATATTACGTATAATTAATACGTAATATATTAAGTTGAAGGGTTATTTTTTGTAATGGATCTTTTGTTTTCGCGCAAATCGATGATTTGGCGTGATGAAATTTTCACTCGCTGGAGTCTTTAGTATACAATAGTATCCGTACCTCCTTCTCACCTCCCGATCCTTTCAGCCACTGCCAAGGCGAACGCGGCTTGTGCGACTTCGCCAACTCCGGGTACTTCTTCGGGTCGCGGACAGCATCACGCAGGCGTTCGCGTGCCTCCTTCGGGTCGATCTTTAATTCGGCGCACAGCGCCTTGAGGGTGATGATTTCGGGTGCCTTGTCGGTCATGATCGTCTCCTTCGGTTCAAGACGACCCATCTAATAAGATGACACAACACCCGATGTCAGGATTAATCCCGCGACTGGCTAGTCATGAGGTCCAGGATTCCAAAGAGGAGCGTCTTGTCGTGCTCGCTCAGAAGTTTACTCTTGAGGTTTACAGCCGCGACGAACGGATCATCATGGCGCGGTGCTATGGGGGATAGGTCAAAAAAGTCAGCTATCGAACAGTCAAGCCGCTCAGCTAGAAGCGCAAGTGTCCGAATACTCGGCACTGTCCTCCCACGTTCGAAATTCGATACAGTTTCGACGGACTTCAAAGCAAGCGCAGCAAGCTCCGCCTGGGTGAGACCAGCCGCTTCCCGTATGCCTCTAAGCCGTCGTCCCACCAGAATCGCTACGTCTTCCACCATACCGGCATATTGGTGTGAACTTCCGCGAATGTTTATCGATGTAAAGTTCCTGTTAGTTGACCAGATGCAATACTCCGAGTGCAAAAGCCGAGGATTGCATTATGCAGACAAGATTTCACACCAGCGAATGGGTCACATGGAATGACCGTGGCGGATTACCGATGGGGCCTGGCATATACCTTATTTCCAAAGGACAAACCGACAAGGTGATCTATGTCGGTAAGACCATTGGGGACGGCGGTCTGCGCGGTCGAATTCGTGCCTTTCACCGTTCGGCTACGACGGGTCAAAAAGGGCATGCGGGAGGCGTGACGTTTAGCGCAGTTTTTGGCCCTTCGGCCCTGGATCTATTCATAAGTGTTCACGCACCTAAAGCGATCAATCCTGCGGTGAACATTATGGGGCCGTATCTGGAGTTCGCTGAACGGTATTTCATCTGGCAACAAGTTGAAAAGACAGGCGAACTGCCAGTTTGCAATCGTTACTAGATGAAAAGCCATTTTCTGAACTGTAAAGAGGGAAACCGGGAATGGCTGAGGCAACGACGAGCATTCTTTTGCAACAATTGGCCCTACAATTCGCCCAGCTAAAATTCGGCCCTTAGGCAATACGCTCGTGCTGGGCGGCTCGCTGTT
>CBINIT010000057.1:0-2208 GCA_966250865.1 uncultured Candidatus Berkelbacteria bacterium
CCTAAGTTATAACCTCGAAAAGCGGTATCAGCAAGGCAGCCATAGTATCCAAAAAGATAAAGAGCTGGCCTTTCTCCGCAATCTTGAAGCTCCACTTCTTGAGCACTATATCGAACTAGTGACTAATGAAGATATTCAGATTGAGCTGCCTAATGAGCTGTATGTCCGACAGCAGACGCTGTACATCCCTACTCGTCGACCTCGATCCGTAAAAGCATTGAGTACTCAACCTCCTTGGTTTACTGATGCCAAAAATACGTTCAAATACTATTATGACACTCGTGGCGTAAAGCCACGGGATGCGTGGGATGCAACATACACGGTGACGGAACAAATAGACAAAGCGTATAAAGGGAAGCCACTCTATCTGAAAATTGACCCCATTCACACCGAAACGCGCTACCCTAACTTTTATGCCGTCAATAAGAACACGCAAAGCCCAGTCACATTTCCCGTAGCCCGTATTCAACAATTTGCTGCTCAAGAAGCAGTAGCGCTTGTTGATGAGATCGTTCGTTAGCTTCTGATCTCTGATGGTTCACTATCTTTTTCTCTGTTAATCGGCTATACTACGGACATGCAGCAAGAACTTACTGAACTCTTAGGCAAATACTATCTCCGGCCCGACAAAAAGCTCGGTCAGCATTATTTAATCGACCAGGTTATTTTAGATGCGATTATCGCAGCGAGCGATGTTAAAGATAATGAACTTATCGTTGAAGTTGGGGGTGGGCCGGGCGTGCTGACTAAAGCGTTAGCGAAGGCTGGAGCCGAAGTTCTAACGGTCGAGTTTGATCGAGATTTTTGCCGATTATTAGGCGAAGAATTTCATAACTGGCGCAATGTGCACGTACTTTGTGATGATGCCCTGCGGCTCGACTTTAGCAATCTCAAAAAAGATGATCGTCCCTACGCCAAGATGGTTGCCAACATTCCCTATCAGATAACCAACCCGCTTATTCGTAAGATTCTTGAGCCAGGTAGCGTGATTGATACCGCTGTTCTCCTTATTCAAAAAGAAGTGGCTGACCGATTGATGGCAGCGCCGAGCTCGGCTGATCGAGGCATCCTCACTGTATATGTAGAGTATTACGGTCTGATTGAGAAAGTAATCGATGTCCCACCGGCTGCCTTCTGGCCATCGCCAAAAGTTGATTCGACAGTCATCAAACTTACTAAAGAGAAGGACCCAGAAAAACGTCTGCTGGTCCCTGACCAAGAGCAAGGATTCTTCTGGTTTGTGAAACAAGGCTTTAGTGGTAAGCGAAAGAAGCTCCCCAACTCGCTTTCCGGTGGACTCGACCTTTCAAAAAGCCGGACAGTTGCTATAGTAGAAGGAGCAGGTATCTCGGTTGATGTCCGAGCTGAGGACCTGTCAGTAGAAGAGTGGGTTCGTCTATTCAATAGTTATAGCTATCACGTACTTCGTCGGCCGTAGTGTCCACGAGGAGGGAAGATGCCAAAACGACGCAACATCATACAGATATTTTTTGAGGCTATTTATGGTGTAATTGGCCCTGAACGAACTGAGGTAGCCGATAAGTCGAATCAAGCCTATAAAAGTTTCCGCGTAAAAGCACGCGCTCAGCGAACGATGGTGGAGCGGGCTGCTGATACCATCACCACTTTTTTTGGAAGTATCACCTTTGCCGTCCTCCATATCTTCTGGTTTGTTTTTTGGATCTTGGCGAACAACGGCTTCTTTCCTGGTATCCCCGTTTTCGACCCCTTCCCTTTTGGACTATTAACTATGATCGTATCGCTTGAAGCTATCTTTCTCTCTGTCTTTGTCTTGATTAGTCAGAACCGCGAATCACAGATTACTGATTTGCGCAGCGAGATCGACTTCCACGTGAACATGCAAGCTGAACAAGAGGTGACAAAGATGCTGCATATGGTCGAGGAAATTTATGATCATCTCGGCTTGGCGAAAAAGAAAGACAAAGAGCTTGAGGCGATGAAGAAGCCGATCGATCCTGATAAAATCGCTGAAGAGATTAAGAAAGAGGAAGCAGGCGGATAGCCTGAAAGGAGTGTGATGGCAGATGAGACCGCGGCTATGCCGCAAACTACCATAACGGTTAATGGACCGATGCCTGAAGAGCTGCGAGGGTTTAACTGGGGCGCTTTTTTCTTGTCGTGGATTTGGGCGGTTAATCATCGAGTCTGGATTGGTCTTGGGATCCTTGTCCTGTCGCTTTTGTCGAT
>CBINIT010000058.1:0-2205 GCA_966250865.1 uncultured Candidatus Berkelbacteria bacterium
ACCCTCGAACGAGCAGTTAACATTGAGCCAACGCTTCGTGATGGCTGGTACTTGCTCGCGTATAGCTACGTTGAACTCGCCAATCAACGCTACGAACCCTTTGTGTCGAGAAATAAGGCTGTTGCTGCCCTCAAAAAGGCCCTTGAAGTTGACCCAAGTTACACCCCGGCCAAAGAGCTACTAGCCCAGCTCCAACGTTAGCACGACTCAAACCTGAAAAATGAACCACTCGCTCGGTTCGTTTTTTTGTTTGTTTCATGCTATACTTTTAAGGAAGGACAAGGAGGGCAATGGTCTCACGATTTTCACGCCATCTCTCCCTTTTTCTCGTAGTAGTTATCGCTATGAGTTATTTCGTAATTCCTGAATATGTGAATGCGCAAGCTAAGAGTAGCACGACAGGCGGAACCACTTCAGACACGACCAAGAGCACAGAGATCACCGAAACAACCGAAGATACATCCGGCGAGAATGGCGAAGAGACTGAAGCGGCCGATCTTTGTCTTCAAGACTTCAACCAACAGAATGACGCCGTAAAACAGGTATTTAGTTTAGGCATCATCCTTAACGCTGGCATCCCCCCTTACTCACATCAATGCTTCACCATGGATAGCGACGGCGAAACGATCGTTCATAAATTTAAATATTCACTTCAAGGTCAAGACGAGGACGCAATCTGGGAGCAAAAGTTTACTCCCGCTCGCGACACCGACCCGAGCCTACCCAAAATCTACGCTGGTTGTTACACTGGCTACCTCAGCGCCAACGCTGACTATAAGCGGACAGGGCCGTGTATCTCCCAAGAAACCCCTACTGCCTACAATTACTTCAATTTCTACGACAGCAATACGAGCCTTGACCATGAAGATCTTAACTTGAGCCTAGGCGATAGTACGGCAAGCAATCCGGGCGGAAGCCTTAAAGAAACCTACAACGAAGAAGTGGAGCTGTACCAGTTTGACACAACCCTCAAGACGAGACCAAATGCATTTCTCGTCGTATCGAAAAAGTATAAATTGATCTACGGCTTTTATGCCATGAATACCGAGCGGCTCAAGCCTGAGTTTTCTAGTCTTAGCGCCGCCAAGCGAAATGAAGAACGACAGAAAAACTTCGATTCAGACGATCTCGAGTATATAGCGCCAAGAAAGAGCTACACCGGCGCTTCGGCTTTAGACCACTATATTGGCCAAGTGAACCGAAACTATGGTGCGGCAGGACGGGCAGCATACGTCTTCGCTCCCCTTAGTCCCGACTTTTTCGCCAGCCCCCAGCTTAAATCAGCCTACACTACTATCGGCGTCCGCAACGTCTTCGGGACGGTAACTAATAGTTTCAACCAAGACAATGTACGCGAAAAAGACTTAACCCTTCAGGATGGCAACTCAGGAGACCCAGGCGATAAGCCGCCAGTTGTCATTGTTAGCAAGAAGGCAACCGGACTGCCAAACGACCTGACCTTTACCCTTGAATATCTGCCCTATGTATCAACAACGTTTGACCTCTTTGCTAACGCAATTCAAGCCGACAACAACTACTTCTTTTTTGCTCTTGGAAGTATTAATGACACCGAGAAAGAATCACTTGCTTTGCGAGGAATCGATCCTGAACTTGTCTATCTTGTGATCGATGTAGGGGGCAACGTCGGGTTTGTAGTTGAAGATACCAGCAAGGCAGGAGGTATTTTCCTTACTGATCGGAAAAAAATTGATGAGTTTATTGTTATCGGCCCAGTGGCCAACAGCGTTTTCAGCAATGAAAAGCAGCTAAGCTTAAACATGATCGGTGAACCCTTGCGAATTAATGTCGACGAGTATCGCGAAGTCATTACGCAGCGAGTCTATAATGAGCCTAAGGTTCCGGAGGTAAGTGGCAAGGCCTGCGATGAAACGCAAATCATCAACTATCCGCAAGTCAATAAAGGCTACAGTGGCTCCGCTAACTCTAGCACCTTCGATAATGGTATTCCAAAAGGCACCTGGCGACGCTGTATCAATCTAGGCAGCGGCGGCTGGCTCGATATTTGGGGTGTCAAAGTGCGCAAGCTCGATTCCCTAAAAGACCCATGTGTTCAAGCCTTCGAGCAAAAGGGGAACTACTGGTATAACTTCTTTGTTGGTGGGCCTATGGGCAGAACCGTTTGCTGGGTCGTTGGAACGGCAACCAATGCTGCGGTCTGGCTGGCTGGCTTTTCAGTTGATTTCT